>SCTG01000016.1 GCA_004298335.1 Nitrospirota bacterium
GTGGCGATTTCCGCGGAGCTGATCTCGCCGATTGCGATGGACCAGGGGCTGCGGTTCGCCGTGCGCGAGGGCGGCAAGACCGTCGGCTCCGGCATCGTCACCGAAATCCTGGCGTGAGGGAGCATCATCCATGCGAGAGATTATTTCGTTGGCGTGCACGGATTGTAAACGCCGCAATTACTCAACGATGAAAAACAAGAAGAACGATCCGGATCGGCTGGAGCGTCGCAAATATTGCCGTTTCTGCCGCAAGCATACGCCGCACAAAGAAACAAAATAGCGTGCAGTGCTAGATGTGCGTGAGCGTAGGGGCATGGTGTTCAACGGTTAGCACGTCGGTCTCCAAAACCGAAGGTCTGGGTTCAATTCCTAGTGCCCCTGCCACACCCGGCTTGCCGGGGCCGGCACTTCGATCGGATGTGCCGGATGCTCAATGCCTCACGTGGTTTTCTTGAGGGCTGGGTGCGACGAGATCAAACCTGGATGCTTAAATTCGAGGGACGAAGGTAGCAATGGTCAAACAGGTATGGGCCAATCTCAACGAGTTTCTTGCCGATGTCAGGTCGGAGCTGAAGAAAATCTCGTATCCGACCCATAGCGAGACGATCGGATCAACGGCGGTTGTCATTGTTCTCGTCGTGATCGTTTCCGTCTTCTTGGCCTTGACCGACCTACTGCTTGTACGCCTGATGGGGAAGATCATTTGAGTATGAGTGAGACAACGAGCAAGAGTTGGTACGTGGTGCATACCTATGCGGGGTACGAAGGGCGGGTGAAAGCCAGTATTTTGGAACGCGCCAGCCAGATGGGACTCCAGGACAAGATTGGCCAGGTGCTGGTTCCCACGGAGGATGTGATCGAAATTAAGGAGGGGAAGAAACGAACCTCGACCCGCAAGTTTTTCCCCGGGTACGTGCTGGTCGAAATGGACATGTCGAACGAGTCCTGGCAGATGATCAAGGAGACGCCGAAGGTGACCGGGTTTGTGGGCGGCGGCGCGCAGCCTATTCCCCTGACGACGGACGAAGTCGGCACGCTGTTGAAGCAAATCGACACAGGGACGGCCGTGCCGCGCCAGAAAGATGAGTTTCACAAGGGCGACAACATCCGCATCATCGATGGGCCGTTCCTTGGATTCAACGGGATGGTGGATGATGTGGACCAGGAACGCAGTCGCTTGAAAGTCCTGGTGAGCATTTTTGGTCGTGGAACTCCCGTGGAACTGGGGTTCCTGCAGGTCGAGCGGTTATAAGGAGTCCATCATGGCGAAGGAAGTGAAAAGTTTAGTCAAACTGCAGATCCCTGCCGGCAAAGCGAATCCCGCGCCGCCCGTCGGGCCCGCGCTGGGGCAGCACGGCGTGAACATCATGGAATTCTGCAAGCAGTTCAACGACAAGACCAAGACTCAAGAGGGGTCCATCGTTCCGGTGATCATCACGGTGTATACCGACCGGAGCTTTACCTTCATTATGAAGACTCCTCCTGCGTCGGACCTTCTGAAGAAGGCCGCGGGGATTATCAAGGGATCCGGGACGCCCAACAAGGACAAGGTTGGAAAAGTCACGCCGGCCCAAGTGAATGAGATCGCGCGGGTCAAGATGCCCGATCTCAATGCCGCAAATTTGGCCGCTGCCGCCAGGATTGTCGAAGGGACGGCGCGCAGCATGGGCATCGCCGTGGCGAAAGATTAGTCGCGAGCAACGACAGGAGCGAATTATGGGTAAAAAGTTGAAAGCAGCCGCTGCCTTGGTGGAACCGAAGGCGTACGGACTCCAGGAAGCAATGGAGGTGCTCAAGCGGGCGTCGTACACGAAGTTCGACGAAACCGTTGAAATGGCCTTACGCCTCGGTGTCGATCCGAAGCGATCGGACCAGATGGTGAGGGGGTCGGCCGTTCTGCCGCATGGAACCGGTGTCAAGGTTCGGATCCTTGTCTTTGCCAAGGGCGAAAAGGAAATCGAAGCGCGGGAAGCCGGCGCGGATGTCGTCGGAGGCGACGAATTGGTGGAAAAAGTGAAGGGCGGGTGGTTGGAGTTTGATCGGGCCGTCGCCACGCCTGATCTCATGGGGTCTGTTGGCAAACTCGGGAAGCTGTTGGGGCCTCGCGGACTCATGCCGAACCCTAAAACCGGCACGGTGACCTTCGAAGTCGCCAGGGCAATCAACGACATCCGGAAAGGCAGGGTCGAGTACAAGGTCGAGAAGGCTGGCATTCTCCACGTTCGGGTCGGAAAAGTATCGTTTGGGGCGGACCAGCTGTGCGAGAACGCCATGGCCATCGTCGATTCGGTGATCAAAGTCAAGCCTGCATCGAGCAAGGGGAAATACCTCAAGTCGGTGACCCTCTCGTCTACGATGGGGCCGGGCATTCCGCTGGATACGGCCACGCTCAGCAAGGCGTTGGCCTAAGCGTCGTGGCGTTGAGGAGAATATAGCGCATGCGTAAAGAAGAAAAGACACAGGCCATCGCCGAGCTCCATGACAAGTTCAGCCGGGCGCGAGTGGCCTTTCTGGCCGAGTGCACGGGGCTGGAAGGCAACGAGGTCACCGAACTGCGCCGACAGCTTCGCGGCGCTGGTGCCGAGCTCAAGGTCGTCAAGAATACGCTCGCGGTTCTGGCGTCTGAGGGGACTCCGTTGAGCGTGGCCAAGGATCACTTCCGCGGCCCCTTATCCGTGGCGATCGGCTATGACGACCCCGCCCTGCCCGCCAAGATATTGCGCGACTTCATTGCCAAGGAGAAGCGCGACAAGAAAATGCGGATCACCGTCGGGGTGGTTGAAGGAAACCTGCTTGATGCGGCACGGGTGAAGGCTGTTGCGGACTTGCCATCGAGAAATGCGCTGCTGTCCATGTTGCTGGCCGGCATGCAGGGGCCGCTGGCCGGTTTGGCTGGGACGATGAGCGGAATTGTAGGTAAATTTGTCGGAACATTGATATCCATTAAGGGGCAACCGAAGGAGGATTCCATGTCAGGTGCAACGGCGACGAAACTGTCGAAAGAAGACTTCATCAAATTGATCGAAGGCATGACCGTCCTGGAACTGGACGACTATGTGAAGGCATTGCAGGAGCGGTTCGGCGTCACTGCCGCCGCGCCTGCGGCGGCGGCCGGCGGAGGGAGCGGTGCGGCGGCTGCGGCCCCGGCGGAGGAAAAAACGGCGTTTGATGTCGTGCTGGCCAGCGCCGGCGACAAGAAAATCCAGGTCATTAAAGTCGTGCGCGAGCTGACCAATCTGGGTCTCAAGGAAGCGAAGGACCTGGTTGAAGGCGCGCCCAAGCCTGTCAAGACCGGAGTGTCCAAGGAAGAGGCCGAGACGATCAAAAAGAAGCTGGAAGAACAGGGCGCCAAGATCGAGATCAAGTAACGGGCGTTCGGGTATCCCTGAGTTCACCAGCCGTTCCCTGCCGTGGCAGGGAATCGGCCACTATCCGATTGGGGGAAGTCCATGTCGGACACGACGGGCAGCAGTTTGATCGAGCGTAAAGACTTTTCAAAGATCCTGCATCACCTCGAAATCCCGGATCTCATTGAGATTCAAAAGCGGTCCTACGACTGCTTTTTGCAGGTGGAAGCCGAGCCGGACCGGCGCGAGGAAAAGGGACTCCAGGCGGCGCTCACCAGCGTGTTTCCCATTGCGGACTACAACAGTACGGCGGTGCTGGAGTTCGTCAATTACAGTCTGGGAACGCCCAAGTACGATGTGCGGGAGTGCATGGAGCAGGGCATGAGCTATGCGGCCCCGCTCAAAATCAGGGTCCGTCTCGTCGTCCTCGACAAGGAAGACAAGTCCCCCACCAAACGGGTTCTGGATGTGCGCGAGCAGGAGGTCTACATCGGCGAGCTGCCGCTGATGACCGATCGAGGCACGTTCATTATCAATGGGACCGAACGGGTTGTGGTCAGCCAGCTCCACCGGTCGCCGGGAGCCTTTTTCACCCACGACAAGGGGCGCACGCATGCCAGCGGGAAAATCCTCTTTTCAGCCCGGATCATCCCGTATCGGGGCTCCTGGCTGGACTTCGAGTTCGATACCCGGGACATTCTCTATGTCCGGATCGACCGACGCCGGAAGATGCCGGCGACCATTCTGTTAAAAGCGTTTGGGTACACCAGCGACGACCTCTTGCGGATGTACTACCCGGTGGAGGAGATCCACGTTCAGAAGGGGAAGCTGTGGCGCAAGCTGGATGCTGAAATTCATCACGGGTTGCGCGTTCCTCACGACATGGTCGAAAAGGGCGGCAAAGAACCCATTGCTCGTGAAGGGTCGAAGCTCACCAAAGTCACCATCGGCCGCTTGAAGACTGCCGGGATCAAGGAGATCGAGGTGAAGCCCGAGGACCTGGTCGGGCGCACAGTTTTGGTCGACCTGGTCGAAGGGTCATCGAAAGAGAAGCTTCTCGAAAAAACCCACAAGCTGACAGGGGATGTTCTGAAAAAGGTCCTTGCGGGCAAGATTGAATCGTTCAAGGTTGTCTATTTGGACAGCACCACCACACCTTCGGTGATCGAGGACACGCTTGAGGGCGAAAAGACGACCTCCAAAGAAGAGGCCATGGTCGAGATCTACAAGCGGTTGCGGCCGGGGGAGACGCCGTCCATCGAAACGGCGCGCGTGCTGTTCGAAAACCTGTTCTTTAACTCGAAGCGGTACGATCTGTCTCCGGTGGGCCGGCTCAAGCTCAACAAGAAGCTGGGGCTTGACCTTCCTCTCGAGAAGCGGACGCTGACGGCCGAGGACATTGTTGAGGTTGTGCGCTATCTGGTGAATCTCAAGGCCGGCAAAGGAGATGTTGATGACATTGACCACCTCGGCAATCGCCGAGTGCGGTCAGTCGGCGAACTGTTGGAGAACCAGTTCCGTCTGGGGTTGGTGCGCATGGAGCGCAGCATCCGGGAACGGATGAATCTCCTGGACATGGAAGCCGTGCTTCCGCACGATTTGATCAATGCCAAGCCGGTGATCGCCGCCATCAAGGAATTTTTCGCCAGCAGCCAGCTCTCGCAGTTCATGGATCAAACGAATCCACTGGCTGAGATCACGCACAAACGCCGCCTGTCAGCCTTGGGTCCCGGGGGTTTGACGCGCGAACGCGCGGGGTTTGAGGTCCGCGATGTCCATCCGTCCCATTACAGCCGGATCTGTCCGATTGAGACCCCGGAAGGTC
>SCTG01000134.1 GCA_004298335.1 Nitrospirota bacterium
TGAACAAGGACTACTCACTTGACGCGCTTAACAAGTTTCTGGACTACATACTCGACAAGGGCCTTCTGAAGCCTGAAACAGCCAAAAGCCGCAAAGTCGCGGTGAACAAGATCCTTGTGAAGCTTTCGCCGGAAGAACAGGGCGACCTTAGACAGGTGAATCTGGATGATCAAGCCAACAGGTTTGCCAACCTTAATGGTGCCGATTACCTGCCGACGAGCATGCAGGTCTACAAGTCTAGGGTTAAGTCGGCTCTCTCCGACTTCTTCTTGTATGTGGACAACCCCATGACGTTTAGGCCCTCCGCAGCGAGCAGGGCCGTCAGCAAGCCAAGCGGCGGGGGTCCTAAGAGAGCCGCCTCGAACACTTCGGGCGCCGCTGTAGCGCCTAGTCCAGGAGGACTTAATGAGGATCAACGTCCTCCTGCAGCTACGCCATTAAGCGCCCACGACCACTTGGTGTTTCCTATTCCTATACGGCCCGGATTGGTTGTTAAGTTAACAAACATTCCGTCAGATCTAACTGCAGGCGAGGCGGAGAAAATTGCCCAAGTTGTAAAAGCACTGGCATGTAACGAGTGAAAAAAAAGGGGCTGCACTGACATGCAACCCCTTTTCACAGAGGGAATGGAGAGCCCACTCCGCACTGACTAGCAATCGCAGCGTAGTGGATTCCCCTCCGACAATCAATTCGTACGCGCTCTCCAGTACGGATGTGTGGAGTCCATTTATGGGCGAAAAAAAACCCGCGCCACCAGGGTATAGGTGGGTGTGCTGCCGTTACAGGCGTGTACGCAATAGCAAGAAAGTTCTGGATGCTCGTGATTACGGTCACGAATGCTGGTGCTTTTTAGTTCGCTGTTGACGCAATTGGGACAGGGACGTCCCGCTCTTGCTCGAGGGGACAAAGCGACCTGTCGCGAATACCTTCGCGCCAGCGCCCCGAATTTCAGGTTTTTGCGCCAAACTCAAAGGGATTGAGAACGCCAATTCCGAATGAAGAAAAATCAGCGACGTTGCGCGTTACGACGGTTAAACCATGAACTTTGGCAATCGCTGCAATCATTGCGTCCTCATACAGCGTGTCTGATTTTCTGTGCATCAGCTTTGCCCAGTAACGAAAGGCATGCCCATCCATTGCCAGCACGTTGTAGGCGTCCGTCATCTGATCCAGCCAGGATTCGATTTCCGCCGCTTTCTCTGCATCTTGCTCGCGGGTCAATTCGATGCCCGCTTGAATTTCACCAAGCGTCACGGTCGCAAGGTGCAGGCTCGCGTCGTCCACCGACTCCAGCCATGCCAAAACGGCTCCGTGGGGGCGTGGTTTGCGCAATTCGGAGACAACATTGGTATCCAGCAAGTACATCGTGATCAGCCTGGAACTACGGCCCGGCGGCGCCGGACGCGACCTCTTTCCGGCACCAGCGTCTCGGCTCGCGCCGAGTCTGCGAGCAACAGCTGTTTAAGCGAGGGGCGAGCGGCCGCCAGCAGGCGGCGCCATTCCGCAATGGGCACCAGGACGGCCGCCTCGGCGCCGCGGCGGGTAACCACCTGGGGGCCATCCGTTATGCAGGCGTCCAAAAACTCACTGAAACGAGCCTTGGCGTCCTGAACCGGCCAAGTATGCATGAGAACCTCCAACCTTGAACCGTAAATGACCAAGTGGCTGACTAGTCTATTGAGCAAGCGGGACTCGGTCAATTCGCACCCCAGCGACCGCCATCGCTCACTTGCTGAGGACCGGATTGCACCACCGGGCCAACGCGCAGCACCACTGGACATCAGCGCAAGAATGTCCTCGGGGATGTTCTCATCGGCGCTGGAAATTTCGGCGCCTGTTCTCGAAATTTGGGGGTCTGTCCTCGCATTGTCGCATCCGCGACCAAACGATCCGACCTTCGCGAATATTCAGAAGCCTTTGCCGCCAGGCTCGCTGGTGGAGCCGGCGGGTGTCGGCGGGCAATGACCCAGACAGGCGGAGTGCGGCCTGCCGGGTCGAAGCTGAACGAACTACGGGTGATGGCGGCATGGCAGACGACGTTCCCTGGTTCTCTCGCCCGACTATTGCCTCTGGCGACATCGGAGGCAAATGATGCTCCGCGCTGCACGAAGCAATGTGGTCAGACTCACTGCTGTCCCACAGAAGCACCTGAAATTACGGCCAAAATCTCTCGCTCTTGTTACAATGGGCGTGTGGCAACACACTGTAAAACAAGAGGATTTTAGCCATGTCTC
>SCTG01000233.1 GCA_004298335.1 Nitrospirota bacterium
GGCTTCGGCAGAGACAGTGGTTCCTCAACCGGCAGTTACTGGGGCTAAGAAATGAAGATTGAAGAAGAGTTAAGGTTATTGGAGCTGCTAGTAAAGATGGGATACGGTCCTAAATTCTGCATGGAGGTTCTGTTTCATAGCTGCTTAACCGAGTCGATTGGTCATGGGTACAGTAAGGCATTGCAATCTTGGGTAGAAAGAGAAAAAGACGGCAGCCCAAATGAATAACGCCATAGATGTGCCAGAAGATTTTGATCCAGGATACGAGCTAGAGGAAAAATGCCCTTGTGGATATGAGGTTTACGAGCCTTCTACCTTGAGCATAGTAGAGGGATTTAAGCCGATGGATATTGAGATCTGCGTTCGTTGTCACAGGGCTAGGATGAACTATAGCGTTTGGCACCGGAATAAGGGGTTGATATGAATAACGATGGATGGGGTTTCCTTGGCGCAGGAGCGAACGATATGAGGCAGGCAGGGAAAGACCTTCAGCACAATAAACAAACGCGCACAGCGGACGAGAACCCCACTGGTAAGGATCGTATGGTTCGACAGCAATCGGGATCAGGCGGCCCAATGAAAGAAGCGTTGGATCAAGAGATGTCGCGGCACAAGGAATCAAAAGACATGCGGGTTAAACATCTGCAAGAACATTACACGAGGTAGACATGTACGGACGATTTGACATGTACCAAAGAGAAGAGCTTGAACCCAGTTGGGCGTCGCAGCTAGACAATGTCGGGTCACAGCCTCACGCGCGAGAGTACCTGGAACGAGAGATGAACTGCATGAGAAGTGAGCGGCAGTACGAGATGATTGGCGGCCAGGTGATTGACTACCCAGACGGCATTCACTTCGGAGACAAGCCCTAATGGAGCAGGAATTCGAATGTGAAATCTGCAAAGAGCGAGTCAAAAAGATTAACGCTAGGCAGAGATTTTGTTCTTACGATTGCAGGGAAAAACATAGGCGAGATGAAGTGATACGTAAATGGGTAGAGAAAAAACCTAGGAAGCCTGACCCGGATAAAGGTGCGCGGATGGAGAGGTCGGCATTG
>SCTG01000135.1 GCA_004298335.1 Nitrospirota bacterium
CGCAGCAGAAGATCTTCCGGCGGGTATCCTGTCAATGTCAGCTCGGGAAACACGACAATGTCGGCGCCTGCTTCACGGGCCGCGGAAACCCCGCGGAGGACAAGTACCGCATTCCCGTCAAGGTCACCGACGGTCGTGTTGACCTGCGCCAAAGCGAGCCGCAATACCCTCATCGTCCCCTATCACCTCACCTCAAAGAAAAACGCCCTCTCGCCGCGCGCACCTCAACCGGTGCACAGCAAAAGGACGTCATCGTCCGCAAACAGAAACGGCGCCTTTCCCGCACAACGTAGGAACCACCTGCTGCGGTGCTCCTGGAGGGAAAGACGCCGTCGTCAACCTGGCACATCATTGTGCCAGCGCGACTTATAGCAGAACATTTTTGCACGTGTCAAGGCTATTTTTTCGCCACCCGCTTGTCCAGGTCTCCGGCGAGCAGAATGGCCTCGGCAATATCCCGCATTGATCGCCGTGTGTCCATGCTCTGGCGTTGCATGATCCGGAACGCGTCTTCTTCCGTGATATGCTTGCTTCGCATAAGCTGGCCCTTGGCGCGTTCGACCAGTTTACGCACCTCGAGCGCTTCCTGCATTTCAAACGACTTCTCCATCAGGCTCGTATTCTCGATCGTGATCGCCGCCTGGTTGGCCACCGCTTGCAACACTTTGATTTCCTCGGCGGTAAACAAATGTTCGTGCGCCGTGTAGCTGTTGATGACCCCGACTGGCTTGTTTTTTACCAACATGGGCACCGACAATAGTGAGCAGAGCCCTTCCTTGCGCGCCAGGTCAGGGTACGTGTAACCGGGGTCCTTGGTCACATCCAGAACCGCGATGGGGCGCCGATCCTTCAGCGCACGGCCGCTGATACTCTGTCCGACCTTCAGATTCGGCTTTTTGCGATAGCTCTCGCTGAGGCTCTGGGTGGCGACAATGCGCAGCTCGTCATGCTCAGGGTCCAACAGCATGATCGAGCAAATGGCCGATCCCATCATTTCCGCCGTCATGGTCACCAACAAATGCAGGACTTCCTCTAACAAACGCCCGGACGTAATCGTCGCGCTGACCTGGGAAAGCGTTTCGACCTGACGGGCTTTCTGAGTGATTTCCGCATGGAGCCGGGCGGTTTCGATCGCACCGCCGACCTGGCGCCCCATCGTGGTCATGAGCGCGACCTCATCGGGGTGGTGCCGGTGCGGCTGCTTGTGCTGAACGTTGATCACCCCAATGACCTCCCGCTTCGCGAGAATGGGCACGGAAAGGAAGGCCTGGTGGCGGTCTTCCGGAAGATTGTGGAACACCTTGAATCGGGAATCGTCGCTGGCGTTACTGGCGATCGCAACGTGTTTCCCCTGCTGGGCCACCCAGCCGGTGATCCCTTCCCCCAGGCCCAAGCGGATGCGGCCGATTAATTTGGGATGAGGATTCTTGGACGCTCTCAGGATGAGCTCGTCGCGGCGCGGATTGAGGAGGTAGATGAGGCATGAATCCGCATTGGTCACCTCCGTGGCGACCTCAACGATATCGTGCAAGACTGCGTCAAGATCGAGATTGCCGCTGACCGTTTCGCTGATCCGGTGCAGGATTTCAGCTTCGCGTGTCTTGTCGCGAAGCGCACGCTGTAAAGCAGCGGCCGATACCCGGCTGTTCTGTTTCATTCCGGCCGCTCTCCCCTCTTGCGGCAGGCGACTATACCACGGGGAGCGGATCAGGTTCTAGGGCGACGGGTGGGGAGGATGCGACGGATCTGTGGTTCGTCGACGGGCTGGACGCACACGTGGCCGATACGATCAGGCAAAACAAAGTGGATGCGCTGATCCCGGACCTTTTTATCCTGCCGCATTGCACGGAGAAGAACCGTCGCCGAATAAGCGGGCAATCCGTCGGGAAGGCCGGCTCCGTGTACCAGGTCCCGAATGCGCCCGACAATGTGCGCATCGGCCAGGCCGAGATGTGCGGCCAACCGTGCGGCACCGACCATGCCGATGGCAACAGCCTCCCCGTGCTTGTAACGGCGGTAGTGCGTAACCGTCTCCAAGGCATGACCCAGCGTATGTCCGAAATTCAGAATACGCCGCCGATCGCCCTCCCGCTCATCCTCGGACACAATTGCCGCCTTGACGGTGGCGGACGTCCGGATGATGTGCTGGACAGCCGCCGGATCCAGCTCGAGAATCCGGCTCATGCTGCCCTCCAGAAATTTGAAAAACTCGGGGTCGGCGATCACTCCGTATTTGATGACTTCCGCAAGTCCGGCGCGATACTCGCGGGGGGGAAGCGTGCGTATGACGCCGGGATCGCTCAACACCAACCTCGGCTGGTAAAATGACCCTATCAGGTTCTTGCCCAGCCGGTGGTTGACGCCGGTTTTCCCTCCGATGCTGGAATCGACTTGCGCAACGAGGGTTGTCGGTATCTGCACGAAGGGAATGCCGCGCAAATAGACGGACGCCGCAAACCCGGCGAGGTCGCCGGTGACCCCGCCCCCCAATGCCAGCAGGACCGTCGTACGCTCATACCGGCGGCGGACGAGTTCATCAAGAATAGCGGACACCCACTTCAGCGACTTGGTGCGCTCTCCGTCAGGCAGGCACAGGATGGCCGGCTTGAACCCCGCAGCCTTCAGACCACGTGCGAGGCGAGATCCATAGAGCCGCTTGACTACCGCGTTGGTCACGACAACCGCGTGAGGACCGAGCGCAAGCGCACGCAGTGCCTCTCCCGCGCGGTCGATCACGCCTTCCTGGATCAGGATATCGTATCCGTGATCCGGCAGATCGACGCGCACCCGATCAAGCGGTGCCCCTCCACGTTGATTTTTATGTGAATCGGAACTCATTGGCACGTAAGAGGGATTCGGCATGTGCCGAATCCGCATGGTTCTGCGTCAGAACTGTTTGACGTATGCCTGGTAGGAGTCGTAATTCCGTCGCATCTCGTCCAGCGTATCCCCTCCGAATTTTTCGACCAGCGCGGCGGCCATCTCATAGGCCACCACGGCTTCCCCCACCACGCCGGCCGCCGGAACCGTGCAGATATCGGAGCGCTCGATCGTGGCTTCAACCGGCTCTTTCGTCTGTATATCCACGCTCTTCTTGGGAGAGTAGAGCGTGGCAATTGGCTTCATGGCGGTCCTCAAAACAATCGGCTGTCCGTTGGTAATTCCCCCCTCCAAACCGCCTGCGTTGTTGGTGCCCCGGATAAATCCGGTACTCCGCTCATAGAAAATCTCATCGTGCACTTCAGAGCCGAATTTGCGGGCCGATTCGAACCCCATGCCCACTTCGACCCCCTTCATCGCCTGGATGCTCATCAGCGCCATGGCCAGCCTGCCGGTCAGGCGGCGGTCCCATTGCGCGTAACTGCCGAGCCCGAGCGGCGGATTCATCACGATCACTTCAAAAACACCTCCCAGCGTGTCGCCCTTGTGCTTGGCCTCACGGATTCGTTCAACCATGCGAGCCGAACCATCCGCCTCGGGGCAGCGTACTTCGGACTCCTCAGCCTGCTGGAATGCCTGCTCCGTGGTCAACCCTTTTAAAGAGGCTTTGACTCCACCGATTTCGACGGTGAAACTGTACACCTGGATCCCGAATTCAGCCAGAAGCCGCTTTGCCACACCGCCGATCGCCACGCGGATAGCCGTCTCTCGCGCGCTGGCCTTTTCCAGGACGTTTCGGATATCACGATGGTTATATTTGATTGCGCCGACGAGGTCCGCGTGACCGGGTCGTGGACACGTGACCACCTTCTCCGTCACTGGAGGACCCGGTTCGGGCGCCATGATATCCTTCCAGTTTTCCCAATCTCTGTTTGCAACGTGCAGTGTGATGGGGGTGCCGAGGGTCATTCCCTTGCGGATGCCGGACCAGAATTCGACGTGGTCCTGCTCGATCCGCATGCGACCGCCACGGCCATATCCTTTTTGCCGTCTGGAGAGGTCCCGATTGATATCGGCGGCGGTAAGAGGCAGGCCGGAGGGGATCCCTTCCAGGACAGCGATAAGACCTTTCCCGTGGGATTCCCCCCCGTTCAGATACCGCAACATAGGGGGACAGTACCTTACTTGCGGCTAATCTTTCAAGATCGTCGGCGTGACGAAGACCAGCAATTCGGTCTGCAGAACCGTGATCGCCTCGGTTTTGAAAAGCCATCCCAGGAACGGAATCCGATTGAACCACGGGACTCCGGAAGTGTTGTCATTCCTGGTCTCTTCGAAAATCCCACCGAGCACCGTGGTTTCGCCGTCACGGAGAAGGACTTCCGTCGTCGCTTCCTTCTTGTCGATGGTGGGGCCCGCCTGCGTCGACCCGGAACCAAGAGAATTCTTTGTCGCTTTAATCTCAAGCCGGACCGTATTCGCATGCAAAATGACATGCGGCGTTACATTCAACGTCAGCGTGGCGTCGACAAAGGTTGTCTGTGTGCCCTGGAGCGATGTCGTCTGGTATGGAATTTGGCTCCCTTGCTCGATTTTTGCCGCCTTGTTATCAAGCGTAATGATCTTGGGTGAGGAGACGACTTTGCTCAACCCCAAGGATTCGCCTGCCGACAGCCGCATGTCAAGCGTGCCGCTCGTTCCCAGGAACTTGCCGATGAGAAATCCGAACGTACTCGTTCCGGCTCCCGCCGCAGGAAGATTGACCAGAAAATCGCTGGCCTGCGAGAAGGCGGCCCCCGTTGCGCCAAGGTTGAGCGTCACCGGCCCCTGCGTGTGGATACCTGTTTGCTGCGGGCTTCCGCTGATGCCGCTGACACCCCATTGGATGCCAAGCCCACGCGCAAAGGTCTTGCCCGCCTGGACGATCCTGGCTTCAATCTGGACCTGCGGCGTTCGCTGATCGAGGTCGCGCACGATCTTTTCAACCTTGACGAGATTGTCCGGGATGTCGCGCACCACCAGTGAATTGGTCCGGCTATCGACCTTGATTTCACCCCGCGGGCTCAGATTGCTCTTGGCCACGTCAACCGACTTGGTCGCGTCTGCATAATTGAGATACAGAATCCGCGTTACGAGTTCTTCCGCCTTCAGCGTCGCATCCTTTGCCTTGGACGCATCGTCCCTCAGTTTGGTGATATTGGCCAGCGTGTCAATCCAGAGAATATTGCCTTCCCGGATTTGGCCGAGGTTGTTCAATTTCAGAATCAGGTCCAGTGCCTGATCCCACGGCACGTTGAGCAACTTGAGCGTGACTTTAGCCTTCACGCTCTCGCCGACGACCATATTCAGACCGCTGACGTCCGCGATTAACCTCAACACGCTGCTGATCTCGGCGTCCTGAAAGTCCAGCGAAATGCGCTTGCCTGGATAGCGATCCGCGCCGCCAGCCGTTCCGGGGTCCCCGGAATCACCGGTTTTGGGTTGGGCCAGCGACGGCAGCGTATCCAACAGTTTCAATCTCTCCGGAGCGGGAACTGGCGCGCTCCTGCGACTGTTCTCCACCACCGGCTTTTCCGCCATTGCCGGAGCGATCCGCGCCGGCGCCGTTGCTTCCTGAATGTTCGGCATGCTGACTTGATCAGAGAGCGTCACTTTGAGTTGGGATCCACTCTTTACAATCGCATACGGAACCGCCCTTTCGAGATCCAGTACCACTCGAAGCTTCGGAAGCGGCAACTGGTGCATTCCAATTCTGATCTGGCGAACCATGGGGTGGCCGACCGGAATCGCATGACGCTTCGTGGCATTGACAACCCCAGGCAGATCCAGGATGAGACGGTTCCCGTCAAGCCGCACGACCTGATAGCTCAATTCTCCATCACCCGTGATCACTACCATCAAGCCGTCATCCTGGCGCTGAACATCGATGGCGGTAACGATCTTCGCCGGGCTCAGCGGTTGCGCAGGCATCACTTCCACTGGCGGAGACGCCGGAGGGGCAATTTCCGCCGCTTTGACTTCCGGAGCCGGCTCGATGACCGGCTTGGGCGCTTCGGCCTGGATGGCCGACGCATTCACCGTACGCTCGGCAGGTGGTGCCTCAGCCTGAGCTGACGGAAGCGCCTCTGAACCTGTTGGCTCCACCAACGCTTCAGTCTGGGCACAGCCTTGCCCCAGCCCCAAAGCCAATGCTCCCGCCAGGAGCACCCACAGGTAAAGGGATTGTGTTTTCATTAGCTCACCTCTTTTGGACGCAGAAGGAGTTCGACATCCTTCGTGCTTTTATTGCCCGTGATGTCAATACTCGGCTCGGACACGATGATGGCTCTATCAGTGATCGTTGTGATCACCCCATTATTCGTTCCCATGAGCATACCTTCCTTCACCGTGTACCCTTTTCCGTCCGGTGTTTGAACCAAGGCATAATAGCCATAGCCTCCCCACATGATCCCGAGCAGCTTCAGATCACTGATTTGGACCCGTTGGAGGGGAGGCATTTCTGCTCGCGTTTTATCAACCTTGACCAGACGCGTAAGGGATTGGAAAGGGTCGCGCCGGCTTTTCGGATCATAGGTATACCCCTCCCCGGCCTCTACTGAGGCAAGTGCTTTGGCAGACGCTGCCGCCGCTGGCGTCCCTGTACCTGCAGCCTGACCGGACGACGTCAATGGCTGGACGGCCCCGCTCGTGGGCGCACTTGTAGCCGGGGCGGTCGGACTAGGGCTGCCCTGTGTCGTCTGTGCAGGCGCAGTCGGTTGCATTGGAGTCTGTGCCGCGCCCGGTTTAGGCGTACTCGCACCTGCGGATGGCGCTGCCGGACTGCCAGGAACAGCCGGTAGGGGCAGCGCGCCTGCCGTAGGACTTGGCGCTACCTGCGGGGCCGGACTACCCGCCCCCTGAGGCTGCATAGAACCGACCGGTGGAGTCGGTTGGAGGGCAGGCTGACCGGCAGTGCTCGGCGGTTTAGCAACGACCGGCTTGGGCGGAGGGGGGGATGTTTTCTGTTCCTCGCCACCCATGAAAAGCGACATCGCCTGCCCGTGCAGAGGATACCCGGCCAAAACCAAACCAACGGCGAGAAACATGGCCCACTGTTGAACATATATTCGCAATGTCTTCATTGATGCAGCCTTTTGCCCCTTATTTCCCCGCCGGCTTAGCTGTAACAGGAGGCGCCGCCGAAGCCGAGGGGGACGCAAAAGCCGTAATCTGGAAAGTGGCGAGAACCGACACACGGTCCTTATCCACCTTCCCCGCCCCCACCGGCGCCGCCCCCATTTTGATTTTGCTGACGTTAATGATCACAGGAAGCTTGCTGATGCGATCAAAAAAAAGCGCCAAGGTATGGAAGCCCCCGGTCATTTCAACATCAGCAGGGAGCTTCACAAAAAGCTTAGAAGAGTCTTCCTGGCGGCCACCGGGCCTCCAAATCCGCAAACTGAGACCGATTCGCGTGCCCAGATCAGAAAGTTGCTTGAGAAGCGTCACCGCTTCCGATTCCGGGGGAAGATGTTCCTGGTTCCTGGCAAGTTGCAGTTCCAGTTCGGTATTCAGCTTTTTGAGTTCCTCGAGGTTCTTCACCTTCTCCTTATTAATGTTGATATCCTTGTCGAGCTTCTCGACTTCCGTCCGCAAATTCTGAATGACTTGCTGCTGTGGGTCCTCGATAAGATAGTAAAATCCAGCCGCAATGCCGCCCAACAGGAGAACCAGGAGAAGGATCTTCTGGTTCATGGGGACGGCTTTGAATGCCGACATGTCTGGTAGTTGCATTGCCATACGCTAGCCCTTTACCGCCATGCTGATTTTAAATGAGTACACCGTGACGCCGTCTTCCAACGCCTGTACACTCTCCTGCAAAGTCACAGATGAAAAATAATTCGACCGCTGGAGATTCTTGATGAACTCAACGATATCATCATTGGTCAGGGCCTTTCCCGCCACCGTGACCTGCTTATCACCGTCAACACTCACCAGCCAGACCTTGACGGGGTCAAGACTCTGGCTCAGATAGTCGAGAAGCCGGACAGGACCACCCTGATTTTTCCTGAGTTGCTCGATGATCCGGACTTTGTCTTCCAATAAGCGTTTTTTCTTCTCGTAGCTTTCAACTTCCTCAACCTTCTTCTTCAGCGCATCCAGCTCTTTTACTTTGCTTTCTTTCACTTGGGTCTGTTGGGCAATTTCATCGACCAGCATCTGCCAGCGATAGCCGCATGCCCCAACAAAAATCAGCGCAACGCCCAGCCCGACCCCAAGCTGCATCATTGCCTCATTGGCCGGCGACTTGGACTTCTTGGCGGCTCGTTTGACCGGAAGGAGGTTAATCTTAATCAACGGTCACCTTCCCGACGAAGAGCCAACCCGACCACCACGGCCGAGTCCGGCGCTACATCCCCCAGTTCTTCTGAGCTCATTTTGAGATCCGCTGCATCCAGTTTGGCAAACGGATTCGCCACCGATGCCTCAATCCCGACTTGTTCCGAAATCCGCGCTGGCAAGCTCTTAACCTTCGCGCATCCCCCACACAATACAATACGTGCGATGTCGTCGTCCGGTGATGTCGTACGAAAATAGTCAAAGGAACGACCAATCTCAGTTGCCACTTCCATATCCACAGCCGTGATCGCCTCGTTGAGCGCGGCTTCGTTCGCGCCGGGATAACGCCCCTTCTTGGCTGCCTCCGCATCGTCAGGACTCAAGCCCAGATCCTGCTGAATACGCTCCGAGTAGCGGTTCCCTCCGATCGTGATATCGCGCGTAAACACCGACAAACCGCCCTTTAGAATATTGATGTTCATCACGCTCGCCCCGATATTGACCAGCGCGGTCAACTCCGCAGGAACAACGTCGTAATTGGCGCAGTACATGTTCTCAATCGCGAACGCATCAACGTCGACAACCTTGGGCGTCAAGCCCGCCTCACGGACGGCATTCGCGTAGTCGTTTAATTTGTCCTTCTTTGTCGCAACCAGCAAGACATCCATCTCCGTCTGGCCCTCGCCGCGCTGGCCTTCTTCGGTCAGAATATGAAAATCAAGATAGACATCGTTGATGTCAAAGGGAATATATTGCTCGGCCTCAAACTTGATCTGCTTCTCCAGTTCTTCTTCCGGCATGGGCGGCAGAGCGATTTTTTTGACAATCACAGACGTCCCTGAAATGGACAGCGCGACATCTTTATTTTTTAGCTTCTGCTCGCCGGCCAATTCCTTGATCGCCGTCACAACACCGAGCCCGTCCATGATCGCCCCATCGACGATCATTTCAGCCGGCAGCGGCTTCATGCCGAATCGCTCAACCTTCAGCTTTCCCTTGACTTCCTTGAGCTGCAAAATCTTGACGGATCCGGATCCGATGTCTAATCCGAGCAAGTATTCTTTCGAGCCAAATCCAAACACTGCGCGCCCCATCCTTCCTACGCCCTACATCTAGTTGGACGTACGTCTCCTGATGATTCGCTTGATCTCTTCAAGGTTCGTCGTGGTATAGAGCCGCCAATTTCTCCAGTCACGCGGCGGCGTCGAGATTAGCCCCTCGCGCTCCCACCGAAACAACGTCGCCTTGGAGATATCGAATAAATGACACACTTCAAGTGTTGAAAAACGACGAGGACGAGGAGAGGACTTCCGGCTCGCATGGCGCGAACCGGAATGTTTCTTTTTTACCTCGACTGTCTTCATCTGGAAATAGCTCCGTTTGACGCAAAAGCCGAGCTTAAAAGTGTCTTAAGTATAGTTAATATAATTTTAATGTCAAGAAATATTTTTCTCTCCGCATTTTCACGGGTTTTCCTGTATCCGAGCCTCTTTCTTACATATGAGAATGTCCTGACTGTAACCACGGGAATGACCGTGCGGCGGGGAAAGGGCCTGATCAGTAAGCGCGTTTGCGCCGGCTTGCTGGCGGTATGTTCAGTTCCATCCGGTACTTGGCAACGGTGCGCCTGGCAAGAATGACATTCTGGGCTTTAAGGCGGGCAACGATCTCCTGATCTTTTAAAGGCTGCTGGTCGTCTTCTTCTCCAACCATCTTCCGGATCATTTCACGGACGGCTACCGACGACAAGTCGGTCAGGCCTTCCTGGGAGCGGGGGATGCTCGTATTGAAAAAAAACTTCAGCTCAAAAATACCCTGGGAGCAATTGAGATATTTATTGGATGTGACACGGCTGATCGTTGATTCATGCATTGAAACATCTTCCGCGACGTCTCGCAAAACCATCGGTCGCAAGTATTGAATGCCGTGCTCAAAAAATGGCTCTTGAACTTTCACGATGCTTTCGACGACCCGCACAATCGTTTTGTTGCGCTGCTCAATGCTCCGTATCAACCACTGCGCCGACCTGAATTTCTCGTCGAGAAACGCCCTCGTGGCATCCGATGGATCCCGTTTGCCGGCCAGAAAGTGACGGTAGGATGAACTGATCCTGAATTTGGGCATGCCATCGTCATTCAGCATCACCACCCATTGTCCATCAGACTTGACGACATAGACATCCGGGATGATCGCATGATTCTCGGCTGTGAAAAACGGGCGCCCTGGCTTGGGTTCCAGCCCTTCGATGACCTTGGTGGCATGCACCACCGCATCAACAGAAACGCCGAGGGCTTTTGCGATCGCCGGGTATCGCTTGCGCTCTAAATCCGGAAGATGGTTCCGAATGATCGCTTCCGCTAAAGTCTCTCCCAAGCTTAATTGCTCGATTTGGGCCAGCAAACACTCGCGGAGGTCGCGTGCGGCAACCCCGACTGGATCAAAGGCCTGGATCGCCTGAAGGACACGCGTGGCCTGCGTGAAGGACATTCCGGATTCGGCTGCAAGCTCTTCCAGCGGCATTCGCAGATAACCACCCTCATCGAGATTGCCGATGATGCTCTTGCCGATTTCCTGCTCAATCTTATCGAGTGGTGAAAGCGCCAATTGCCACAACAGGTGATCTTCGAGGGACGTGGTCTTCGCCGTCGTTTGTTCAAAGGAAGGCAGCTCGTCACGTCCATTCCGCGGGGCCTCGATGTCTCCCCACTTCCGATCGTCATCGAAATACTCGTCCCAAGACCCGGCCAAGTCATTCCTGGCAGCCTCCTCTCCCCCTGCCTCTGCCGAGACAGGCTCTTCGCCTCGTTCTTCGCTCTTGGTTGTTTCCGATGCCACTTCCGTTACTCCGGCTTCGGCATCAGGGTCTTCGAGTTCTGTGCCAGCCTCCTCAAGCATTGGATTTTCTTCCATCTGCTGAGTGAGCGCCTCCTGCAATTCAAGGCGGGATAACTGCAGCAACTTGATCGCCTGCTGCAACTGCGGCGTCATGATCAGCCGTTGCGACAGTCGTAAATCGAGTCTTGGCTGCATGGTCAGAACCCCAAGCTTACAGGCGGAACCCTTCTCCCAGGTAGACTTCGCGCGCCCGCCGGCTATTCACAAGATGCCCCGGCGATCCTTCTTCAAGAATCTCGCCGTTGTTGATGATATAGGCCCGGTCAG
>SCTG01000136.1 GCA_004298335.1 Nitrospirota bacterium
GGCTTCATGGCTGTCTGCCGGCGAATTTCCGGTACAGGATGGGCGCGAGCGCGAGCAGGCCCAACAGGGCGAAGGCGCCCAGGACGCGCGGCGAGGCGATTTCCCCAAGCGAATTGATCGTCCCGAGCTGGCGGCCGGCGTTGGCGTACACGAAGGTGCCGGGAATGGTGCCGAGTGCCGTCGCCAGAACGTAGGCGCCCAGCCGGATGCGAGTCAGCCCCGACACCAGGTTGATGAGGAAGAAGGGAAAGACGGGGATCAGGCGGAGCGTCACCAGATAGCTGAAGGCGTTCCTGGCGAACCCGTTCTGAATCGGCCCCAGCCGGTCGCCGAACTTCCGTTCGACCCAGTCCCGCAGCAGATACCGGGCCGCCAGGAACGCGAGCGTGGCCCCCGCCGTCGCCGCGATGTTCACGTACAGCGTGCCGACAACGCTGCCGAAGAGGAGCCCTCCCGCGAGCGTGAAGATCGCCGCGCCGGGCAGGGAGAACGCCGTCTGCAGGATGTAGGCTCCGATGAACAGCGCGACCGCCGAGCTGTAGTGGGCATCGGTGTAGGCCAGCAGGCTGTCGCGGTTGGCCTTGAGGGCACCCAGCGACAGATACTGCGTGAGGTCAAAATAGAAGAACGCGCCGGCAGCCAGCGCGAACAGCCCGAGGAGGACGATCTTGCCGGCCGGCACCGGCGCGGGCTGGGCCGTCATCAGGATTTCTTCGCGGTGCGAACGGCGTCGGCAATGCTCCAGACCGCGACGGCCAGCAGCGCCAGCGACCCGACGAAGAACCCGCCCAGGTTTTCAGGCGGCGCGCCGGAGGCGGCGGATTGGAGGATGTTGAGGACGCTGGACGAGATCCCCAGCGCGACGTCCAGCGCCAGGGCCCCGATCAGGAACGCCGCGCCTTTCCCCCACTGGCGATTATAGAATTGCCCCAGGCCCGGCGCCACGCCGGACAGCACACCCGCCGCCCATGGGTTGCGCGCATGCGTGGTCTCCACGGCCCCGCCCCTCTACCGCCTCTTGCTGGACAGCCATTTCTCCAGCACGGTTTTGACCAACGGCGTCAGGCGGGTCCGGTTGTAGGCGTCGCCCAGCCGCTTCACCACTTCGGCCTGCGTGGGATACGGATGGATCGTCTTGCACACCGCGCCGAGCCCCAGTCCGTTCGTCATGGCCAGGGTGAGCTCGCTGATGAGGTCGCCGGCGCGCGCGGCCACGATCGTCGCGCCGAGGATCTTGTCGGTGCCCTTGCGCACGAGCACCCGCCCGAATCCCACCTCCTCGCCGTCCAGGATCGCCCGGTCCACTTCATCCATCTTCCACGTGAACGTCTCGACCTTGTGGCCCTTGGCCCTCGCCTCCTCCTCGGACAGCCCGACGTGGGCCAGCTCGGGATCGGTGTACGTGCACCAGGGAATCACCAGGTCGCTGACCTTCTGCTTGACCGGACTCAGCATATTGTTGATGACCAGCCGCGCCATGGCGTCGGCGGCGTGGGTGAACTTGAACCGCGAGCACACGTCGCCGGCCGCGGAGATCAGCGGGTTGGCGGTCTGGAGTTCGTCATTCACCAGCACCCCGCTGCGATCGTACAGGACGCCGGCGGCTTCCAGGTCCAGCCCTTCCACGTTCGGCGCCCGCCCGGCCGCCAGCAGGATCTCGTCCACCACCAGGTTTTCGACCGCGCCGCCCACCCGGTGGTAGATCACCAGCCCGTCCTTGTGCTCCAGCACCTGGAGAATGTCCCTCTTCAGGGCGAACCGTACGCCGTCGCGGGCCATCGCCTCCCTGACCAACTCCGCAGCCTCGGCATCTTCGTTCGGAAGAATCGTGCCCGCTTGTTCGAAGAGCGTGACGGCGCAGCCGAACCGAGCGAAGGCCTGCGCCAGCTCGCAGCCGATGGCCCCGGCCCCGATCACCGCCATGCGCTGCGGCAGCTCGGTCAGCGAAAAGACGGTCTCATTGGTCAGGCAGGGAACCTTGTCGATCCCCGCGATCGGCGGCGCGGCGGCGCGCGCGCCCGTGCAGATCGCGGCCTTGGCGAACCGCAGGGTCTTGCCGCCGACCTCGACGGCGTCAGGGCCCGTGAAGCGCCCTTCGCCGATGAAGACGTCCACGCCCAGCTTGGTGAAGCGGTGGGCCGAATCGTTGTGGCTGATGCGCGCCCGCAGCTTCCGCACGCGCTCCATGGCGGCCGTGAAGTCGTACCGGACGCCGTCGGGAACCCGCACGCCGAACTGCGCCGCGTCGCGGACCTGCGCGCAGGCGCGCGCGGCCCGGATCAGGGCTTTCGAGGGCACGCAGCCGACGTTGAGGCAGTCGCCGCCCATCAGGTGCTTTTCGACGAGCGCGACGCGGGCGCCCAGGCCGGCGGCCCCGGCGGCCGTCACGAGGCCGGCCGTGCCGGCGCCGAGCACGACCAGGTTGTACCGCTCCGCGGGCTCGGGGTTCGTCCACCCGGACGGGTGCACGTTGGCAACCAGTTCCCGGTTGTGCTCGTCGTCGGGAGGGATGTTCAATGAATCGCCCATGGCGCCTGATTTTCCTGGATGCCGCGCAAATAAGCAAGGCCGGCCGCTGTTTATTCGCGCCGTCCGCCCTCAGCGGTCCACAAACAGCCCGCCGGCCCCGTCGAGGAGAGTCCGCCCGTTGCCGCGCTGCGCCGACCCTTCCGGATCGGACCGCGGCACGATCGCATACTCATCGTCGCCGGCCAGGTCGAAGAATCCGCTCATGCTGTCGTGGGACGCCATGCCCATGCCCCGTGCGCCGCCCACACCGTCGCCGACCAGATACCGGTCCCTTCCGCCCTCTTCGATGAACAGGCTCCAGGAACGGTGGTCGGCCAGGCCGAGTCCACCCGAGCGCCGGAAGTCATAGACGTCGTCGCCCTGGCCTGCGTCAATGCCCAGCATGACGCTCAAGTCCCAGGCCGCGCCGCCGTTGTAGTGCGGACCCGTCGAGGTGTAGCGGTCGTCGCCGCGGTAATCCACGAACAGCCCCACGCCATAATGCGCGCCGGCGGCGTGGCCGTAGCGGGCGGCGGCGTGCTCGTCGTCGCCGTTCATATCCAGCTTCAACCCGAGGCCGAAGAAGTAGCCGCAGCCCTGCGAGAAGTTGGCGCTGCGGTACCGGTCGTTGCCGTCAAGGTCGATGAGCATGCCCAGGCCACCGGCCAGGCTGTAGGACCATTGTTCAGGATTATTGCTGTAGATGCGCTTGCCCGACCCGGCCCCGAGGCCGAAGCACTCGTACTGGAAGCGGGGATCTCCCGGTTGGCGGCCAACGTCGTTATAGTTGCTGGGATATTTGTCGCCGCACTGGTAGCGGTCGTCGCCGGCCACGTCGATGACCGCGCCGACGCCGGACGGCCCGCCGAACCCGACGGCGTACCCGAAGCTCTGGTACTCGTCGTCCCCGGCCAGGTCCAGCAGCAAGCCCAGCCCCCCCACCGCGGCGCCCTGCGTGAACCTGGCGCCGACGTACCGGTCGTTGCCCGCCGCGTCGTAGAGAATGCCCAGTCCGGCGAAGCCGGCGCCGCCGGACCCCTGGGCCAGGCGGTAGACATCGTCGCCGGCGCGATCAATGAGCAACCCGACGCCCAGCCGGCCGGTGGCCAGGCCCAGCGGCGACGCCTGATAGGTGTCGTTGCCGGACAGATCGATGACGACGCTCATGCCGTGCTCGACGTCGCCGGCAGCCGCGATCGCGCCTCGATAGATGTCGTCGCCGCCGAGGTCGATGAGAAGGGCAATCCGCCCGTCCAGGTCGTAGGTGTTCGGCCCCCGCCCGCCGATGACCACCAGCCCATACGGCGTCTCCCGGAACAGCAGCACCTCGCCGGTCACGCCGGGCGGAGGCGGGAGCGCCGGCGCGCCGGCGCCGCGGAAGGCCTCCTCCAGCCTGCGCAGCCAGCTCTCGTCTGCCAGACTCGCCAGCACTTGGGCCGCCGCGACCATGGCGGCATAGTCCACCTGCTCGGCGACGAGCTGGCAGAACCGCCGATCGGCCTCGGCTTGCGGCAGTGTCAGCTCGTCGAGCCCTTCGACATGCGGAATGAAATGCTCCACGATCGCCGCCGCGTGATCGAACAGGAACCGCCGGTCATCCCGGCTGAGCCTGCGCAACGCCTTCTCGCGCAAGTGACCGGCCTGCTCCAGGACCGCCAGGAGAAACGCCGCGTGCTCTTCACGGGTCCGGCCCGCGGGAAACGGGATCGGCGCAAACGAGTCCGCGGGCCGACCCATCCCCGCCTCCATCGCCGCAATCAAGGAAGGCAGGCGCTCCGATCCCGACGCGGCAAGCTCCGCAAGATGATGCCCATGGTGCTCAAGAGCGATCAGGCCGGCCCATGGGTCGGTCAGCGCCTGGACCGCCAACGGCCGCTTGAAGCCGGCGGGGACGGCTGCGGCGCCGGACAGTCGCCCGAGCACCGCGGCCTGCTGGGCGCCCACATGCCGCTCGAGGTCCCCCTGCACCTCTCCCCGGAACCTGGCGACCACCGGTTGGGGCAGGCCCGTCACAGGCGGTCTGAAGTGCTCCACGCTGCACCCGGCAACAGTCAGCAGAAGGGCTCCGCCGGCAAGAAGCACCCGGATGCTTTTCGATCGAGACTCGGTTATGCTGGCTCGGATGTTCATTCTGTGCATCGCGATCGCGTTGAGCTTCGCCCAGTCTATCACGGCGTTCGCGGCTGGTTCTGCGGCAGGCCCCCCCACCGTCACCTATACGGCCCGTGACTTTGAATTCGACGGCCCCGAGAAAATCGCAGCGGGATGGCAGACCGTCGCCATGCTCAACCGGGGGAAGGACCTGCACCAGATCCAGTTCCTCAGGCTGCCGGAGGGCAAAACCGCGGCGGACTTTCAAGAGGAGATGACGGCCGATCCCACCCGCCTGCCGCGATGGGCCCAGCGAAGGAGCGGCCCCAACAGCGTCGTCCCCGGCGAGCGGGCGCTCGCCATCGTGAATCTCGAACCCGGCGAGTACGTGCTGGTCTGCGGCATCCCGGACCGGCATGGCGTTCCGCATGTCGTGCGCGGGATGCTGAAACCGTTGCATGTCGAGGCGGCCCCCCCGCGGCCGGCCGAGGCGCCGCCCGCCGACCAGACCATCACGCTCGCGGACTTCAGCTTCGAACTCGCCCGGCCGATGACGGCCGGCGCACGCACGATCCACGTGGTCAACAAGGGCGGCCAGGCGCATGAAGTCGTGCTCGTCAAGCTGGCGCCCGGCGCGTCGGTGGAAAATTTCCTCGATGCGTTCAGGCCCGGCGTGGCGTTCTCGCCGGCGGGCAAGCCGATCGGGGGCCTCGTCGGTCTCGATCCGGGACGCGAGGGGTTTTTTCGCGCCGACTTCTCGCCCGGCAGGTACGGACTGATCTGTTTTTTGCCCGATCTCACCGCGCGCGCGCCCCACTTCGTGCGCGGCATGCTGCTGAATTTCGACGTGCGCTAGCTCAGGACGCGTCCGCGCCCTTTGTCCGCCGCATCGAGCCGCTGACCAGCTTGAATTCGAACAGCCGACACTCGAGCGCGCCGTTGAAGAGCGGCGTGCGGCGGCTGGCCGCCAGCCCGATCAGCTTGGGCAGGCGCAGGTCCGCCGTGAAGATGTGGGCCCGCCAGCCCGCGAAGTTCCGCTTCAGGCTGTCGCCCAGGCGCGGGTAGAACCCGGCCAGCTGCTCCTCGTCGCCAAGGCGGACCCCGTAGGGCGGGTTCATGACCAGGACCCCCTCCCCGGCGGGCGGCTTCAGGTCCAGCACGTCGGCCTGCTTGAGCGCCACCGCACCGGCCAGCCCCGCCGCCTCGAAGTTGGCCCGCGCCGCCCTGAGCGCGGCCCCGTGGATGTCGCTCCCGTAGATGGCGCACGGCGCCTTCGGCGTTTGCCGCGCCCGGCCGGCCTCGCACAGCGCCCGCCACGCCGATGCATCAAAGTCGTTCAGTTTTTCGAACGCAAAACGGCGCCCCAGCCCGGGCGGGATGTTCCGCGCCATCAGCACGGCTTCCATCAGAAACGTGCCGCCCCCGCACATCGGGTCGAGCAACGGCTGCTCCGCGGTCCAGCCCGTCAGCCGCAGAATGCCCGCCGCGAGATTCTCGCGCAGCGGCGCCTCGGT
This sequence comes from Nitrospirota bacterium, assembly GCA_004298335.1. Lineage (GTDB taxonomy): Bacteria > Nitrospirota > Nitrospiria > Nitrospirales > NS-4 > SCTG01. The sequence continues at coordinate 6,114 of SCTG01000136.1, forward strand.
GGCGGCCGCGCGCAGCCCGCGCTTGAAGAGCGCCTCGCCCGATGTATCAAGGTAGAGGGTCACGTTTTTATGGTCCAGAAACGCGTCGATGCGGATGTCCGGCCGGTTCGTATCCACGTCGGGACGGGCGCCGGCGGCCGCGCGGAAGCGGTCGCAGACCGCGTCCTTGATCCTGAGCGTGACGAAATCCAGGCTGTTCAGCGGGCACTGCTGGGCGCTGACCTTCACCTTGATCGTGCGGCGGGCGGAAAACCACTCCTGCCAGGGCAGACCGTGCGCGGCCTGGAAAATATCGTGTTCGTCGCGGTAGGCGCCGTGAAAGACGCGCCACAGGACCCGGCTGGCGATGCGGCTGTGGAGATTGACCGCGTAGCACAGGGGGAACGGGCCGGCGAAGGAGACCCCGCCGGGGACGTCGGCCGCGTCCTGCGCGCCCAGGCGCTCCAGCTCGGCGCGCAGCACCGCCTCCAGCCCGCGCGGGCAGGGCGCGAAGAAATTCTGGTCCGGCTTACCCATGCCCGTACACTTATGCCATAATAACGCACCCACATAAAGGAGGTGACGCAATGCTCCTCGAAGCGGCGGCGGCGGCATGGCTGTATGCTCAGCAGGCATCCGAGGATTGCTTCGTTTTCGGCGAAGTCTCCGCCACGGAGGAGGAGGCCTCCGGACTGCAGGCGACGGGATGCCCCATCAAGATCGAGCGCAAAGGCAAGCTCATCACCCTGACCTCGCCGAAGTTCATCGTGGAGATCGCGGTCCCCGACATGCCGGGCCCCCAGAAGTTCCTGTACCAGTGGGGCCAGGCGGAAGCGACGATCGGCAACCAGGTCATCCACATTTCCTACCGCGAGGTGAGCGGAGGGTGAGGAGGAGCGCGATGGCACGGCGCAACACATTCGCATGGGTTTGCGGGCTGGCGCTTATGCTCGGCATCATCGCCGGCTGCAATTCCGGCTACTGAACATGCAACCGAAACGTGGCGTGGTGCTGGTAGGACACGGCGGGATCCCGAAGGACTATCCGCGCGAGCTGATCACGAAGCTGCGGGGGCTGG
>SCTG01000137.1 GCA_004298335.1 Nitrospirota bacterium
ATCACGAACATGGTCGCGATCCCGACGACGACGCTCGGCACTTTCCAGAACGTCGGGGACGCAAGCCCTGTCAAGAGGGCCGTGCCCTTGGGAAGCCCGAAAAGCTTCGGCACCTGGCTCAAAAAAATCAGCACGCCGACCCCGCTCAGGTACCCGGCGACCACGGGGTAGGGGATGTATTTGATGAGCCGTCCGCCGCCGATGGCGCCGAAAAGAAACTGCAAGCCGCCAGACAGCACGGCCACCAGCGCCAGCAGCAGAAGGATGTGTTCAGGTTGCAGGCCGCCGCCGGCCTTCGGCGAGTCAGGGTCGAGGAGTTCCAGGACCAGCGCGGCTATGACCGCCGCGGCGGGCGCGCAGGGCGCGGAGATCAGGCGGGGCGTGCCGCCAAACACCGGCGCGACGAGGCCGATGGCGATCGTGCCGAGGATGCCGGCCATGGCGCCCACCGCGGCGTACGCGGGCCCCAGGGGCGAGTAGATGAGGAGGCCGAAGGCGATCGCCGACGGTAGCGCGACCAGCATCGCCGCGAGGCCGCCCCAGGCGTCACCCGTGCGTGTGCCGGGGCCGGGCGTGGCGGATGCAACCGGAGTTGTCACGGCGTGGATTTTAGTCCGGCGCCGGGGCTAATGCAAACGGCGCGGGCGGGGATTATTTCGAGTTGCCGGATTGGTCGTACGCCTTGAGCGTTTCGAGGAGGTCGTCCATGAGCTTCGGCTGCATGGCCGCCGCGCGGTTGAAATCGACGACCGCCGCGTCCTTGTTCTTCAGGCCCAGGCGGGCCTTCCCGCGGGCGGCGTAGAAATCCGCATCGTCGGGGTTGATGGCGATCGCCTGCGTGAAATCGTCCAGCGCCCCCTGGTATTCCTTCAACTCCAGCTTGTTCTGGCCGCGGTTGTAGAACGGGATGGCCCGCGGGGGCGTGAACTTGATCGCCTGCGAGTAATCCTCGATCGCGCCTTTGGCGTCCCCCGTCTGGTGCCGCAGCACGCCGCGGTTGTTGTAGGCCACGGGGTCGTTGGGGTTGAGCTTCAGCGTGCTCGTGAAATCCTCGATCGCGCCTCTGGCGTCGTCGGTTTCCCACCGGACCAGCCCGCGCTGGTAGTAGGCGTCCGGGAGGGACGGATTGATCGCGAGCGCCTGCGTGAAATCCTCGATCGCCTCGCGGAATTCGCCGAGCTTCTTCCTGGACACGCCGCGTTCGTAGTAGGCCGCCGCCAGCTTGGGGTTGATCGCGAGCGCCTGCGTGAAGCCCTCGATCGCCCCCTCGTGATCGCCCTGCTTCCGCTTGGCCATGCCGCGCGCGTGATAGGCCTCCGCGAGGTTGGGTTGGAGGGCGACCGCCCGCGCGAAGTCGTCCTGCGCGCCCTTGGCGTCATCCAGTTTCTTCTTCGCCGCGCCGCGGTCGTGATAGGCTTCCGCGAAGTCGGGGCGGACCAGAAGCACCTGCGTGAAATCCTCGATCGCCCCGTGCAGGTCGCCCATGTTCAGCCTGCCCAGGCCGCGGGTATACTGGGCATCCGCGAAGTCCGGGCTGATGGCGCTTGCTTTTGAAAAGTCGTCCTGCGCGCCCGGGGCGTCGCCGAGTTTCTTCTTCGCCGCCCCGCGCAGGTAGTAGGCTGCGGCCAGTCTGGGGTTGAGCCCCAGCGCGGCCGTGCAGTCGTCGACCGCTCCCTTGGCGTCGCCCGACGCCCACTTCGCCAGGCCGCGGTCATAGTGCCAGTCGGCGCGTTTGGGATTACCCGCAAGCGCCTGCGTGAAGTCCGCGACCGCGCCCTGCAGGTCGCCGAGCTTGCGCTTGTTCAGGCCTCGATGATAGGAAGCCTCCTCCATGGTCGGACTGATCGCGAGCGCACCCGTGAAGTCGTCGATCGCGCCCTTGGGGTCCCCGGTCTTTTCTCTCGACAGGCCGCGGTGGTAGTGCGCCTCCGCGTCGTTCGGTTCGAGTTTCAGGGCCTTGGTGAAGTCCTCGAGGGCGCTCTTGTGGTCCCCGGATTTGGCCTTCCGCATCCCGCGGTCGACCAGGTCCATCGCTTCAGGGTTCAGGGCCATCGCCGCCGGGGCGCCGGCCAGCAGGGCGGCCGCCAGCATCACGGGGAGCCACCCGCCTATTGCTGACTGCTTCGTCATCACGCGGGGCGGGCGGCAGTCGTTATGGCTTGGTCGTGGTTGGGGCGGCGGGCGCCGGGGCGTTCTGGTCGTGGACGCCGTGCTGGTCTTTCGCCGGCTCCGTCGCGGCCGGCGCCGGCGTCGGGGATGATTGCGCCGGAGCCGGGGCCCCGGAGGCCGGCGTCGCCGGCGCGGAGGCGGGCGGCTTGTCCAGCCCGATCGTCGAGGCATAGTTCTTCTGCTTCGACAGGATCGCCAGCGTGAGCGACGTGAGCATGAAGATCGTGGCGGCGATGGCGGTGAGCTTGCTCAGCATCGTGCTGGCCCCCCGCGCGCCGAAGACCGTCTGGCTGGAGCCGCCGAACGCCGCGCCGATCTCGGCGCCTTTCCCGGATTGGAGGAGGATCACGCCGACCATGACGAAGGCGACGATGATGTGGAGAACGATGAGGGCGGTGTACATGGTGTGAAAGGGTTCCTTTATGGGTTGGTGTGTGCGACCGCCAGAATCTTAACAAACTGTGTGGGATCGAGACAAGCCCCGCCGACGAGGGCGCCGTCCACTTCGCGCAGGGCGAGGAACGCTCCGATGTTGTCGGGCGTGACGCTCCCGCCGTAGAGAACGGGCAGGCGCGCGCCGGCGTCCTGCCCCCAGAGCGCCGTGGCCCTGGCCCGGATGTGCCGGTGGGCGTCGCGGGCCTGCTCCGCCGTCGCCGGCTGGCCGGAGCCGATCGCCCAGACCGGCTCGTAGGCGACCACGACGTCGGCCGCCTGCTCCTTCCCGACGCCGGCCAGCGCGTCCGTGAGCTGGCCCGACAGCACCCGCTCGGTCTGCCCGTTGGCGCGCTGCTCCCCGGTCTCGCCGACGCACAGGATGGGCCGCAAGCCGTGCCGGAGGACGGCCGCGACCTTCTTGTTCACCATGGCGTCGGTCTCGCCGAAATGGCGGCGCCGCTCCGAATGGCCCACGATCACATACCGGCAGCCCAGGTCTTTGATCATCAGCGGGGAGACCTCGCCCGTGAATGCTCCGTGGTCCTCCCAGTGCACGTCCTGGGCGGATAATCCTATGGGCAGAGACTTGATGGCGTCGGCCACCGCCGAAAGGGCCGTGAACGGGGGCGCCAAGACAATTTCAACATGCGGAGATTTCGGCAGGAGGCCAGCCAGGTGCGCGACGAAGTCCCGCGCTTCGGAGATCGTCTTGTGCATCTTCCAGTTTCCGACGATCAGCCGCTGGCGTTGGGCCATGGGACTCCTTGGAAAGCGGATTACGTCTGCTTGTCGGGAAGGGCCGCGATCCCCGGCAGCACCTTGCCTTCCAGCAACTCCAGCGCCGCGCCGCCTCCGGTGGAGATGAAGGACATGCTCTCGGACACGCCGGCCCGGTGCACGGCCAGCGCGGTGTCCGCGCCGCCGACGATGGTCAGCGCGTAAGCGTCGGCGACCGCGTGGGCGACCGCCATCGTGCCGCGCGAGTAGGCGTCCTTTTCGAAGATGCCCATCGGGCCGTTCCAGAGAATCGTCTTGGCGTTGCCGAGCGCCTCGGTGAACAGCTTGACCGAAGCCGGGCCGATGTCCAGGCCGTACCAGCCCTTGGGGATCTCCTGCGCCGTCACGATCTTGGATTCGCCGCCGTCGTCCCGCGAGGCCGCCACGACGCAGTCCACCGGAAGGTAGAACTTCACCCCCCGGCTGACCGCGTGCTCGTAAATCTCCCTGGCGATTTTGAGCATGCCCTCTTCCACCAGCGAGTTGCCGACCTCGAAGCCCAGGGCTTTGAGGTAGGTGAACGCCATGCCGCCGCCGATGATGACCTTGTCCACCTTCTTGCCCAGGTTCTCGATGACGCCGATCTTGCCGGAGACCTTGGCCCCGCCCAGGATGGCCACGAAGGGCCGCATGGGGCTGGCGACGGCGCCTTCCAGGTACTCGATCTCCTTGCGCATGAGGAAACCGGCTCCGGCCGTCGGCAGGAACTTCGTGATGCCCGAGACGGAGGCGTGGCTGCGGTGCGCGGCTCCGAAGGCGTCGTTGACGTACACGTCGGCCAGCCCGGCCAGGGCCTTGGCGAACCGGTCGTCGTTCTGTTCCTCGCCGGCGTGGAAGCGGAGGTTTTCGAGGAGGAGCACGTCGCCCGGCTTCATCTTGTTCACGAGCATCTCGGCCTGCGCGCCGACGCAGTCTTCCGCGAAGCCGACCTCCTTCCCGAGCAGGCGCTGGAGGCGGCGCGCGACGGGGGCCAGGCTCAGGCGCGGGTCCACCTTGCCGTTGGGCCGGTCCAGATGGGAGCAGAGGATCACGCGGGCGCCTTCGTCCACCGCGTAGTTGATGGTGGGAAGCGTGCCGCGGATGCGGGTGTCGTCCGAGATGTGGCCGCTCTCGTCCAGCGGCACGTTGAAGTCCGCGCGGATGATGACGCGCTTGCCCCGGAGAGGGAGGTCCTCGATGGTGACTTTGTTCAGGTGCATGGGGAACCGGTCGGGGCGGTCAGTCGCGCGCGGCCATGAATTTGATGAGGTCCCGGACCCGGCACGAATAGCCCCACTCGTTGTCGTACCAGGCGATGACCTTCACCATGCGCTTGTCGAGCCCCGCGGTCAGCGGGGCGTCCACGATGGCCGAGTGGGCGTTCCCGTTCATGTCCACGGAGACCACGGGGTCCTCCGAATACTGGAGAATGCCCAGGAGCGAGTCCTGCGAGGCCGCCCGGTAGGCGGCGTTGACGTCGGCCGGTGTGGCGTCGCTCTCGAGCTCGGCCGTCAGGTCGACCATGGACACGTTCGGGGTCGGCACCCGGATGGCCAACCCGTCGAGCTTGCCCTTGAGCTGCGGAAGCACGAGATGCAGGGCCTTGGCCGCGCCCGTGGTCGTGGGCACCATGGAGACGGCCGCCGCGCGCGCGCGACGCAGTTCCTTGTGCGGCAGGTCCAGCAGCTGCTGGTCGTTCGTGTAGGAGTGGATCGTAGTCATGAGGCCGTGCTTGATGCCGAAACGCTCCAGCAGGACTTTGGCCACCGGCGCCAGGCAGTTCGTCGTGCACGAGGCGTTGGAGACGACCTGGTGGGCCTTGGGGTCGTACGTCTTTTCGTTGACGCCGAGGACGATTGTGACATCCGCGTCTTTCGACGGCGCCGAGATGATGACCCGCTTGGCGCCCGCCGCGAGATGGAGGGCGGCGTCTTCGCGGTTCGTGAAACGTCCCGTGGATTCGACCACGTAGTCCACGCCGAGGTCGCGCCAAGGGAGGGCCTTCGGGTCCTTCTGCGCCAGGATCTTGATGGGCCGGCTGTCGACGAGCAGGTGATCGCCCTTGGCCTCGACCGGCACGTCCAGCGTGCCGTGGACCGAATCGTACTTTAATAGATAGGCGAGGGTTTTGGCGTCGGTCAGGTCGTTGACCGCGACGAATTCCAGGGTCGGATCGCCCAGCGACGCGCGCAGGACGTTGCGCCCGATGCGCCCGAATCCGTTGATGCCGATGCGAATGGCCATGACAGTCGAATCTTAGGCGAAAGGCTCCAAAGAGTCAATGCGCCTACGTCCCCATTTCCCACGAGGCGAGGTACTTTTCCTGCTCCTTTGTGAGCCGGTCGATGTCCACGCCCATGCCGGCGAGCTTGAGCCGGGCGATCTCCTTGTCGATCGCGGGCGGCACCGGGTAGACCTGCTTCTTGAGCGAGCGTCCGTGCTTGACCAGGTATTCGGCCGCGAGCGCCTGGTTGGCGAAGCTCATGTCCATGACGCTGGAGGGGTGGCCCTCGGCCATCGCCAGGTTGACGAGCCGGCCCTCACCCAGCAGATTGATCCGCCGGCCGTTCGCGAGGATGAACTGCTCGACGCTGTCGCGGACCATCTTGCGCCGGCGGGCGAGCTTCGCCAGCGCCGGGATGTCGAGCTCCACGTTGAAGTGGCCCGAGTTGCAGACGATGGCGCCGTCCTTCATGGCCGCGAAGTGCTCTTTCCGGATGACCTTGAGGTTGCCGGTGACGGTGACGAAGAAGTCGCCGACCTTCGCGGCGTCCTCCATCGGCATGGCGCGAAAGCCGTCCATCACGGCCTCGAGGCCCTTCAGCGGATCGACTTCGGTGACGATGACGTCCGCGCCCATGCCTTTCGCCCGCGCGGCGATCCCGCGTCCGCACCAGCCGTAACCGGCGACGACCACAATCGAGCCCGCGATCAGGCGGTTGGTCGCGCGGATCATGCCGTCCAGGGTGCTCTGCCCCGTGCCGTAGCGGTTGTCGAACATGTGCTTGGTGTCCGCGTCGTTGACCGAGATGACCGGGAACTTCAGCACGCCCTTGGCGGCCATGCTCCGCAGCCGGATGACGCCCGTCGTCGTCTCCTCGGTGCCGCCGAGGATGCGGGCCGTCTTCTTCTCGCTGTGCAGCGTCGAGACGAGGTCGCAGCCGTCGTCCATGGTGACCGTGGGATGGTGCCCCAGCGCGTCATGGAGGTGCCGGTAGTAGGTCTTCTTGTCCTCGCCCTTGATGGCGAACACCGGGATGTGGTCGTGGGCGACCAGGGACGCGGCCGTGTCGTCCTGCGTGCTGAGCGGGTTCGAGGCGCAGAGCCGGACGTCGGCGCCGCCCACCTGCAGGGTCTGCATCAGGTTCGCCGTCTCGGTCGTCACGTGGAGGCAGGCCGCGATGCGGACGCCCCGCAGGGGACGCTCCTTCGCGAACCGTTTTCGCACCAGCCGCAGCACCGGCATGGATTCCTCGGCCCACTCGATCCGCATGCGTCCCTGGGGGGCCAGTCTCAAATCTTTGACGTCGTAGTCCATCGGTCGTCCTCGTGTTCGGTAAAAGGGGAAAGGAGAAAGAGAAGAGCTATTTGCCCGCGTCCCGCTTGAGGGCTTTCGCCAGGTCGGTTTTCTCCCAGGTGAACTCCGGCTCGCTCCGCCCGAAGTGCCCGTAGGCCGCCGTCTTCTTGTAGATCGGCCGCAGGAGCTTGAGGTGATCGATGATCCCGCGCGGGGTCATGGGGAAGTGCCGGCGCACCAGCTTGTCCAGGAGGTCCACGGAGACTTTTTCGGTGTTCTTGGTGTCGATCAAAATCGAGACCGGCTCGGGGATGCCGATCGCGTAGGCCAGCTGGACCTCGCACTTTTCCGACAGGCCCGCGGCGACGATGTTCTTGGCGATGTAGCGGGCCATGTAGGAGGCCGAGCGGTCCACCTTGCTGGGGTCCTTGCCGGAGAAGGCGCCGCCGCCGTGGCTGCCGACGCCGCCGTAGGTGTCCACGATGATCTTGCGCCCGGTGAGTCCCGTGTCGCCCATCGGGCCGCCGGTGACGAACCGGCCGGTGGGATTGATGTGGTACTTGACGCTCACCGGATCGAAAATGCCCTTCGGCATGACGGGCTTGATCACGTGCTCGATGATGTCGCGCTCGATCTTCCGGCTCGTGACGTCGGGGCTGTGCTGGGTGGACACGACGATCGTATCGATCCGCACCGGCTTGCCGTCACGGTATTCGACCGTCACCTGGGACTTGCCGTCGGGACGGACCCAGGGCAGGAGGCTCTTTTTCCGGACTTCCGCCAGGCGTTTGGTGAGACGATGCGCCAGGATGATGGGCATGGGCATCAGCTCGGGCGTCTCGTTCGTGGCATAGCCGAACATCAGGCCCTGGTCGCCCGCGCCGCCTGAATCCACGCCCATGGCGATGTCGCCCGACTGTTGGTGGATCGCGGTGAGCACCGAGCAGGTGTGGTAATCGAAGCCCCAGGTGGCGTCGGTGTAACCGATCGTCTTGATCGTCTCGCGGATGATGTCCGGGATCTCGACGTAGGCTTTGGTGGAAATCTCGCCGGCGACGAATGCGATGCCGGTGGTCAGGATCGTTTCGCAGGCGACCCGGCAGCGCTTGTCCTGGGCCATGATCGCGTCCAGGATGCCGTCGGAGATTTGATCGGCGATCTTGTCCGGATGGCCTTCGGTGACGGATTCGGACGTGAACAGGAAGTTATGTCGGCTCATCGTTCGGGGTCCCTCTATTAAATGGATCGGGAGCGTCTGGCGATCGGATTCATGGATGGATACGGCCTTCAGAGTAGCGAGGGAAGTCCTCGTTTGTCAAGGAGAAAATCGGCCTTTGCGAGAGGACTTTCCGGCCGTGAATCGCTTGACAGTGCGCGCACCGCACCTGTACGATGAAACGATTTTTCCAATTCCCGCGAGCCTGACATGGATGCTGTGACGAAAGAAACCGAGGCGGCCAAGCCGTTCACTTTCAAGGAGTTCGGCGACGCGCTCGTCGAATTCTTCAGCTCGCTGAAGCTGGCCATTTTCCTGATGATCGTCCTGGCCATCCTCTCGACGGTGGGGACGGTCATCCAGCAGGGCGAGCGGCCGGACGTCTATGTCAAGGAGTACGGCGAAACCGTCTACTGGTGGTTCGTCAAGCTGGGGTTCATCGACATCTACCACACCTGGTATTTCTCGTCGGTCCTCGTTCTGCTCTGCATCAACTCCCTGACCTGCTTCCACCAGCGCTTTCCCGCGATCTGGCGCTCGATCCGGCAGGACAAGGTGAACGTGACGGCCCAGTTCATCCAGAATCTCAAACGGTCGGCCACGGTCCATCTGCCGTCCGACCCGGGCACGGTCACCGAGGGCCTGGCGCTCGCGTTCGCCGAGCGCGGATACCGCGTGCTGGTGAACAAGGGCGACGCCGAGACGACGCTTTACGCGACCAAGGGGATCATGGGGCGGGTCGCGGCGCACGTGGCGCACCTCAGCGTGACGATCATCGTGATTGGGGGGATTCTCGGCAACGTCATCGGGTTCCGCGATTTCGGCGTCTGCCTCGAAGGCGAGACCTACCACATCCCGCAGGGCAACTTCGACCTCCACGTGGACAAGTTCTGGATCGATTACTACGACAACGGCGCGGTCAAGTCCTATAACAGCACGCTGACGGTGATCGAGAACGGCGAGAGCAAGCTGACCAAGACGATCACCGTGAATGACCCGCTGGTATACAAGGGCATCTGGTTTTACCAGTCCAGCTACGGCGATTCCTGGGACCGCGTCGAGAAGGCGCGGGTGGTGGTGCGGGAGAAGGCGACGGACAAGGTCGTCGGCGAAGCCATCCTGGACTGGAAGAAGGAAGCCGTCCTGAAGGACCTCGGGTTGAAGCTGCAGCTGACCGATTTCGTGGCCGACTTCGGGTTCGACGCCAAGGACCGGCGCGTCTACTCGAAAACGGTCGAACACGAAAATCCCGCCATCAAGCTGGCCATCACGGAGCGGGAGCAGACGCTTACGGCGCCCTGGGTGTTCTACAATTACCCCGACCTGTTCGAGATTCAGGGCTCCAAGTACAAGTTCGAACTGACCGGCTATCTCGCCAAAAAGTTCACCGGCCTGCAGATTGCCAAGGACCCCGGCGTGCTCATCGTCTGGCTCGGGTCCACGCTGCTCGTCGTAGGGGTGACGCTCTCGGCGGCGATCTATCACCGCCGGGTGTGGGCCAAGGTGGTGTCCGGGCAGCAGGGGGCGACGGTCTACGTCGGCGGCACGGCGTACAAGGGACAGATCGATTTCGACCGCGAGTTCGACCGGCTCACCGAGCGCCTCAAGGCGCAGGGCGGCCAACCTACATAGGAGAGCGCGTATGCTTCGTTCGCTGTTTCTCTTTGACGTGACCTTCTGGCTCTACCTGGCGGCGATGGGGCTGTATTTCGGCTATCTCCTCGCGTCGCGGAAGGCGCTCCAGCCTGCGATGGCGGGCCATCCGTCCGCGTCGTCGGAGGACGACGGCTGGGCGCAGCCGCTGGGACAGCTGGCGACCTGGGTGACGTTCTTCGGGCTCCTGGTCAACGGACTCGCGCTCGGCACCCGCGCCTACGAGCGGATGCAGATTTCCGGGACGTTCGCGCCCTGGTCGAACCAGTTCGAGGCGATGGCGTACGTGTCCTTCGCGATCATCGCCGGGTACCTGCTGCTCGAGCTGAAGTACGGCATCAAGGCCATCGGCGCCTTCGTGGTCTCGATCGGGTTCATCGCGATGGGCGCCGCTTCGCTGCTGCCGTACCGCTACCAGGTGGCGGAGCCGCTGGTGCCAGCGCTGAACAGCTATTGGATCTACATTCACGTCTCCATCACGCTGACCAGCTATGCGGCCTTCGCGATGGCCGGCGGACTGGGCGTGATGTACCTCCTGAAAGAGCGCGCGGAGCGCCAGGGGCGCCAGGGGACGATCTTCGACACCTTTCCGAGCCTGGAGAAAATCGATGAGCTCGGCTACAAGGCGGTCATGGTCGGGTTCCCGCTGCTGGCGTTCGGGACCATTTTGGGCGCGATGTGGGCGAATTACGCCTGGGGCGGGTACTGGTCCTGGGATCCCAAGGAGACCTGGGCGCTGATCGTGTGGCTGATCTACGGGGCCTACATCCATGCCAGAATGAATCGCGGCTGGGAAGGCCATCGCGCCGCGATCTACCAGATCTTCGGTTTCCTGATGGTCATCTTCTGTTTCTGGGGCGTAAACTTCCTGCTCTCAGGGCTGCATGCGTACGCGTAGCGCCTCGTAACAGTCGGCAGGCATCTGAATGGTTGAAGAATCCATCACGAACCCAACCCCGCAGGTAAAGCCGTCTGGAGTGCGCCGGCTGGTGGTCACCCTGGCCGCCGTGGCGATTCTCGTGCTGGCCTTCGGCGTGGTCTGGATGCAGAGTTCGAAGTACGAGCCGCTCGTCGTGGGCATGAACGCGCCCGACTTCAACCTGCCGGACATTCAGGGGAAGAGCCAGCGGCTGTCGGACTATCGCGGCAAGGTCATCTTCCTGAACTTCTGGGCGACCTGGTGCAAGCCCTGCAAGGAGGAGATGCCCTCGATGCAGACGCTCTGGGAGAACCTCAAGCAGGAAGACTTCGTCATGCTGGCGATCAGCATGGATCGGGTCACGACCAAGAAGGACATCCCGCCGTTCGTCGAGAACATGAAGCTCACCTTTCCGATCCTCACGGATTCCTGGGGCCAGACCGACAATCGGTACAAGCTGATGGGCGTCCCGGAGACCTATATCATCGATCAGAGCGGCGTGCTCCGCGAAAAGGTCATCGGCCCGCGCGACTGGACCAGGACCGAGAGCATCACCACCATCGTCCAGTTGCTGCAGAAGCAGCGCAAATCCGTCCGGGCCGACTGACCGCGTCCATGCGGACCCTGGGTGCCGTGTGGCTGGCGGTGTTCCTGGCGACCGGGCTTCTGGCGTGCGACAGAACATCCGAGAGCGAGGCCGCCGCAAACGAGAGCGGCCTGAGGGCGTCCGCCGTTCCCGTCCTCACGGAGGCTCCTCGCGTCGGCCACCTGGCGCCGGATTTTGTCCTGACCACCCTCGACGGCCGGGAAGTGCGGCTGTCGGACTATCGTGGCCATGTCGTCTTCCTGAACTTCTGGGCGACGTGGTGCGGTCCCTGCAAGGTGGAGATGCCGGCGATGGAGCGGCTCTACCGCGACTACCGCCGGCAGGGGTTCGCGATCCTCGCGGTCTCCACGGACCAGGAAGGGGCCGCGGTGACCCGGCCGTTCCGGGACGCCCTGGGGTTGAGCTTCACGATCGCGCACGATCCGGATGCCGTGGTGATGCGCCTGTACGGGGTACGGACCCTGCCGCATACGTTTCTGGTCGACCGCCAGGGGGTGATCACACACCAGGTCTTCGGGGCGCGCGACTGGCAGGACCCCGAGGAGCGGGACGGCATACAGAAACTCTTGAGGATACGCTGAGCGATGTTCGCGCAAGGACCTGACGTGTCGCTCTTTATCGCCTTCGCCGCCGGACTGCTGTCTTTCGTCTCGCCCTGCGTCCTGCCGCTGGTGCCGTCCTACATCACCTACATCACGGGACTCACGCTGGAGGAGCTGACGAGCGAGACGGAACGGGCGCGGGTGCGCGGCGTCATCATCGTGAACTCGCTGCTCTTCATCGCCGGCTTCTCATCCGTGTTTATCGCCTTCGGGGCGTCGGCCAGCCTGGTCGGGCAACTGCTGACCACCTACCAGGATTTCATCCGCAAGCTGGGCGGGGCGCTGATCGTGCTGTTCGGCCTCTACGTGATGGGCGTGCTGAAGATCAAATTCCTGATGAACGAGATGCGGGTCCATCTCAAGAGCCGTCCGGCCGGCTACGTCGGGTCGGTCCTCGTCGGCGTGGCCTTCGCCGCGGGCTGGACGCCGTGCGTCGGCCCGATCCTGGGCACGATCCTCGTCTACGCCAGCACCACCGATTCCATGCTGACGGGGGTGAAGCTCCTCGCCAGTTATTCGCTGGGCATCGGTCTCCCGCTCTTCATCACGGCGCTCGCCGTGGATTCCTTCCTGAACTACTTCAAGAAGCTCCGGGGGTACATGTACGGCATCTCCGTCGCCAGCGGCATTTTTCTCGTGCTGGTCGGCGTGCTGATCTACACCAATTCGCTGACCCTTCTCACCAGCACGCTCGAACAGCACGGCATCGGCTGGTACATCGGACAATAATATGATCACACCCGCCCACCCCAGGCGTTGTCGCACCCACCCGCCCTGCGCCTGCCAAGACGGGCTTCTTTCCACAGGGACGCGCCTTTTCCCGTGATGCATGACGTGATCGTCGTTGGCATGGGCCCGGGCGGCGCCACCGTCGCGACGCACCTGGCGCGCGCCGGCCTGTCCGTTCTTGGGCTGGAATGGAAGACGCATCCCCGCTACAAGGTGTGCGGGGGCGCGCTGTCGGCCCGCACCGACCGGCTCCTGGAGCCGGACTATCACGCCGTCGTCGAAGAGACCATTCATCGCGTCCGTTTCCAGTACGCGGGAGCCGAGCCCTTCGAAAGTTTTTCTCCAGAGCCGATCGCGTACATGGTCATGCGGGACCGATTCGACGCGCATCTCGTTCGGCAGGCGCGGGAGGCCGGCGCGTCGGTTCGCGAGAACGAACGTGCGGTGACGGTGCGCGAGCATGCGGATCGGGTCGAGGTGGAAACGCAGCAGGGGCGGTATTGCGCCAAGGTTGTGGTGGGCGCGGATGGCGCGAACAGCCTGGTCGCTAGGACGCTGTTTCCCGAGCGGCGGGGGCGCATGGTGGGCGCTCTGGAAGGAGAGGTTCCGCTGAAGGGGGCGATATCCAGCCTGGGTGCCGGGACGATCGTGCTTGATCTGGGGGCGGTTGCCGGCGGCTATGGCTGGGTCTTCCCGAAAGAGGGACGGCTCTCGATCGGTATCGGCGGATTTCAGGGGACGCGCCGGAATCCGAGAGCGGTTTATCAGGGGTTTGTGAAGACGGAGCCTGCGCTCGACGGGCTGGCAGTCCCGGACGGCCTCGGCCACCCGATTCCGCTCTACGCCGGCAAGGCGACTGAGCGGCTTCCGCTGACGACCTCGCGGGCGCTGCTGGTGGGGGACGCGGCGCACCTGGTGGATCCGATGCTGGGGGAAGGGATATACTATGCCGTCGCGAGCGGGCGCATGGCGGCGGGGGCGATCGCGGACCACCTGCAGGAACGGACGGCGGACCTGCGAACCTACGATGTCCAGGTGGCCGGCGAGCTCTATCCCGAATTCCGCGCGGCGGCCAGCCTGGCGTGGGCGGTGTACACGTTTCCCCTGCTGGTCCATGGAGCGCTGCGCCGCCGGCCTGCCAGCGTTCATCTCTACGCCGACGTCCTGAAAGGACACACGACCTACCAGGGTTTGCTGGGCGCGATCGGGGACCGGCTCCGAAACTTCATTGCCCGCGCCATTCGGGAAAAGGTCGCGTCTGCTGTTACCCTCCGCTCAGCGCGCAGATGATATAGACCTGGTCGTCAGGTCGAAGCGGGACGGTCAGGTTCGGTGCCTGTTCCTCATTGACGAAGATCCTGATGTGCTGTCGAATCGTGTCCTGCTCGGTGATGATGCGAAAGCGGAATCCGGGGAACTGCCGATCGAGCGTTCCAAGGACTTCCGCAAGGGTTGAGCCCGCGATCGCCACTTCGGCCTGTTGTGCGGTATAGGAACGGAGCGGGCTGGGAATGTGTACCGTCACGGTCGCAATTCCGCCGCTTCAACGGAATAAATCTCGGGAAGATTTCTCGCAAGACAGGTCCAACCCGCCCCGCCGGTGCGACTGCCCCACAGCTCCCCGCTGGTCGTGCCGAAGTACAGACCGACCGGCTCATGAGCATCCGCCGTCATTGCCTGACGTTTGACGGTCCACCAGGCTTGCGCTTTCGGAAAGCCTTTATCCTGTCGGACCCAGCTTTGGCCGGCGTTCCTGGTCACATAGACGGACGGTTTGCCCCCCGGGCTGACGCGCGGCCAGACGGAGCCTCCGTCCATTGGGAACACCCACGCGGTTTTCGCATCGCGCGGGTGCGCCACCATCGGAAAGCCGATGTCGCCGACGCGTTTCGGCATGTTCTTGCCGATGCGTACCCATTCCTTCGACGGCCGATCGAGCCGGTAGATGCCGCAGTGATTCTGTTGGTACAACCGGTCCGGGTTGCTGGGACAGAGCCGGACGCAATGGGGGTCGTGGAAGGTGACCGTGGCCGCGTCGAAACCCTGCACCACGTCCATCCCTTTCACGATGGGCGCAAAGGTTCGGCCGCCGTCGACCGATTCATGGACACCGCCGCCCGACATGGCGAAGTAGAGGTGGGAGGGATCGCGCGGGTCGACGATGATCGAGTGCAGTTTCGGTCCGTCCGGCGTGCCGTCCTGCACGCTGCCCATCCATGTCCGGTACTGCGGATCGTCATTGATGCCGGAGAACGGCGCCCACGTGACGCCTCCGTCGTCGGAGCGGAAGAGGCCCTGCGGCGAGGTCCCTGCGTACCACACGTTCGGCTCGTTCGCGTGGCCAGGCGTGAGCCAGAACGTGTGATCCACGACCCGGCCTTTCTGTCCTTCCGGTACTTTAGGAAACGCCGGCGGGATTTTCGCTTCTTTCCAGGTACGGCCGAGATCCGTGGAGCGAAAGACGGTCGGACCGAGGTGCCCGGTTTTCGCTGCTGCCAGGAGCGTCCGCCGGTCACGCGGGTCGAGCACGAGGTGATTGACGATGTGGCCGAGAAAGTGCGGTCCGTCGACCCGCCAGGTCCTGCGTGCCGCATCGCCGCGATACAGCCACGCGCCCTTGCGGGTGCCGATGAGCAGGGCAACTGAACCGGCGGCCGGTTTGAATGTGGTCATCGCATCCTCCTTAATCTGCCGGGTCCATTTCGTCCTGTTCTGTAAGAAAGCACAGACGTCTTGCGCCGGGCAAGAGGGCAGAAAGAGAAGATCAACGAAAAACTTGTAGTATTCGACTTTTAGCGGATGTTTTTCCGCGGGAAGGGGAAAACGCTAGCAGCTGACGTTCAGGCCGCAGGTGACGACTTGAGGCCCGGCTCCGTTCGAGTCGGACGGGGGAAGTTCGGCCGGCCTTCCGGTCAACGAGCGCGCCTTGGGCACGCCCGGCAAGGGCGGAGGGATTGCGGCGGGTTTGGACGTGGCAACGGCTCCGTTCGTGGCGGCCGCCACGTCCTTGAAGGACTTTCCGCTGATGGAGGCCAGGAGCAGCTGTCCCTCTTTGCGGATCTGGGATTTGGGATATTGGGTCAGCAGCATGTTCAGGTGTTCCACCGCCCGCTCGGGGGCGCCGAGGTCCTTATACGTCTTCGCCAGATAGTACAGCGCTTCAGCCGAGATGTCGGAGTCGGGATAGAGGGTGACGACTCGTTCGAACCGGTGCAGGGCCGCCAGGTAGGCGGTCTGGCGGTAGTAATGCTTGCCCACGTACAGTTCATATTCGGCGGTGTGCGACCGGCCTTCCTTGATCTTGGCTTTGGCATCCAGTTCGTACGCGCTGCCCGGGTAGTCTTTCAGTAATTTTTCCATCGCTTCACCGGTCAGGCGGACATGCTCAGGGTCCCGGTCCTTTGTCGTGACTTGCTTGTAATGGCTCAGGCCCAGGCGGTATTGGGCGTAGGGCGCGAGCATATGAGACCGGTGGAGATCGAGGAAGTGCTGATATTCCACGGCGGCCTCGGCGTAGTCTTCCTTCTCGAAAAATGCCTCGGCGCGTTTCATGATGACGTGCGGGTCATAGTTGCGCTCAAGCGGATCGCTTTTGAGGACCTGCTCGTCGGCGTCGGTCACGGGCTTCTTGGCCGTGGCGTCCGGCTTGGCTTTGCTGGCGCTCGAGCACCCGGCCAGGAGACCGATGACGAGGAGCAGCGCCAGAAACTTGTAGGGACTTATCCGCATAGGAGATGGATTGTAGTCAATAACCGGTCGAAATTCAAGCAAATTGACACTCCGGGCGGATGGTTCCTATAATCCGCGCCATGGTTCCACGATCGCGCATGGTCGGGACGGGCGGATACGTTCCGGCCCGCGTTGTCACCAATGACGAGCTGGCCGTTCTGACCGGCGTGACTCCCGCCGCGATCTATCGGCGGACCGGCATCAAGGAACGCCGGTGGGCGGCGCCGGACGAGGCCACGTCGGACCTGATTCTCCGGGGCGCGACGGCCGCGCTCGACGCGGCGGGCATGCAGGCCTCGGCGCTCGATGCGATCATTCTCTCCACGACGTCGCCGGACACCCTCATGCCGTCGGCGGCCTGCCATGTGCAGCGCATGTTGGGCGCCAAGCGGGCGTTCGCCTTCGATCTGGCCGCGTCCTGTTCGGGATTTCTCTACGCGTTGTCGGTCGGAGATCTCATGATCCGGCTGGGACAGGCCGGCCTGGTGCTGGTGGCCGCGGCCGAGGTGAAGTCGCGCTATCTGAATTTCGAGGACGGAAACACGGCAATTCTCTTCGGCGACGGAGCGGGCGCTGCTGTCCTGGCCGCGGGCGATGAACATCGCGGGATTTTGTCGGTCGGGCTGCATGCGGACGGCGCGCGCGCGGACCTGATCACGATTCCGGCCGGCGGATCGCGCCTGCCCGCATCCGACAAGACGGTAGCCGAGGGGCTGCACGCGATTCACATGCGCGGCCCCAGCCTGTTCCGGATCGCGGTGCGCCGGCTGGAGACGGCCGTGACCGAGACGCTGAAGGAGCACGGGTTGGCGGTCCGGGACGTCGGCTGCTTTATCTTCCATCAGGCCAACGGGCGGTTGCTGGACAAGGTGGTGGAGCGGCTGGGCATTCCGGAGGATCGGACGTTCAGCCTGATCGAGCGGTATGGGAACACGTCTTCGTCCTCGCTCCCGCTGACGCTGGACGCGGCGGTGCGCGCGGGCAGGGTCAAGTCCGGCGATTTTGTCCTGCTGGGCACGATCGGCGGCGGCCTCACCTGGGGCACGGCGCTTATTAGATGGTAGGCAGCTTAGTTCGGTGACTTCCGTTCGAGGTTCTCGACGCGCTGGCGGGTCTGGTCCTGTTGCTGTTGGAGATGGTCGTAGGAACTGCGGGTGAGGGCTTGGGTGTCTTCGAACTTGCGGTCGAAATAGTCTCGGTCCTCTCTGTGCCGGACCTCGATATGCATCAATAGGCCTTCGGCCACGTGGTGAATCTCCTGGCGGAGCCCTTCGACCAGGATGCCGGTGTGGCGTTTGACCTCTTCGATCCGTTCATCCAGTCGCGTGTTCACTTCTTCGAAGCGGGCATTGAACCGTTGCTCCTGCCTGTCAAATCGCTCCCCAAGATACTGGACGAGTTCCTGGTCCATACCACCTCCGCCTGGCCGAGAATAGGTTGATCAGCCGTCTTTGTCAATGAGACACGGCGGGGAAGGAAAAGGTAAAAAAGATTTTTCTGACGGGGGACAGACCCTGGCAGAAGGGGGTCAGTTCCCTTATCGCTTATGCGGTGGTAGCGGATTCCTTGGCGGTGGGCTCGGGCGACTTGTCCGCGGCTTTTTCGGTGGGTTTCTCCACGGAGAGCACGGTGGCTTTTTCCAGCGCGGCCTTTTCGGCGGCGACTTTATCGGCGTCGGCTTTGTTGATGCGCTTGGTGCGGCCCTCTTTGAGGACCGGCAGGACGCGGGCGCGCAACGCCTCCTGAATCTCTTCCGGTGGGCGCCGGGCATCCACCACCTGGAAGCTGAACTCCTCGGCCAGTTTGTCGAACTCCTCGATGATGAGCCCCTGGTACTTCTTGAAGCTGTCGTACAGGTCGGCGCCCAGCCGCATGTCCATGCCGGACTCCCAGTAGTTCATGCCCTTGGTTTCAATCACCCGCAGGGCCAGCGTGTCCACGTCGATCCGCAGGTAGCAGACGAGATCGGGCACGACCGCGAAACCGAAGACGTCGCGGATCCACTGGCGGTCGCAGCCGCGGACGGTGTTGCGCGCGAAGGCGGTGTAGATGTACCGGTCGGCCAGGACCACGAAGCCCGAGCGCAGGGCGGGGATGATCTGGTGCTCCAGCCGGTCGGCGAAGTCCGTGGCGTAGAGCAGGCTGTAGCTCCAGGGGTCCAGGATGTTGCCCTGCTTGGCGCTCGCGATGGTCTTGGACATGAGCTCCGAGCGGGTCCAGCCGGTGGTGAGGACCCCGTAGCCCTGCACCTCCAGCCATTCCTGGAGCGATTCGATATGGGTCGAGCGCCCGACGCCGTCCGGGCCCTCAATGGCGATCAGTTTCCCCTTGAGCCCCTTCAGACTCAGGTATGGCAAACCTTCGCCAAAATACCTCTTCTCGTTTTGCATGTGTTCCCCGTTTCGGCTTGTACGTGGCCAGCGCCTTTGACACGATGTCGCGGACCTGCTCCTGCTGCTCGTCGATTTCGAGGGTCGCGTCCATCACGGTCAGCCCGAATTCATCCACGATCTTGTCGTATTCCGACAGTGTCCTGGACTGGAAGATTTTAAAGCTTTCCACCAGGTTCTGGCTGAGGCCGAGATCCATCCCGGCTTCATAGTATTTCAATTCCGCGCGCGTGCCGGTGAGCAGCCGGCTCAAGGAGACTTCGATCGGCACCCGGAAGTAGAATGCGATGTCGGGCTTGATGGCGAAGCTGTACAGCTGGCGCACCCAGCTGTGCGAGACCCCGCGCACGGCGTCTCGCGCGAAGGCGGTGTACATGTACCGGTCCGCGAGGACGATCATGCCGGCCTTGAGCGGGGGCAGGATCTGGTGGTACAGGCGGTTGGCGAAATCGGTGGCGTGCAGGAGGCTGAACGTCATGGGCGTCAGGATTTTGGTCTTTTTGCCCCGCTTGGTCGTCTCTTTCACCAGCGCGGAGGAATTCCATTCGGTGAAAAAAATGTTGGACCCCTTGGACTCCAGCCACTTGCGTAGCAGGCTGAGCTGGGTGCTCTTGCCGGACCCGTCGATGCCCTCGACGACGATGAGCTTGCCCGGATAGGGATGGGCGGCCAGGTAGGGGGATTTGATGATCGGGGAGGTCATGCGTCCGACTCTTCCGTGGCGGCCGTCTGCGTAAACCGTATCGTCCGTTTCAACCCCTGGCCCAGCAGGTCGGTCCGCTCGCGCGCCGCCCAGATCTCCAGCGCCGCCTCATCGGTGGCGGTCAGGCTGATGTCCACCGCCTCCGAGGACACCGCGCACCGGACGGACTGCACGACGCCGAAGTGACTCCGGTCCAGCGCGTCTCCGACGCGCAGGATGCCTCCCAACACGGTGAGTGTGTCACGGAGGTCCGGGGGAAGATCCTTGAGGGTCCGGTGGTCGTCCTCAGGGATCGCCTTGCGGTGGTACCGGGCGATGTTGGCGATCAGCTCGATTTCGTCCGCGGTGAATCCTACCAGATCGCAGTTTTTAATTAAATAGTAGGAATGCTTGTGGTGCTGCCGGGAATTGATCAGGTAGCCGACATCGTGCAGGATGGCGGCGTATTCCAGCCATTCGCGCGCCCGCTCCCCCAGCTTGTGCGCCGAGGCGGTCTGGTCGAAGATCTGCAGGCAGAGCCTGGCGACATGGTGGGTATGGACGGGATCGTACTGGCATTTCCGGGCCAGCCGGAGGACGTCGCGCCGGCGGACGTTCGGGATCTCCTGCTCCGCCTGGATGCCCTCGCGGTGCCGCTCGATGAAGTCGTGCAGCAGCCCCTCGCGGATGGCCTTGTCGCTGATGGTGATCTCGTCGATGTCGAGCCGTTCCATCAGGGCCCTGAGCACGATGATGGCCGGCACCAGCACGTCGGCGCGTTTGGGGTCCACGCCAGGAATTTCGTGCCGCTGCTTCAGCGGGGTCTTGACGAGGAGCTTTTCCGCCGCGGCCACGTCCTTGAATGAGAAGCGGGCCATGTTGAGCTGCGGGATCGGCCGATCCGTCTTGTGCAGGTGCATGATCTCGGCCAGATTTCCAATCATGCCGGAGGTACCGACGAAGTCGTCGAAGCCCACCTTTTTAAAGCGCGGGAGAACCGCCTTTAGTTGGGCCTCCACCGCCTCCTTGAGCCGTTCGAGGCGGCCGGCGGATGGCGTGGTGTCTGGCCGGAGATAGAGGTCTTTCAGCCGGATCGCGCCGAGTTTCAGGCTGGCGGCATGCAGGAGCTTGTTCCGGTTTCCCACGATCAGTTCCACCGAGCCGCCGCCGACATCCGCGATCAGGACGTTCCGGTCTCCGAAGTCCATGCTCTGCCGGACGCCCAGGTAGATCAAACGGGCCTCTTCCTGCCCGGTCACCACGCGCACGCGGATGCCGGTTTGCTGCTCGATGGCCTCGATGAGCTGGCCTCCATTGGAGGCCTCGCGGACGGCGCTGGTGGCCACCGCCTCGATCCGGGTAAAGCCGCGGTTCCGGGTCAGCGTGGCGAGGTTCTTGACGACGTCGGTCCCTCTGGCCAGGGCGTCGGGAGACAACTGGCCGGATTTGAAGGTCTCCTCCCCCAGCCGGGTCACGTCCTTGAACCGGTCAAGGATCTTGTACGAGAAGTCGGGCTGAATTTCGGTCAGGATCATATGGATGGAGTTGCTGCCGATGTCCAGGAGGGCCAGTTTAAGCATAGGTTAGCAACCCATTCTCCCATATTCGCGACAGAGACGGCAATGCACTTTAGATGATTGGAAATAAAGGCAAAACGCCTGTTATTTCAGCTCGCCGAGGCACACGCAGTTTCGCCCTGCTGTTCAAGTTGCACGACTTATTAGACACGCGCGTCATCAAAATGTTACGC
>SCTG01000138.1 GCA_004298335.1 Nitrospirota bacterium
GCAGGTTCGTCCAGTCGTGCCAGTGATGGCCGAGGAGCCACAATAAGTTCGAGATGGACGTCGGGCTCCGGCGGTCAAGGTAGCGCCGTCCGAGGGGCGTGTTGTGGTAGTGCGTACCGCGTCGCGACAGCAATCCCAACCCCGTCAGAGCGTTGAGCAGCAGAAGCATGCCTTCCGGGTCGGCCTTGCAGCGTTTCGCGATCCCGACGGCGGTGTGCCCGCCCGTTCCGACGGCGGTGAACAGGTCCAGGTCGTTGGCCGCCAGGAGAACCTGGGACTCGCTGAAGGCGTTGGCCAGCTGCATCAACTGGGGATAGGTCATAGGCCTCCCAAGCCACCATACCGAGGCCGGCGTGGGAGTTCAAGCCGCGGTCTTTTAATAAAAAGACGGCTCTGTTAGAGTGGCATTCTACCCTGGAGAAACATCCGTGAAGCGAACGCCTCTGTTCACGCAGCATCAGCAAGCGGGCGGCAAGCTCGTGGACTTCGCCGGCTGGGAGATGCCGATCCAGTACGGCGGCGTGGTCGAGGAGTACCAGGCGGTGCGGATGGCGGCGGGGCTCTTCGACGTGAGCCACATGGGCCGGGTGACCGCCGAGGGCCGCGAAGCGGAGGCCTTCCTCCAGCGCGTCACGACCAACAACGTGGCCAGGCTGGCGGTCGGGGAGGCCCAGTATTCGATGGTCTGCAATCCCGCTGGCGGCATCAAGGACGACATTTTTATCTACCGG
The DNA here is from genome assembly GCA_004298335.1 of Nitrospirota bacterium. GTDB lineage: Bacteria > Nitrospirota > Nitrospiria > Nitrospirales > NS-4 > SCTG01. Next base: position 732 of record SCTG01000138.1, read on the forward strand.
CTGGGCGCGACGCGGTTCCTCGTCTGCGTCAACGCCTCGAACCGCGACAAGATCGTCTCCTGGCTCTTCCAGAAGGCTTCGCAGGGGGACATCCGCCTCAGCGACGAGAGCGACGAGATGGCCCAGATCGCGCTGCAGGGGCCGCAATCCCAGGAGATACTGCGCGCGCTCTGTCCCGCGGCGGCCGACCGCCTCAAGCCGAGGCAGTGTGTGGAAACCGACGTGCTGGGCGCGCAGGGGGTCGTGTCGCGGACCGGTTACACCGGCGAGGTCGGCTACGAGTTCTACGTCCCGTCGCACAAGGCCGTGGCCCTCTGGGAGGGCCTCGTGAAAGCCGGCGAAAAGGCCGGCATCAAGGCCTGCGGGCTGGGCTCGCGCGACCTGCTGCGGCTGGAGGTGGGCTATCTTCTGTACGGCAACGACATCGACGAGCAGACCACGCCGCTGGAAGCGGGCGCGGCCTTCGCGGTGGACTTCACGAAGGGCGAGTTCGTCGGCAGCCAGGTTCTGCTCGAGCAAAAGGAGAAGGGCCCGGCGAAGAAGCTGGCGGCGTTCGAGCTGCTCCAGAAGGGCGTGCCCCGCCACGGGATGAAAATCCTCGCGGACGGGCGGGAGATCGGCGTCGTCACGAGCGGCAACTTCTCGCCGCGCTTGCAGAAGGGCATCGGGCTGGGCTACGTCCAGCCAAAGTTCGGCGAGCCCGGCGCGCAGTTCCAGGTCGACATCCGGGGCCGCCCGCACCAGGCCGTGGCGGTGAAACTGCCCTTCTATAAAAGGAAGGCGGGATGAACAGGAACATTTTCAAGGGCCGGATCGTGGACCTGAACCTTGAGACCGTGACGCTGCCCAACGGGGCCACTGTGGAGCTGGAAGTCATCCACCATCCCGGCGCGGCGGCGGTGGTGCCGATGAAGGACGATCAGACCGTGATCCTGATCCGGCAGTACCGGCACGCGGTCGGCGGCTACATCTACGAGATTCCGGCCGGCAAGCTGCATCCCGGCGAAGATCCCAAGGAGTGCGCCAATCGCGAGATGGAGGAGGAGATCGGCGTCAGGGCGGGCGCGCTCGAGCACGTCACGAGCGCCTACACGACGCCGGGCTTCACCGACGAGGTGATCCACATCTACAAGGCGACGCAGCTGCAGAAGGGCAAACAGGACCTGGGCCATGACGAAGTGCTGGAGATCGCGGAGTTCCCGCTGGCGCGCACCATCGCCATGATCCGGGAAGGCGTCATCCGGGACGCGAAGACGATCGTCGGCCTGCAGTCCGTCTATTTACAATTCCTCGGCGAGAACATCGGAGAGGAGGAGCGGTCATGAAGACTCTTCTGAAAATCGGCCTGGTCCTTGTGGTGCTCTTCATCATTGCGGTGGCCGTGGTCACCTCCAACCTGGACAAGATGATCAAGGCGGGGGTGGAGACCGTGGGCCCGGAGATCACCGGGACGTCGCTCACGCTAGAGAGTGTGGACCTGTCGCTGCTCTCCGGCGAGGGGCGGCTCAAGGGGCTGCTGGTCGGCAATCCGCCGGGCTTTCAGACCGAGCGCGCGTTCAAACTCGGGGACGCCAGGGTCAAGGTGGACCTGAAGTCGGCCCTGACGGACAAGCTCGTCATCGAGGAAATCCTGATCGACGCGCCCGAGATCACCTACGAGGCAAGCGGGTCGGGCAGCAACCTCAACAAGATCCAGGAGAACGTCGCCGCCTTCGCCAAAAAGGCGGGCGCGCCGGGCGGCGCCGAGCCGAAGGCGGAAAAGAAGGAGCCCGGACAGAAAAAAGTCCAGATCAACCATTTCATCCTGAAGAACGCCCAGGTCAACGCCAGCGCCACCATGTTCAAAGGCAAGACCCTCACGGTCTCCCTGCCGGACATCCACCTCAAGGACATCGGGAAGGAGTCGGGAGGGACGACCATGGGGAAGGCCTCGTCGGAGGTGTTCGCGGCGATCAACAAGTCGGTCATGCAGGCGGTGACGGGCTCCGGCAAAGCCCTGCAGCAGGGCGCCGAGGCGGTGGGCGAGGCGGCCAAGAGCATCGGAAGCGGAGCAGGCGACGCCGGCTCCAAAGCCATGGAGGGCGTCAAGGGGCTCTTCGGAAAGTGAGCATGCCATGTCGTTGACCGATCGCCTGTCCGACGATCTGAAGCTGGCCATGAAGGCCCGGGATCAGCTCCGCATGGATGCCATCCGCATGGTCAAGGCGGCCCTGCAGAACAAAGAGATCGAGCTGAAGAAGGCCTTGGACGAGGCCGAGATGAGCCGGGTCCTGCTGACGCTGGTCAAGCAGCGAAAGGAAGCGGCGGAGCAGTATCAGCAGGGCAAGCGGCAGGACCTGGCCGACAAGGAGCTGAAAGAGGTCGCGATCATCCAAGCCTACCTGCCGAAGGCGCTCTCGCAAGATGAGATCGTCCAGATCGTCGAGGGCGCCATCAAGGAAACCGACGCGGCAGGCATGAAGGACATGGGCAAGGTCATGAAGGCCGCGCAGGCCAAACTCGCCGGCCAGCCCGTCGACGGCAAACAACTCAGCGATTTAGTCCGTTCCAAACTCCAGCAGGGATAGACCGGCTCTCTAAGACGAGTAGCTCTCCATCGGCGGGCAGGTGCAGATGAGGTTGCGGTCGCCGTAGGCGTCGTCGATGCGGGCGACGGCGGGCCAGAACTTGGAGTCGCGCACCCAGGGCGCGGGGAACGCCGCCTGCTCGCGGCTGTAGGGATGCTTCCAGTCCGCGGCCGTGACGGCCGCGGCCGTGTGCGGCGCGTTCTTGAGCGCGTTGTTGTCGCGCGGCATGCGCCCCTCGACGATCTCCTGAATCTCCCCACGGATCGCGATCAGCGCGTCGCAGTAGCGGTCCAATTCGACCTTCGACTCGCTCTCCGTCGGCTCGATCATGAGCGTGCCGGGCACCGGCCAGGACACCGTCGGCGCGTGGAACCCGTAGTCCATCAGCCGCTTGGCCACGTCCATCACCTCGACGCCCGCGCTCTCCTTGAAGGCCCGCAGGTCGAGGATGAACTCGTGCGCGACGAACCCCTGCTTGCCCGTGTAGAGCACCGGGAAGTGCTTCTCCAGCCGCTTCGCCATGTAGTTGGCGTTCAGGATCGCCACCTGCGTCGCCTTGGTCAACCCGTCGCCGCCCATCAGCGCGATATAGACCCACGAGATCGTCAGGATGCTCGGGCTGCCGTAGGGCGCGGCGGAGATCGGCCCGATGGACTGCTTGCCGCCCAGGTGCGTCACCGGGTGCCCCGGCAGAAACGGCGCGAGGTGCGCCGAGACGCCGATCGGCCCCATGCCGGGCCCGCCGCCGCCGTGCGGGATGCAGAACGTCTTGTGCAGGTTGAGGTGGCACACGTCGGCCCCGATGTCGCCCGGCCGGCACAGCCCGACCTGGGCGTTCATGTTGGCGCCGTCCATGTAGACCTGGCCGCCGTGGTCGTGCACGATCCGGCAGACGCGCTTCACGCCCTCCTCGAACACGCCGTGCGTCGAGGGGTAGGTGATCATCAGCGCGGCCAGCTTGTCCCGGTGCGCCGTCGCCTTGGCCTCGAGGTCGGCGAGATCGATGTTGCCGCGGTCGTCGCAGGCCACGGGGACCACCGTCATGCCGGCCATGGCCGCGCTGGCCGGGTTGGTGCCGTGGGCCGATACCGGAATCAGACAGACGTCGCGCTGCCCGTCGCCGCGCGACTTGTGATAGGCCCGGATGACCATCAGGCCGGCGTACTCGCCCTGCGAGCCGGCGTTCGGCTGGAGCGACACGGCCGAGAAGCCCGTCAGCTCCGCCAGCCAACCCTCGAGCTGCATGAAGAGCTCCGCGTACCCGCGCGTCTGCTCGGCCGGCGCGAAGGGGTGGATGCGGCCGAAGCCCTTCCAGGTGACCGGGATCATCTCCGCGGTGCCGTTGAGTTTCATCGTGCAGGAGCCCAACGGGATCATCGAGTGGGCCAGCGAGAGGTCCCGTGCCTGCAGGCGGTGGATGTAGCGGAGCATCTCGTGCTCGGAGTGGTACCGGTTGAAGATTTCGTGCGTCAGGTATTTGCCGGTGCGCGCCAGCGCCGGCGGGTAGCCGAGGTTCGCCTGGCCGGCCAGGTCCGAGACCGTGAAGGGCACGGGCTGCCCGCCGGCGAAGATGTCGAAGAGCGCCTGGACCTCCGCGACCGTCGTGATCTCGTCGAGCGAGATGCCGAGCGCGCCGTCGTCGAACCGCCGGAGGTTGATGCGGCGGTCGGCCGCCGATTGGAGGAGCTGCTCGGCGGGCCGGCCGTTCGGCAGCACGCGGACCGTGTCGAAGAACGGCTCGCCGCCGACGCGGCAGCCCAGCCGGCTCAACCCTTCCGCGAGCGTGGCCGCGAGCCCGTGCACGCGTTGGGCGATCCGCTTCAGCCCCTCGGGGCCGTGGTACACCGCGTACATGCCGGCCATCACGGCCAGCAGCACCTGCGCCGTGCAGATGTTGCTCGTCGCCTTGTCGCGGCGGATGTGCTGCTCGCGCGTCTGCAGGGAGAGGCGGAAGGCCGGCTTGCCGGCGGCGTCCTTCGAGACGCCGACGATGCGGCCCGGCATCTGGCGCTTGTACTCGTCCTTCGTCGTGAGGAACGCGGCGTGCGGCCCCCCGAAGCCGAGCGGCACGCCGAAGCGCTGGCTCGACCCGACCGCGATGTCCGCGCCGAACTCGCCCGGCGGGCGCAGCAGCGTCAGCGCGAGGAGGTCGGTCGCGACCACGGCCAGCGCGCCGGCCGCGTGGGCCCGCGCGATCACGTCGGTGTAGTCGCGGACGGCGCCGTCCGTCGCGGGGTACTGCAGCAGGACGCCGAAGAGGTCCCCGCGCTGAAAATCAATCGCCTCGGCCGCGCCGACGTGCAGGGCGATTCCAAAAGGCTCGGCGCGCGTCTGCATCACCGCGATGGTCTGGGGATGGCAGTCCTGCGCGACGAAGAAGCCCTTCTTCTCGCCGCCCATGACGCGCAGGCACATCATCATGGCCTCGGCCGCCGCCGTCCCCTCGTCCAGCAGCGACGCGTTGGCGAGCGGCAGGCCGGTCAGGTCGGCGACCATGGTCTGGTAGTTCAGCAGGGCCTCCAGCCGCCCCTGCGCGATCTCCGCCTGGTAGGGCGTGTACTGCGTGTACCAGCCGGGATTTTCCAGGATGTTCCGCTGGATGACGGGCGGGGTGATGCAGTCGTAGTAGCCCATGCCGATGAACGAGCGGAAGACCTGGTTGCGGTCGTGCAGGACGCGCAGCTTCGCGAGGGCGTCGTGCTCGCCCATGCTGGGGTCGAGCGCCACGGGCTTGCGCATCCGGATCTCCTCCGGCACGGTCGCGTCGGTCAGGGCGTCGAGCGATTGCAGGCCGAGGGTCGCCAGCATCTCCTGGATGTCGGCGTCCGTCGGGCCGAGGTGCCGGTGGACGAACTGGTCGGTGGAGGGGAAGGGCTGCATCATAAATGGATGGCAGGTATGCTCACTCTCGAAGATTATCACGGCCGGATTCGTTTGCCAAGAGGGTGGCGGGTAGGGTAATCATGTGCCGCATATGAAAGGCGCTCCGGACACCATCCACGATATTCTGATCGTCGGCGCCGGCCTGGCCGGCATGCGGGCGGCCGTGGCGGCGCAATCCGATCCCGCCGGGCTCGACGTCGCCGTCATTTCCAAGGTGCATCCCGTGCGCAGCCACTCCGTCGCGGCGCAGGGCGGCATCAACGCGGCCCTGGGCGCGGACGACTCCTGGGAGAAGCACGCCTACGACACCGCGAAGGGCGGCCTGTGGCTCGGCGACCAGGACGCCATCGAGGCGATGTGCCGCGAGGCGCCCGACGACATCCGCGAGCTGGAGCGCATGGGCGTGATCTTCAGCCGGGACGCGCAGGGGCGGATCGCGCAGCGCCCATTCGGCGGCGCCGGCTTCCCGCGCACCTGCTACGCCGCGGACCGCACCGGCCACGCGCTCCTGCACGCCATGTACGAGCAGCTCCTGAAGCGGCAGGTGTTCGTCTACGAGGAATGGTATGTCACGGCCCTCATCGTCGAGGACGGCGCCTGCCGAGGGGTCGTCGCGTGGGACATCCTGAACGGCGGCCTGCGCGCCATCGGGGCCAAGGCCGTCATCCTGGCCACCGGCGGCTGCAGCCGCATCTATCTCACCAGCACCAACGCCGTCATCAACACTGGGGACGGCATGAGCATGGCCTACCGGGCCGGCGCGCCGCTGATGGACATGGAGTTCATCCAGTTCCACCCGACCACGCTGAAGGACACCGGCATCCTCATCACCGAGGGGGCGCGCGGCGAGGGCGGCTACCTGTTGAACACGCTGGGCGAGCGGTTCATGCAGCGCTACGCGCCGGAGCAGATGGAGCTGGCCACGCGCTCCACCGTCTCGCTGGCGATCGGGACGGAGATCGCCGAGGGGCGCGGCGTGGACGGCTGCATCCTGCTGGACCTGCGCCATCTGGGCCGTGAGCGGATCGCCGAGCGGCTGCCGCAGATCCGCCAGCTCGCGGTGGACTTCGCGGGCGTGGACCCCGTCGAGTCGCCGATCCCGGTGCGGCCGGGAGCCCACTACGTGATGGGCGGCATCAAGACCAGCGTGTGGGGGGAGACCGCGGTCCCCGGCCTGTACGCGGCCGGCGAGTGCGCCTGCCTCAGCATCCACGGGGCGAACCGGCTGGGAGGGAACTCCCTGCTTGAGACCATCGTCTTCGGCCGGCGGGCCGGCAAGCGGGCCTCCGAGTACGCGCGGTCGGTGCCGCCGCCGCCGGGCGACGCCGGCTTGCTGCAGCGCGAACAGGCGCGGATCGCCGGCCTGTTGAAGAACGACGGGCCGGAGCGGCCGTGGCAGGTGCGCGACGAGCTCGGCCGCGTGCTGGCTCTCCACCTGGGGCTCGTCCGGAAACGGGACAAGATGACCGAGGCGCTATCGTTGGTACGGACGTTGAAAACTCGCGCCGAACGCGTCCGGTTGGAGGACCACGGCAAGGCCTTCAACACCGACCTCGTTTCCGCGCTGGAGCTGGGGTCGCTGGTGGAGCTGGCGGAGACCGTCGTGGCGGGGGCCCTGGCGCGGGAGGAGTCGCGCGGCGCCCATTACCGGTCCGATTTTCCTCAACGGAATGACGCAAGCTGGCTCCGGCACCAGCTCTGCTATCGAGCGCCGGACGGCCCGCGGCTCGAGTCCGCGCCCGTCACCATCACGCGCTTCCCGCCGGCCTGACCGAGACTGTTCAAACGTTGCGATCTGTGTTATGGTAGCGAATGCTCAGAATGTTTCCCCGTTAACTTTTAGATAGGGAGCGATGAATGAACGTACAGGAAGCGCCCGAGCCCGATTTCACGACTCATCCTCCGGCCCCGCGGATCGCGGACGGGTTGTCCAAGATCGCGAAGGTCATCCGCCAGCAGGCGTGGGGCGAGGCGTGGGGCCGGGGCTTGACGCCCACGCAGGGCCAGGTCCTGATGTCGTTGATCCACCATCCCGAGAAGCGGAAGACCCTGCCGGAGATTGCCGCCGATCTCGGCGTGAGCAAGGTGACCGCCTGCCTGACCATTCAGGTCCTGGCCCGCAAACGGCTCGTCCGGAAGGAACGGAGACGGCGGGTCCTGGACAAGCTCTACGTGAGTCTGACGCCCAAGGGAGCGGCGGCGGCGGCCCAGGCGTCGCAGTGGACGGACCTACTCGTGCCGATCATCCAGACGCTCCCGCCGGCCCAGCAGGTCGAACTGCATCGCGCGCTCGTCCGGCTGATCGTGACGCTGCAGGAGCGCAAGGAGATCGCCGTCAGCCAGATGTGCGTCACCTGCACCTACTTCAGGGCCAACGTCCACGGCAATCCCGACGCGCCGCACCATTGCGAGCTGGTCGGCAAGCCGTTCGGGGACGGCCAGATCCGGCTGAACTGCGCGGAGCACAAGGCGACCACGAACCTCGTCCAGCTCGAGCGCTGGCGCACCGCCACCGCGTAGCCGTTATCTCACGGCCCGGTTTCGAGGAGCTTGGGCCGCGGCAGTTTCGGGTTCAACGTCAACGCCTGCTGGTAGTCGCTGATCGCCTCTTCCGTCTCGCCCAATTTCTCCTTGACGAGCCCCCGGTAATAGTAGGCTTCCGCATGGTTCGGGTTGCGCCGGAGCGCGTTTGAGAAATCAGCGAGGGCGCCGGAGTAGTCGCCCAGGTGCCACTTGGCGGAGCCGCGACCGTAGTAGGCGTCCGCGTGATTGGGCTTGAGCGTGAGGGCCTGCGTGAAATCGGCCAGCGCGTCGCGGTAATCGCCGACCTTCCCCTTGGCAAGGCCGCGGTTGTAATACGTGTCGGCAGAGATGGTCTCAGGGCTCTTCTTCTCTTCGTGGCGGTCGGCCGGCTTCTCTTTCTGCTCGACGGCCGGCGGCGGTTGCGGAGGCGGCGAGGGGCGCGGGGGCGGCGCCGGACGTGGAGCCGGTGATGGCCGGGACGGCGGCGGTGCTTGTGGAGGGGGAGGCGCGGCCGGCTCGCTGACAACCGGTGGGTCGCCGGCACAGCCGGCGAGGAGCAGCAGCAGCGCTGCGCAACAGGAAGCAGGCCCGGTCCGCATCACCTTCACCGCATGCCCCCCCAGCGGAAGCCCTTCACGTCCTTGATCTGCGGTTTGGGAGGCGGCGCGGCGGCGGGCTTCTCCAGCAGCAGCACCTTGAAGTCCCCCAGCCCGAACCAGGCCGGGTCCGAGATGTCATGATAATGGTGGCCGAGCAGCCGCGGCAGCATGTCGCCGAGGGTCTGCGTGAACTCCGCCTCCGTATAGGCACGGATGGCGAACGGCCGGCCCTCCGCCTCGCAGAACCGCCGGATCGCGTACGCGGCGCCCGTGCACAGCACGCGCGTGTCGGGCTTGATCCCGAGGAATTGCGGCAGCGCGCCGTATTTTTCCTGAAAGCCCAGCCAGCGCGCGGCCTGCCGGAGATGGCCGAAATGCGTTTCGTACTCCGTGTGCCCCGGCAGCTTGACCGGAGCCGACCAGCCCTGCTCGATGCCGAACTCCACGAGGAAGGCGCGCCCGCCCGGCTTGAGCACGCGCCAGACTTCCCGGAGAAAGCGCAGCGGCCCCAGGTTGAAGATGAACTCCGCCGGCATGTCCTTGTCCAGCGAGAGCCCGGCGCGCCGGATCCAGTCGAGCGCCTCCTGGTGCAGCGGCGTGGCCCCACGGCCGGACTCGGCTTCCTGCCGGGACAGCTTGACCGGCGTCATGTCGGCCATGTTCTCGTTGTCCACGATCAGGTCCACGCTGGCGTCTTTCAAAGGGAGAAACTCGCCGTTGGCCTGCAGACCGGTCGGGTGCCAGCCGCCCTCCTTGCCCAGTTCAAGCTGGGACGCCAGGAACGGCCGCGTGATGTCGAGGAAGACGTACCGGACGCCCTCACGCTCCTCCGGGGCGAGGCCCTTGCCGAGCTCGCGGGCCACGTAGCCGAGCCCGCCGCCGACTTCCACGATGGTGCGGGGCTTGCGCGTCCACCAGCCGAGCTTCCGGAAATTGTGGGCGAGGAGGCGCCCATAGGTGAGACCTTCAAGCGCCGCGGTCGGCTCCCGGAACAGGTGCGAGACGGTGGTCTCGATGACCTCGAAGTGGTCCTTGTGGGTCGCGATGTCATGCGAGTGAAAATCCGCGAGATGTCCCGCGCCTTCGAACTCCGTCGAAGCGGACCAGCCCTCCCGGATCTTCAGGAGCAGCAGGCCCCAGCGGGCCTCGCCGCGGTCCTGGGCCGGCACTTCCGCGCCGTAGTAACAGAGCGAGTAGCGGGGGAGGGACCAGCGCTCCAGGCACGCGCGGCCCGTCTCGCCGCCGGCGCCGCAGGCACGGTTGCCGAACTTCTCGAGCAGCGAGCCGACGGTGGCCTGGCCGTCCATGGCGGCCAGGAGCGAGGCGCCCGCGCGGTTGACGCGCACCAGCGGGACGGCGTCGTCGAGCGGGGTGAGCCACCATTCGTCGTCCGCGTGCTGGTACACCACCATGTCGGGCATCCGCCAGGCGCGGAGCGCCAGCACGTCGTCCGTCAGCGCCAGCTGGTCCACGATCACTCCCACAGCGGCGCCGTGGCTGAGTAGGCCGGGTCGTCGAGATCCTCGATGTACGGCTGGTCGGCCTGGCCGTCAAAGTAATACTTGGCGGAGAGGCGGGTGAGAAACTGGTCGGGCGTGAGGCGCCCTGCCAGGAGGGCATGCTCGTGCGGGCGCAGGGCCCGCAGGACGTACCGGATGAAGTGCGGCTGGCAGAAGGCGAAGAGCCCTTCCGGCTCGTCGAAGACGAGGGCCGCGGGACTCGCGCAGAGGGCGCAGGACGCCGGTTCCCACGCGGCGGCGGGGGGCTGCTTCGTCCGGATCGCCAGGGCGAATTCCTCGGGAGGCAGGCGGCGGGCGGCGAACTTGACGACGTGGTCCGGGCAGAGCGCGAACCGTCCGGCCGGAGTCACGACCGTCTCGACCGGCCCGGCCCCGCAGATCGCGCAGGTCGGTTTCGCCTTGGAGGACGCAATCGAAATCAGCGCCATGGCCACAGGATAGAAACCGCCCGGAAGGCTGTCAAGATTCTGGTTTCCAAGCACCGGCCCCTGTGTTATCCTCGAGGAGATCGAAGGCAATGTTGTGGGGTGAGGCTCATGTCGGAAGTCATCGGCTGGAACGTGTTTGGCGTGGCGGTGGCGGTCCTCGGGATCGTGATTGCCTACGCGATCCACATGAAGAAGAAGTCTCCCGAACCTCCCAAGGAATGACCGGGCGCTAGAAGTCCACTTGCAGGTCCCCGACCTCCTCGAGCGTTTTTCTGATCCCCCGGCTCTTCATCGCCTCATAGACCTTTTTCAGGAACGGAGTGTCGTCGTGGGTCATCACGCCCCGGAAGTCCACCTCGTCCCAGTGGACGATGATCTTGAGGTACGGGAGCTCCCCCTTCCGGTCCGGCACGACCCATTTCACCTGCTGCAGTTCGCCCCACTCGCCGCCCGGATGGTGCTTGTCCCAGAAGCTGTGCGGCCCTTCGAAGACGGGGGGCCAGAGGCCCTTCAGCTTTTCGTGATCGCGCAACTTGACCATCGCAGCGGGATTATACCCGATGCACGCTGAGTCGCGCCAGACCGGCTCCGCGGCGCTCCCCCGGAGCCTGGGCCTGCTCGACGCGACCATGCTCGTCGTTGGGTCCATGGTGGGATCGGGGATCTTCATCGTCTCGGCCGACATCGCGCGGCTGGTCCAGAGTCCCGGCCTCCTGCTGGTCGTGTGGCTCATCACGGGCTTCATGACCGTGGTCGGCGCGCTCTGCTACGGGGAGCTGGCGGCGGCGATGCCCGCGGCCGGCGGCCAGTACGTGTACCTGCGCGAGGCGCTCGGGCCGCTCTGGGGCTTCCTCTACGGCTGGACCCAGCTGCTGGTGATCCAGACGGCCACCATCGCCGCCGTGGCAATCGCGTTCGCCAAGTTCACGGGCGTGCTGGCGCCCTGGTTCTCGTCGGCGTCGTGGCTCTGGCAGCTCGGCACGTTCGGGCCCTTCCACCTCTGGTTCGGGGAGCTTGGGCCCTACACCATCGGGCTGAACACCCAAAATCTGCTGGCCATCCTTTCCATCGCGGTCCTGACGTGGGTCAACCTGCGCGGGATTCATGTCGGCGCGCTGGTGCAGAACATTTTCACGCTGACCAAGATGGGCGCGCTGGTGGGGGTAATCGCGCTGGGCTTCCTGTTCGCCACCACACCGGCGCTCACGGCGAACTTCGGGCAGTTCTGGGGGGCCGGCTCCGGCGCCGCCGGGTCGGAGGCCGGCTGGGTGGGCCTGCTGACGCTGATCGCCGTGGCGATGGTGGGATCGCTCTTCGCCGCCGACGCCTGGAACAACGTGACGTTCGTGGCGGGGGAGGTGCGCGACCCCGAACGAAACCTGCCGCGCTCGCTGGCGCTGGGCACCGGCCTGGTGATCGCGATCTATCTCCTCGCCAACCTGGCCTACCTCGCTGTGCTGCCGCTGGCGGGCGCGCGCGACGGCGCGACCGTCCTGGACCGGGGCATCCAATATGCCGCGGAGGACCGCGTCGCCACCGCCGTGGCCGAGGTCGCCTTCGGGCCGGCCGGCGGCGCCATCATGGCGCTGGCCGTCATGATCTCCACCTTCGGCTGCAACAACGGCCTGATCCTGGCCGGCGCGCGCATCTACTACGCCATGGCGCAGGACCGGCTGTTCTTTGCGAACGTGGGCCGGTTGAACAGCCATCTGTCGCCTGCGCCGGCCCTGTTGATTCAGGGGGTCTGGGCCTCCGCGCTGTGCCTGTCGGGCACGTACGGGCAGCTGCTCGATTTTCTGATCTTTTCGGTCCTGCTGTTCTACATCCTGACGATCGGCGGGATCTTCGTGTTGCGCCGGACCCGGCCCGACATGGCGCGTTCCTATAAGACCTGGGGCTACCCGGTCCTGCCGGCGGTCTACATCGCGCTGGCGCTGTTCATCGAGATTCAGCTGCTGCGGTACAAGCCGCAGTACACCTGGCCGGGCCTGATCATCGTCCTGCTGGGCATGCCCGTCTACTGGGTCTGGAGAAAGGCGACGGAGGCCCAATGAGTGGCCGCCGTCCGGCGATCCGTTTCCTGGTCCTGGCGGCGGTAATCCTGGCGGGAAGCGTCTCGGCTTCCGCCCCCGGGCAAGAGCCGCCCTTGCAGGACCTATTTCAGTTCGCCCTGCTCGGCGACGTCCCCTATACCGACGAGGAGGAACAGTGGTTCCTGGGACTGATCGAGGGGCTCAATGCCGATCAATCGCTGGCCTTCGTCGTGCACGACGGGGATTTCAAGAGCGGACGAAGCCCCTGCACGGATGAGCTCTTCCAACAACGGCATGCGCAGTTCCAAGGCGTGGCGCATCCTTTGATCTTTATTTTCGGCGACAACGAATGGACGGACTGCCGGCGCGAGGAAGCCGGCAAGTACGAGCCGGTCGAGCGGCTGAACAGGCTGCGGGAACTCTTCGCGTCCGGACCGGAGAGCCTTGGAAAACGGACGCTCCCGCTGAGCCGCCAGAGCGGCGATCCCCGCTATCGGAAGTTCCGCGAGAACGTCCGCTGGACTTCTGGCGGCGTGCTCTTTGTCGGGCTGAATGTTCCGGGCAGCTACAATAACGTCGCGCAAAAGAGCGAGTACGAAGAACGCAACGCGGCCGATGTGGCGTGGCTGCGGGAGTCCTTCAAGCTCGCCTCAGAGAGCGGCATGCGCGGGGTGCTGGTCGTCATCCATGCCAATCCGAACTTCCAAGCCCGTGGCGCCGCAGCCAAGCGCAATCCGTACCGTTCGTTCCTGAGCGTGCTGGAGCGCGAGGTCCGGGCCTTCGGCAAGCCGGTGGTGCTGGTCCATGGAGATACCCACCGCTTCCGCATCGACAAACCGCTGCGCGACGCGCAAACCGGGCAACCGATCGAGAATTTCACACGGGTGGAGACCTTTGGCTCGCCCGACCTCGGCTGGGTCAAAGGCACGGTGGACGTGAACGACCCCGCCGTCTTTCGCTTCGAGCCGGCGCGGCAGGAAAGCCGCTAGTTCTGAGAAAAGTGAGAAAAGGGGACAGATTTATTTATCTGACGTGAAGGCGGTACGGATCAGAGAAAATAAATCTGTCCCCTTTTCTCCAGATCCGGATCATTCAGTTTCAAGTCGTATGGACATGAGCCAGAGGGGATTTTTCAATTGGTCGACCAGCCAAAGCGCATCTTTTTCGAACACGTCATCCTTTTCCTTCTGCTTGGCGTCTTTCCCCGCCATCTCTAATTTCAGTGCACTCAGGTTCCAGTTCGTGCCATATCCCTTGAGCACGATGGCATTGCCCTGCTCTTGCATATACCGTAAGTGGGAGTTCAAGTCATCAGCGGAGGCGATCTTCTCCGCAGTGACGAAAAACACATTCTCCTCCAGTTTCTCAACCGTTTTCCTGAATACGGCCTTCTCAGGCTTTGCATGGTAGCCGGTCGCGACAACCCGTAATTCTCGACTGCTTCCCGGACGCTTTGATATCTCATAGACCGTCAGTCGGCACGGTACGGTCACAACTTCGTATTCCCCTACCAATTCAGTGCCGACCTTCGCTTTGACTCGATTTAGATAAAAGAAGCCCTTTGCAAACTTTTTGTCGAGCACGTCCCGAGTTTTCACCAAGGGACGGGAACTCATACCGGAGAGGTCTTCTGGAAGTAAGGGTACGAGTAGGCCTTCCGATGTCGTCATCTTCACGGTAACGGATGAGTCAGCGGCATCTACCGCAATTGGAGTCAGCACCAACAGGACGAATGCCCATCGGATACATCGACGCATGTCAGCCTCCTTCGGTCTGTTGTTCAGTTGCCGCCGAATAATCATCCACATGCCCCGTCGAATTGGTTCGCAACTGCGTCACGATCGCTCCCCGTCCGGGACTCAGAACCTCTGACTGCCAACAAGGCTAGGCCAGCAGTTTTAATCTGTCAATTATTTGTGAAAGCGGTCGGCGACGGTGGGTTTGCCCGTGCCGGTCCACCAGCCGGCGCACATGCGCGACGGGTTCGTCTTCGCGGACCTGCTGTAGCCTTTCTCCGCAGCCGTTCAGCTCATACCTGTTGCGGATTGTCCCTGCCAGTGCTCCTGTCACGCCGCCAATTTTTGCAAGTCCTCATCAATCCTGGACTTTCGGTTTTTCTCTCTCCGGCAGGTTTTGGCATCCCCATTGCTGATCCAATTGAGGAGAGGAGGAATACACATCATGGAAAAGCCAGAACAGCAGTCGGAGAAAACGCGGCCGTTCGAGGAGCGGCATCATTGCATGGTCTGCGGGAAGCCGGGACCTGAAACCATCTGTGACCATTGCAAGATCGTGGTGCAGTCGGACGCGCTGAACGAGAAGCGCAAGATCGAGAAGCAAGGCGGCGGGCCGCGGTAGGTTGGGGGAACGCCATGAACGTTGGCGAAGACAGACGGATACTGCTGGCCACCGATTTTTCCAGACCCGGTGAACTGGCATATGCCTATGCGGCCGGCCTGGCGAAAGCCTTGCATGCCAGGATGCTCATCCTGAACGTGCTGGAGGGGCCGCCCGGCCTGGACCGGGAGTTTCCCGTCAATACCCTCTTTCTCAAACAGCTGCAGGAGGAGTCGGACCGCGAACTGGGGAAGCTGGGCCGTCTCGCCGAGAAAGCCGGCATCACGTGCGAGACCCGCCAGGTGTATGGAAAGCCGGCGGAGTGCGTCGTCAAGGCGGCGGAAGACGTGATGCCGGCGCTGGTCGTCCTGGGGACCCATGGTCGCACGGGTTGGGATCGCCTGCTGCTCGGCAGTACCGCGGAGGCGGTGGTCAGGGAGGCGCCGTGTCCCGTTCTGACGGTACGGGTGACCGAGGCAAACACTGCAGCGCAACACCCTGCTTCGCCCATCATCAGACGCCTGCTGGTTCCAATAGATTTCTCCGAATGCGCCCAAGAAGCCCTGGAATACGCCGCCATGCTGGCGAAGCAGTTCGGCGCGAAGGTGTGCCTGGTCCATGCGATGGAAGCCGCGGCCTACCCGCTGGATTTCGCCCTGTTCAGCGTGTGCGAGGAGACGGCGCTCCGCGATCGGATACAACGGCGGCTCGAAGAATTGGCGGTGGCGTTGAAGACCGACGGGGTTGCCGCCGAAGTCCTGTGCGAAACGGGATCGCCGTTCGACGTGATCATGCGGCGGGCGAAAGCCCACGGCGACAGGGGCGCCATCGTGATGGGAACGCACGGCCGCCGCGGGTTGAGCCATTTGGCGCTCGGGAGCGTCGCGGAATATGTCGTGCGGCACGCGGCCTGCCCGGTCCTTACCATCAAGAGCCCGAAATACCGGCATCGGACCAAAAGCGAGGTGCGTGATGCGAAACAAAACGCGTAAGACGAAAGAGACGGCCGCCTCTCCGGTGATGATCGACAAGGAGACGCTCACCAGGCTGGCGTACGAACTTTACGTGCGGCGGGGAGGCGAACACGGGCATGCGCTGGAAGATTGGCTGATGGCCGAACGGCTTCTGGTAGCGCGGCAGAATCGGTCCATGCCAGAGAGTCTGGCGTCTGGCGCCTCCCGACGGCTGGAAGATAAGTTTCGGTTGGCATGACATCAGGGCCCGACAAAAAGAAGTGCGTGATGACGTCGCGAGTGCTGATGGGAATCATGACAGCGCTCTTCGCTCTGGGATTGTGGGGGCCGATGGCGAGGGCGGAGGAAGGGCGCAAGGACGGTCTGCATAGGGTCGCTCTCCACCTCAACTCGGACGACGAACGGGTCCAGAAGGGCGCGCTCAATAACATCAAGAACCTTTTCGAAGAGTTCGGCCCCGGGAAGGTGAAGATCGAACTGATCGCCAATGGCCCGGGTCTCAAGCTGTTCGTCAAGAAGGAAACGAAATTCGCCGATGAAATCGCCCAACTCAAGGCAAAGCATGGGGTCGAATACACCGCCTGCTCGAACACGATGAAGGGCATGAAAGTGACGCGCGACGATCTCCTGGACCAGGTGGATCGTGCCGTGCCGGCCATCGTCCGGCTCATCGAGCTGCAGGAGCAGGGCTGGGCCTACATCAAGCCGTAATCGTCGAGCGGGGGCGTCATGAGGAAGTTGCATATTCGATGGACGTTCGTGCCGGTCATGCTGGCTGTCCTGCTTGGCTTGTCCCTGAACGTAGCGAGCGGCGACCTCTCTGCGGCGCCGGCGTTCAACCCTCCCGGTATGGATGAGATTCCCTCCGGGCCTGGAGGCGACGCCATCCGCCATGGCTACGAGATCGTGATGGACACCCAGCGCCACGCGAAACCCTATCTCGGCAACGCCTTGAGCTGTCGAAACTGCCACCTCGACGGCGGCAGAAATCCTCAGGCCGGGCCGTTCGTCGGCGTCTATGCCGTGCTGCCGGAGTACCGTGCGCGCGGCGACAGGATGACCACCATCGAAATTCGCATCAATGAGTGCTTCGAACGGAGCCTGAACGGCAGGCCGCTGCCCTACGACAGCCGTGAGATGGGCGCGCTCGTCTCCTACCTGGCCTGGATGTCAAAGGGCGTCCCGGCCGGGACCCAACTACAGGGCCGTGGGTTTCCGCCGGTGACGATCACGAGACCGGGCGATCCGATCAAGGGGCGGGCGTTGTACGGGGCGCAATGCTCCGCGTGCCACGGAGCCGACGGGCTGGGCAATGCGGCCGCTCCGCCGGTGTGGGGACCGCAGTCTTACAACAAGGGCGCGGGCATGGCCCGCGTGGGCATCGCGGCGTCCTTTATCAAGCGGAACATGCCGCTGGGCCAGGGAAACACGCTGACGGATGAAGAAGCGTATGACCTGGCGGCGTTCATCAACAACCAGCCGCGGCCGGAATTTCCGGGGCGGACTCTGGACTGGCCGAAGGTCGGCAAGCCCGCCGACATCCTGTACTAGACATTAAGGGAGAGGCATGAGCACGAAACTGCTTTTCGTTGTTGCGCTCGCCGGATGTGGGGCGTGGGGCGCGTGGGGGACGCTTGCCCAGGGATCGCACCTCGGGGTGCCGCACCAGGGCGATGCGATCGAGTGCGGGCCTGCGCCCAATCAGGCGGAGTTGCGCGGCCTGCTGGCCGAGATGATGCGCGCGTGGGTCCCTCCGCGTAGGGAGCCGGCCGTCCTTCCGAATGCGGACAGCCGCGGCGCCAAGCTGATGGGCGCATACTGCGCGCAGTGCCATGGGCTGCCCGACCCCGGCGCCTACAGCGCGGACGAATGGCCCCGCGTCATGGAGCGCATGTCGCTTCGGATCAAAGCCGTCGGGAGTCGGCGTTGCCACGTGCTGCAAGTGGCGGTCCCGACGGATCAGGAAAAGGGCGATATCCTGGCGTACCTCCGGCAGAGCGCCTTTCAATCACTGAACGCCGGGCCGAAGGTCCCGCTGACCGGCGAGGGAGCGGCGGCGTACCTCAATTTCTGCTCGCAGTGCCACGAGCCGCCGCACCCGCGCCAGCACCTGCCGTCCGAGTGGTCCAAGGTGGTGGACCGGATGCAGGACTACGCCTACTTCATCGGCCGCCGCACGATCACGGACAAGGAGAACGCCGCCATCGTGGAATTCCTGAAGAGCCAGGCGCGGTGATCATGCAGATCGCCTATAAAGGTGGCGCGCGGTTCGACGTCACGAGCGGTCGCCACACGATCGTGACCGATCAGCCGGTTGGGGACGGCGGGAGCGATGCCGGGATGAGCCCCGTGGAGCTCTTCGTCGGCTCGCTGGGCGGCTGCGTCGCGTACTTCGTCGGCCGGTACTGCGCGCGGCACCAGATTCCGTGCGCGGGGTTCACGGTGGATGTTGAATGGTCCTCCGCCGAGCAGCCCCATCGGGTGGGGGCGGTAGCGATCAAGTTGAATCTGCCGGCGGACCTGTCGCCGGAGCAGGGGGAGAAGCTCCTGAAGGTCGCCCACGGCTGCACGGTGCACCAGTCGCTCATCGTTCCGCCGAAGGTGGAGGTCCGCATGGGGTCGCGCGATTCGAAGAATGCGGCGGCCTGACCCATGAACTATAAATGGTGGTTTGTTGGATCGCTCGTTCTGTGGCTGGGCGCCATCGCAGCGGTCGGCTATTTTTTCGTGAAGGGCCAGATCGTGCCCAGCAGGGACACCCGTGCCACGATTGCGCTGAGCGAGGCTGAACGGGACTTGGTTCTCGCGGAAATGCGGCAGTTGCTGAAGGCGGTCCACGGGGTTTTGCAGGGGGTCTCTTCACGGGACCTGAGCGGAGCCGGTCAGGCGGCGAGGGCCGCCGGCATGGCGATGGCCGCTGACGTGAAGCCCGCGCTGATAGCCAAGCTCCCGCTGGCCTTCAAGGCCATGGGGATGTCGGTCCATCGCGACTTCGACGGTCTGGCGGACGGCATCCAGGCAGGCGAGCGGGGTGAGCAGGCCCTCAAGCGGCTCTCCGACCTGACGGGCCGCTGCGCCGCCTGCCATGATCTCTATCGGTTCTCGGCGTCTCCGTGAGAGCGGGGCCGGGAGGAATGAATGTAGCGGAGGAATGACATGCTCGACAATGCGAAGAAATTGCACCTGGCCTTGAAGATCCTGGCAGTCCTTCAGGAGGAGGATCTGCCGCTGGGTGATTCGGAGGAGATCCTGCGGCGGACCCTGGCGATGCTGCAGGCCTGGCACGGAAGGTTGGAAAAATGACGGCGACCAACAGGCAAAAGGCTCGGCTGGGCTTCGTGTTGATGTTGGTGATGGCGGCCGGCTGTGCCGCGCTGACGGCAGCACCGCCCGGGGACACGCCTGCCGACAGGGGGAAGGTGGTGTTTGAGCAGCGCTGTCTCCCGTGTCACGGCGCGCAGGTCAAGGGAGACGGCTATCCGTTCCTCAAGCCGCCGCCGGCCGATCTGACTGCCTTCGCCGCCAGGAACAGGACGGATGCGGAGTTGTTGGTGACGATCCGCCACGGGCATCCCGACACCGCCATGGGCTCCTGGAGGTTCGCGCTCACGGAACGGGAGACCGGGGATGTGCTCGCGTACGTGCGGACGTTGCAGAAGTAGGGGCAAGAAATGGAGGGTGTTTATGCGAAGCAATAAGCTGCTGCTCGGACGGGCGATGGTAGTGATGCTGGTCGGCTGGGCCGGTGCAATGCTGATGACTCATCCCGCGTCCGGCGTGGACGCGCAAAGCCCGGCGCAGGGCCTGCCGGAGCAGCGGATCGAGATCGTCATCCGGGATTATGACTTCCAGATGGCCAGGCCCGCCCCGATTCAGCCCGCGATGCCGACGGTCATCATCGTTCGCAATCAGGACATCGTCCGGCACGGGTTCTCCTCGTCCATGCTCCAGGGTATCCTGGTCCAGGGCGAGGGCGAAGGGATCGCCGCATATGGCAAAGGCGTGGAAGGGTTCTACGTGGATCCTGGCAAGACGCTGGTCATTCGCTTCAACAACCAGCGGGCCGGCAAATATTCCTTCCACTGCGACCTGCATCCCAAGATGAAAGGGGAAGCGTACGTGATGGATGTCCCCGCGGCCTGATGGATGAAAAGGCCGGCTGGACGATGCCCGCCATGTCCTTCGAAGAGATCTTCCTGGGCTTTCTGATCGCCCTGGCGTCCGGGGCGTTGATCGGCCTGGAGCGGCAGCAGTCCAGGGTCCTCGACAAAAAGCCGAGCATCGGGGGCGTCCGGACCTTCCCGCTGATCGCGCTCGCCGGCGCGTTGTCTGGGTTGCTGTCACACACCATGGGGGTCTGGCCGATCGTGGCGGCCTTGCTGGTCGTGGGAACGTTTCTCGGCGTCTCGTATTATCAGGAGTGGAATCGAAACGCCACGCCGGGAGTCACCACGGAAGTGGCGGCCCTGATCACGTTTCTGCTCGGGGTGCTCGCGTTGGCGCCCGGCGTTCCGCTGGCAACCGGCCAGCGCTACCTGCTGATCGTGGCCAGCGCCGGCGTGGTGATGGCGCTGCTCTCCTTCAAAGAGCCGCTGCACCAGGCGGTTGCGCGTGTGTCGGACGACGACCTCTACGCGACCGCGAAGTTCGTCATCGTGGCCCTGGTGGTCCTGCCGTTTCTGCCGAACCGCACGTTCGGCCCCCTCGAGGTCCTGAATCCCTTCGATACGGGCTTGATGATCGTGTTGATCGCCGGGATCAGCTTCCTCGGCTATGTCGCGACGAGGATTGCGGGCGCCGGGAGAGGCATGGCCGTCACGGGCCTGCTGGGCGGCCTGGTCTCGTCCACGGCCGTGACCGTGAGCCTGGCGACGCGGGTACGGGAATCGCCTTCGACCGTCATGCCCGCAACCGTGGCCATTCTTACCGCCTCGGCCGCCATGTTCGCGCGGATACTGGTCGTTGCCGGGATCGTCGACTTTCATCTTTTGCCGGCCCTCGTATGGCCCGTCGGGACGATGTTGGTCGTCGGATACGGGCTGGCCCTGGCTGTGTACCTTCGATCTCGTCGCGATCTCCATCAGGCGGAGCCCGTGCCGCTTCGCAATCCGTTTGAGCTGGGCCTGGCCATCAAGTTCGGCCTGTTCTATGCGGTCGTCATCTTTGCGACGAAGGCCGCGCAGACGTTGCTCGGCGACCGCGGACTGTACCTGTCGAGTATTCTGGCGGGTCTCGCCGACGTGGACGCCATTACCATTTCGATGGCGCGGTTTCATCGCGAAGGGTTGGTTGCGACGACGGCCGCCACGGCGATCACGCTGGCCGCTCTCACCGACACGGCCGTGAAGGCGGGCATCGCGGCGTGGCTTGGCGGCCGGGAACTCGGCGTGCGTGTGGCCGTGGGGCTGGGCGCGACGCTGATGGCCGGCGCCATCGCGCTGGCCCTGAACTGATCAACCCTCGCGTCGAGTCCTATTCCGCCCCAAGCGGGTTCTGAGCCGCTGTAGCCTTTCTCCCCAGGGTGCCGATATCGTCAAGCCTCCCGTGGTGTCATCACTGCGCTAAGCTCTTCAATTCATGCTTGATTTTGAGTCGGTCGCGATCCAGGCCGCCTGGCACTATCGTTGCTGATATCCCCTTATATAAAGGAGATTCAGCCCATGCATCCCATTCACCCCATGGTCGTCCACTTTCCGATCGCATTGCTGATCATCAGCGTGCTCTTCGATGCCATGGCCACGCAATGGCGCCACAAGAGTTTCCAGGATACCGGCTTCTATACCCTGATTGCGGGACTCCTCGGAGCGGTCGTTGCGGTTGTAACGGGCGCTATGGCCGAAGAAGTGGCGGAGGGCAAGGGCATTCCCGAATCGGTGCTGGAGATCCATGAAGCCCTCGGCTATGCCACGCTCCTGTTTTTCCTGGGCCTCCTGGCGCTTCGCCTGCTCATGCGATGGAAATTGATCAAGGAGATTCCCGCGCTGTACCTGGCCATGGGAATCGTCGGCATCGCGATTCTGACGGTCACGGGTTATGTCGGAGGCAGCCTCGTCTTTGATTTCGGCGCCGGCGTGAACCTGTCGATGGAGGGGACTCCGCCATGAGTGCCGTTGCGCAGATTCTGAGCAGGCCGGACCTGCCGGACCGGGCAGACCGGGATGCCCCGAACATCCTGAAGACGTTGCTCGCGATTCAGTCCGAGGTGGGCCATGTCCCTCCGGCGTCGGTCCCCGAGATCGCCGCGGCGCTGGGCGTGACCGATGCGGAGGTGGCCGGCGTCCTGTCGTTCTATCCGGACCTGCGGACCAGCGCGCCGGGCCGCCACGTGGTCAGGGTCTGCCAGGGCGAATCCTGCGTGGCGAACCATTGTGGGCGGGTGTTGAAGGAGTTCGAAAAGAAACTCGGAGTGAGTCTTGGCGAGACGACGAGGGACGGCCGGTTCACGCTCGAAAAGGTGTACTGCGCGGGTAACTGCGCTGCGGCGCCGACCGTCATGATCGGCGAGGACGTGCACGGCCGCGTGACTCCGGAGAAGGTGGGAACCCTGTTGAAGGACTGCCGATGACGCGCCGCCTGTACATTCCGCAGGACACCACGGCGCGCGCGGTCGGCGCCGACCGGCTGGCCCGGGCCTGGGAGAAAGAGCGCGGCGTCGAGATCGTCCGCACCTCGAGCCGCGGGGCGTTCTACCTGGAGCCGCTGGTCGAGACGGACGGTCCGCAGGGCCGGATCGGCTGGCCGAACGTCACTGCGCAGGGCCTGCCGAAGATTCTGCGCGGAGAGGGCGGAACACCGATCAGCGACATTCCGTTTCTCGCCAAACAGACGCGCGCGATCTTCGCCAACGCCGGCGTGACGCGGCCGCTCTCGCTGGAGGACTACAAGACGCACGGCGGTTTCGCGGGGCTCGAGGCCGCGCTGCGCCTGGCTCCGGAGAAAATTGTCGAGGAGCTTTCGATCTCGAAGCTGCGCGGGCGGGGAGGCGCGGCGTTTCCGGTTGGGCGCAAGTGGCAGACCGCGCTCGAGACCCATGCCGATCAGAAATACGTGGTGGCCAACGCGGACGAGGGCGACGCCGGGACCTACTGCGACCGGATGGTCATGGAGGGCGAGCCCTTCCGTCTCATTGAAGGCATGCTGATCGCCGCGTACGCCATCGGCGCGACCAAGGGCTACATCTACTGTCGTTACGAGTACCCGGCGGCGGCCGCCATGCTCGAGGCGGCCATCGGGATTCTCACTGCAGCCGGTTATATGGGGCCGAAAGCCGCTGTTCCGTTCGATGTCGAGGTCTTCGTCGGCGCCGGCTCCTATGTCTGCGGCGAGGAGACGGCGCTGCTGCAATCCTTGGAAGGCAAGCGCGGCATGGTGCAGCCGAAGCCGCCCTATCCCGCCGTCAGCGGCCTCTATGGGAAGCCGACCCTCGTCAGCAACGTGCTTACGTTTGCGACCGTCCCGGCAATCCTCGCGCGCGGCGCGGCCTGGCATGCCTCGCTGGGCACGGAGCATTCCAAAGGGACCATCGCACTGCAGATCGGCGGGCGCGTCAAGCAGCCGGGGCTGGCGGAGGTGCCCTTCGGGCTGAGCCTGGAAGAGGCGATCGAGCAATTCGGCGGCGGCATGGCGACGGGCGCGCGGTTCAAGGCGGTGCAGGTGGGCGGCCCGCTGGGCAGCCTGTTCACCAAGGCCGGCCTCAAGACCAGGATCTGCTACGACGAGTTCGCGCGGGCCGGCGCGATCCTGGGGCACGGGGGCATCGTCGTCTTCGACCAAGAGACCGACATGCTCGCGCTGGCGCGCCACTTCATGGCCTTCACGGCCGACGAGTCGTGCGGGGCCTGTACGCCCTGCCGTGTGGGGTCGGTCCGGGCGCGCGAGGTCCTGGACGGGTTCGTGCAGGGGCGCGGGCGGCCGGGCGACCTGGACCTGCTCGCCGATCTCGGCGAGACGATGAAACAGACGAGCCTCTGCGCGCTGGGCCAGCGGGCGCCCTATCCGGTCCTGACCGCGATCGAGCATTTCCGGAAGGAATTCAGGTGATGGCGTCGCTGACGATCAATGGGCGGACTGTCCAGGCCGACGCCGGCGACACGGTCCTGGCCGCGGCGCGGAGGGCCGGCATTCCGATCCCGACGCTCTGCGCGTCGCCGCACCTCAAGCCGTACGGCGGGTGCCGTCTCTGTCTGTGCCACGTCGAAGGACAAAACGGACTGGCCGCAGCCTGCACCACGCCCGCGCGCGACGGCATGACAGTCCGGAGCGATTCCGAGGTCCTGAACCGCCACCGGCGCAATCTCATCGAGCTGTACCTGTCGGAGCAGCCGGACCGCGAGCTTGCCGCATCCGAACCGTTGCTGCGGCTCGCCCGGCAGTTTGGCCTCCACGAAGTCCGCTACCGGGACCCGGAGAAGCGCGGCGGTTACGTGGACACGTCGAACCCATACTTCGCGTTCGAGCCGGCCAAGTGCATTGCCTGCGCGCGGTGCGTGCGGGCCTGCGACGAGGTGCAAGGCACCGTCGCGCTGGCCCTGTCCGGACGGGGATTCGGCACGCGCGTGGTCGCCGGGAACGACACGGGTTTCGCCCGGTCGAACTGCGTGTCGTGCGGCGCCTGCGTGAAGGAATGCCCGACCGAGGCGTTGTACGAAAAGGCGGTGGCCAGGTTCGGGCGGCCGGGATCGGCGACGAGGACGACCTGCACCTACTGCGGCGTGGGCTGCCAGTTCGAGGCCGGCCTCCAGGCCGGCCGGATCGTGCAGATGCTCCCGGTGGACGCGAGCCCGGTCAACCGCGGCCATGCCTGCATGAAGGGCCGGTTCGGCTGGGATTATCTCGATGCGCCGGACCGCCTGACGACGCCGCTCCTTCGGCGCGGCACGGCCTGGGTCGAAATCTCCTGGGACGAGGCGCTGGATACGATGGCCGATCACTTCAGCCGCATCAAGGACGCCCACGGCCCGGAGGCGCTGGCGGCGATTTCGTCCAGCCGGGGGACGAACGAAGAGAACTACCTCATCTCCAAGTTCGTGCGCTGCGTGTTCGGCACCAACAACATCGACAACTGCGCGCGGGTCTGCCACAGCGCCACCGTGACCGGCATGATGGAGACCGTGGGGGCGTCCGCGGCGACCAATTCCCTCGATGCGATCGAGCAGGCGAAGCTGATCATGGTGGTGGGCGCCAACCCGACGGAGGCGCACCCCGTCGCGGGCGCGCGGATCAAGCGGGCGGCGCGGCGGGGCACGCCGCTGATCGTGATCGACCCGCGCCGGATCGAGCTGGCGGACTACGCGTCGCTGCACCTCCGCCTCCGGCCGGGCACCAACGTGGCGCTGCTGAACGGGATGGGACACGTGATCGTCACGGAAAAACTGATGGACCGGACATTCGTCGAGGCGCGCACCGAGCAGTACGACGACTGGGTCGCAACCGTCCTGCCCTGCACTCCTGAAAAGACGGAACAGATCACCGGCGTCCCGGCCGGCGACATCCGCAAGGCGGCCCGTCTCTACGCGCAGAGCGGCGCCTCGATGTGCCTCCATGGCCTGGGCGTGACGGAGCACAAGTTCGGCAGCCACGGCGTGATCGCGCTCTGCAACCTGGCGCTCGCGACCGGCAACGTCGGGCGGCCCGGGACCGGCATCAATCCGCTCCGGGGCCAGAACAACGTCCAGGGCGCCTGCGACGTCGGGTCGTTGCCCACCGCGTTCTCCGGCTACCAGCGCTTCGACGATCCGGGCTTGCGCGAACTGCACGCGTCAATCACCGGCCGGCCGCTGCCGCAGAAGCGCGGGCTCAAGATCCCCGACATGTGGGATGCCGCGCTGGCGGGCACGCTCAAGGGGCTCTGGATCATCGGCTACGACGTGGCGCAGACCGACCCCAATCTCAAAAAGGTGCGGGCCGCGCTCGGGAAGCTCCAGTTCCTGGTCGTGCAGGATCTCTTCATGAGCCAGACGGCGAAGTACGCGTCGCTGGTCCTGCCCGGCGCGGCGTTCGTCGAGAAGGACGGCACCTACACGAACATGGAACGGCGCGTGCAGCGGGTGCGCAAGGTGGTGGACCCGCCGGCCGGCATCCTGCCGGGCTCCGGGGTTCTGCCGGACTGGCAGGTGATCTGCGAGGTCTCGACTCGAATGGGCTATCCGATGCGGTACGATCATCCGTCGCAGATCATGGACGAAATCGCCCGCCTGACGCCGTCGATGCGCGGGATTTCCTACGACCGGCTGGAGGGCGGGAACGGCCTCCAGTGGCCGGTTCCGGAGGCGGGCCATCCCGGCACGGCGATCATGCATCAGCAGGCCTTCCCGAACGGCAGGGCCCAGTTCGTCGGGGTAGATTACCTGCCGCCCGGGGAGGAGTCGAGCGGGGAGTATCCCTTCGTGCTCGTGACCGGCCGCATCCTGGAACATTACTGCTCCGGCGCCCAGACGCGCCGGACGCACATCATGGAACTCGTGGACCACGACGCGCTGGAGATTCATCCGGACGACGCCCGCAAGCTCGCCGTCCGCAGCGGGCAGTCGGTCAGGGTGATCAGCGCCCGGAGCGAGATCGTGATGCCGGTCGAGGTCAGCGAGCGGGTCGCCCCCGGCCAGTTGTTCGCCAGCTTCCATTTCCCGGAGAACAACCTCAACACGCTCCTGTCGTCGAACGCCGACGAGGCCTCGCGGTGCCCCGAATACAAGGTGTCCACCGTGCGCCTGGAGAAACTGAAACGCACGGCCGTTGAGAAGAGCCGATGATCTACACCGTCACGCTGAACCCGGCGCTGGACCACTTCATCGACGTGGATGACCTGTCCGTCGACGACGCCAACCGCGTCAAGTCGGAGTGCCTATACGCCGGGGGGAAGGGCATCGACGTCTCGCGCGCCCTGCGCCACCTCGGGAGCGACAGCATGGCCCTGGGGTTCATCGGCGGGCACAACGGCAACATCATGGTGGACCTGCTCAAGGCCGAAGGCGTGAACTGCTACTTCACGCCGATCAGCCGGGAGACCCGGCGCAACATCATCATCTGCGCGGGCGCCGAACGGCGTCGGACCCAGACGATGCTCAACGCGCCGGGGCCGTCGGCCACGCGCGTGGAGTGGCGGAACTTCCTGTCCCATCTGAAGCTGCTGGACTTGCGGGACGCCTACGTCGTGGTGTCGGGCAGCCTGTGCCACGGCGTGCCGGCCGATGCGTACCGGCAGATCGTCGCGCTGGTCCAGGCGCACGGCGCCAGGGCGGTCCTCGACGCGGACGGCGCATGCCTGCGCGAGGGCTTGAAGGCGAAACCCTTTGCGATCAAGCCGAACCTCAATGAACTGCGCCGCGCCCTCGGAAAGCCGCTCCGGACCGATGCGGAGGTCGTGGCGGCCGCCGCGGCGCTGAACCGCTCGGGCGTGGAGATTGTGCTGATTTCGCGCGG
>SCTG01000139.1 GCA_004298335.1 Nitrospirota bacterium
CCCATGTATGTGAGGCCCTTGATCGGCCGGCTCTGGTTGGCCGGCACGCCGTTACGGGTGTCGCCGCCGAGCTTGTTGCCGACGGCGCCGGTCATCTTCAAATAGAACGGCGTGGGCGCGAGCCAGCTCATTTCCACGCCGTTGGTCTGGCTCTCCCCGCCGACAAACGCATCCAGAGACGGAGGGCGATCCACAAACGGCAGGTCGTGGGCGTGGCGATGGGCCAGCGTGCCGAAGTCCGCGAAGAAGCGCCCGCCACGGACCGTCAGGTTGTACGGCAGACGCGTCGTCACGATCGCGGCCTCTTCCACCGCGAGCCTCGCCTCGTCGTTACCCGCCGCGTCCGCCGAAGCATTGAGCACGCCGTAGGCCTTGGTAAAGGGGTCCACGTCGGCCGCGACGAACAGTTCCGCGCTGCGCAAATTGAAGTCCGCGCCGGCCGGTCGGGCGCTGAACGCCCGGCCGGCGTCCCGCGCGCCCGAGCCGTCTCCGGGATTGAACCCCTGATTGCGGGACCGGTACGAGCCGATCGTGTCGATGGAGAGTGTGATCGCAGGGTTGAATTGGGATGTAAACGTTTTCCTGGAGGCCGCGACCGCCGCGTCCACTTTCTCCTCCAACCGTTTGATCTGGTCCTCCGCCGCTACCGGCGACGGCTTGGCGGGTTCCGGTGAAACGGCCGGTTTGGCTTCCAGTTGTTCGACCTTCTGACGGAGGAACCGCAATTGCTCCTCCATCAGGGCCATCTGCTTCTTCAGGTCCTCGATTTCAGTTCCAGCGGGCGCGGCAAAGGCCACCTGCGGCCACCCACCGGACACGAACACAAACAGCACGGCACAGGCAAACATCCGAGTACGCATATCCAACCCCTCTGGTCGAACGAGTGAAGGAACTCCCACGCCAGGCGCGCCAATCGGCGCGGATCGCTTCAGCGTGGAGTGATGACGACTTAGAGGAGCGGGAACGGAGGCGCGCGGGCGGGAAGGTTCGCGAGCAGGAGATGCTCGACGATGCGGTCGCGGCACGGAGTCTCAAGCGCGGGCTGGGCCGGCTGCGACGCCAGGACGGGCGCACAGTCAGCCGCCGAGGACGAGGTGTGGCTCTGGACCCAGGAACAGAGATCGGCCGCTGAATGCTGGTGGCCGTCCTGGTCCGCCTCGCCGAGCGCATGGTGCAGCTCGAGCGTCGCGGCCAGCGGCGCAAAGGCCACCAGGGACAACGCCAGCACCGCGAGCAAAAGTGTGAATGGGCCTAAGCGAATCTTCATAAGCCTGTGCATACTAGCAATCTCACTATGTTATAGTCAACGCGCGGCCTGTTGCGGGGCTGCCTCTCGCTCCCTGCGCGCGCGCCACGAATAAACAGATGCCGCTCGCTTACGGGCGCGGTTGAGGCAGACCCCGCTCCAGCCGTTCGGATCTTGCGGGTGGCGTTGGGCTGTCCCTCTGAGCGCAGGGCTTGAGGCCGGATCACGGTCTGCGTGGCTGCTGCGGAGGAGGCCGGCCCGAGCACGGAGGGACACCCAGCGACGGGACCCGCCAAATTATGCTGATCGACAGCCACTGCCACATTGACGACGCGCGGTACGACGCCGATCGCGAAGCCATGATCCAGCGGGCGCAGGCGGAAGGCGTCGGCCACTTCGTGACGATCGGATGCGACCTCGACACGAGCCGCGCCGCCGTGGCTCTGGCACAGCAACATCCCTTCATCTCCGCGACCGTCGGCGTCCACCCGCACGAGGTCAAACGCATCGAGCCCAACTGGTACGACAAGCTGCGCGCGCTGGCGAAGTCAGGCCGCGTCGTCGCCTACGGCGAGATCGGGCTGGACTACCACTACGACCACTCCCCGCGCGACGTGCAGCGCGCGCGCTTCCG
>SCTG01000140.1 GCA_004298335.1 Nitrospirota bacterium
CCAGTTTTTCGGCAGCGGCGGCCTGTCCTGACTGGGTCTTCCATGTCGCGTATTGGCTGACTGCTGCGGAATTGACTGAAACGATGGCATCGTAGGTCGATTGCGAGAATGCCTGCAAGGCTTCATGTTGATTATGTGGCGCGCCACATAATCTGTGTTATGTGTCCACCCTCGATATGTGGCCGGGAGCCCGATCCCGCAGAAATTCCGGGGGTCGGGCCTCGAATCCCGCCACATAATCTTCAAGGGTCAGAGGGCGTCGAGCCAGGCCATCAGCGCGGCGTCGGTATGCCACGGTTGCTTACGTGCGCCACCCTCGGGCGTGCGCACCGGCGAGGTACAGGTGTCGAGCGCCGCCGCCTTGGTGCGAAGACTGATCTCCGCGTACCGATTCGTGGTCCCGAGGCTGACATGACCGAGCCAGCCGCGGATTACATTGACCTCCACACCCGCTTCGAGCAGATGCACGGCCGCCGTATGCCTGAAAACGTGCGGCGTCACTCGCCGTCCCCTGCGCCCAGGAGTCGCATCGAGCCGCGCCGCGTGGCGGCGGACTATCTTGTAGAGGCCGAAGCGTGTGAGCGCCGTACCCCGCGACGAGCAAAAGACCGCGTCTTCGGGACACGGCACGCCCTTCCGGCGTTCGATTAGAAGCCGCAGGTGCTCGGCGGTCTCCTTCCAAAGCGGGCACGTGCGCCACTTGTCGCCCTTCCCATGGAGGCGGACCCACCTCTGGCCATCCAAGGCGAGGTGGCCGACACGGAGATCGGCAACCTCCTGGACCCGCGCTCCCGTGTTGTAAAGGAAGAGCAGCAACGTGCGGTCACGCGCGGCCGCGTCTCCCTCCGACGGCAACCCCGCGAAGAGAGTCTCGATTTCCGTCCGATCGAGGTAGTACGTCTCAGGCGGCGCCACGCGCTTGGCGGAAATACGCGTCACCTGCTCGGCGACGGCCAAAAGCTCCGGAACTCGACCCCCGATATACCCGAAGAAGGTACGGAGCATCGCGAGACGTTGGTTACGCGTGCGGATGTGATTGTGTCTTAAGTCCTCCAGGGAATGCAGGAAATGGAGCACCCTCTCGGTCGTCAGAGCACTTAAGGGAAGCGCCGTGATCCTGACCCCGGCATCCGCGGCGATGAAACACAGGAAGAGCCGTAGCCCATCCCGATAGCTTGCTATCGATGAAGGCCGCAACCCCTTGGCTACCTGGAGATGATCCACGAGGAATGCGAAGACAATCTGCCCGAGTGTGAGGTCTTTCATCGGCGCACCCTCTCCACGAAAGGGCGGGCGAAAACCTCGAACCGGCAACCCGCTTCAGCAAGCAGGTCGCTGGTGATCGTTAGGTAAACCGCGGTGGATTCCGGCTGTACGTGCCCCAAGAACGTCGATAGGTGGAGGAGTCGCCGCGAGGGATCGATTCCGGCACGGTACCATCGCAGTAGCGTCCGCACGGCGAAGCTATGACGAAGGTCATGAAGACGCGGCGGTGAGGCGCCCGGGGGTACGGTGAGTCCGAGGGCCGGGAGCAGCCCGCGGAATATTTTCCCGATCTGCTGGCGGCGAAGCCGCCCACCCGCCAAGCCAGAGAACAGCGGCGCGGCAGTCGCGAGGGGGCGGCCGCCCGCTCGACGCAGGAGCAGATAGTGCCCAAGCATCGCGCCCATACGCGGTCCGAAGGGCACGAGGCGATGCTTGCCGAACTTCGTGTCACGGATGACAAGCAGCTTGCGCGACTCGTCGACATCGGCTACATCGAGACGGCACACTTCCCCAACGCGAAGGCCGAGGCCGTAGAGCAGCGCGAAGATAGCGTGGTAGGTAGGCCCGCACAGAGCCACCCCTGGAATCTCAGGCAGACCCGCAGCCAGATCCAGCAGGCGCTGCGCGGACTCCGGTGAGAGGATGAAGGGGAGCCGAGCGGCCGAAGCGCGGCGGGTCGGACAGAGCACCGGCGTGTGGGCGATATGGCCGCGTGCGACGAGCCACCGAAAGAGACGGCGCAGGACGCCAAGGAGGTGATTGTAGCTGCGGGGCCGTACCCGCGGTCGTGTGGCGAGAAACGCTTCGATCACGGCGGGAGTGATGGCGTCGAGCTTTGTAATCTCTTGCGCGACAAGATACCGATCGAACAGCCGCAGTGCGTAGACTTCGGTGTCGTAGCGGCGACCGAGGACCCGCTTGTGCGCGATAAACCGCCCCATCCCCTCCGCCAACGGACTGGCGTACCCCTGGGCCCGCCGGGTCACAGGAGCACCTCGCCATCGCCGAGTGCGACCTCACGGAGGGCCTCAATCGCAACCTTGCTGTAGACCCTCGTCGACATCGGGTGCCGGTGACCGAGGAAGTCTCCAATCACCTTAAGCGAGAAATCAGCGTCCACGAGGCGTTGGGCGCAGCTGTGCCGCAGCGTGTGGGACCCGGGCCTCGATACCGTGATGCCGGCCTTGCGCAGATAGGTCATCGCGCGCAAGGAGACGGCCCCGTGCGTGACCGCCGCGTGCGGAGCATTGATATGGAAGAAGATCCGGCGATCGGGAGTCTCCGGGCGACCATGACGGAGATAATCCAGCATGGCCTCGCCGACCTCTGGGGTGAGGGGATAGGTGCCGGTGTGGCCCGCCTTTCGTCCACGAACGTGCAACACGGCGGATCGCCAGTCGAGGTCATCCAGGGTCAGCGTCGCGACCTCCCGCGCCCGAAGTCCGTAAACGGCGAGGAGCAAGAGCATCGCGTAGTCCCGCCGGCCGACAATCGAACGTCTGTCGATTGCGGCCAGCGTCCGGTCCACATCCGCCGCGCTGATGGATCGAGGGATCTCTGAGAGGGAGTAAGTCCGTGGCCTGTCGACACTGGCGCTGAGGTCGCGACGCAGGGTCCCTTCCTGGAAAAGGTATCGCAGGAACCTCCGGAGGGCAGCGCAAGTCATACCCAAGGAACGGGCACTGAGATGAACCCGCTGCTCCGCAAGGAATCCGTCGAGAATCGCCGGCGAGAGCCTATCCACCGAGAGCCGTCGTTTCACGACGTACTGCTCGAACCGCGCGAGTTGGAACGAATACCCGGCAATAGTGATCGGGCTCAGGCCAGCCTCTTGCCGCAGATAATCGAAGAAGTGTGGCGCCCAGCCCGGAAAAGGACGGCTTGGCGGCTGGCAGGGTAGGTGGCCGGTCTGCACAACGCGGAGGAATTGTTCGATAGGCCTCCGGATGTCTTGCAGGTACCGGTCCTGAGCGACCCTGGAACCACAGGGCCGGACGCGGCGATGAAGATAGGACCGCACGAAGGCATCGAGGTGGCGGTGTAGCTCCTCGACCCGGGTGACACCCCGCTTTCGCGCGAACTCGCCAAACTGCATGAAGAGCGGCACACGACGGACTACGCAGCGTGTGCTATAGGACTGCCCGGTGAGCCAGGCAACGTATGTCTCAATCGCGTCTCCAAGCCAGCAGGCTCGGATTCGATCCACGGTTTCTGGACGGATGAAGTAGCGCTCGAGCATTTTCGACCTCCTTCCCGCGACACGCGGGGACTAGGTCAAATCTGGAGTAGGGTCCCGGAATTATGTGGCGGGATTCGAGGCCCGACCCGCGGAATTTCTGCGGGATCGGGCTCCCGGCCACATATCGAGGGTGGGCACATAACACAGATTATGTGGCGCGCCACATAATCTGTGTAAAACTTTTCGGGCGATCCAAATTGGCGGATGGCCATGGAGAGGCCGCTGATCAGCGTAGCTGTGTCCTCGCTCCAGCCGAAGGCGGCGAACACGACATAGCGCGTGGCATCGTCCATGATGCAAAGGAGATAGGTCTTCTTCATCTGCCTTCCCACGCGCACCTTGGGGCCGTGGAGAAAATCCGCCACCCACAATTGACCGAACGAGTCATAGGCGAAGGCATGGGCCTCTTGTATGGCCGCGGCGTCGACCGGTTTGCGCTTGAGGTTCCGGGATCTGGCCAAGCGATACAGCGCGCTGCGCGAGGGGCGGACGCCATTCCACCGTCCTTCCTTGACCATCCGGGTGAACAGGGTCTCGGTGTTGGTGTGAGGAAAATCCTTGCGCAGGGCAGCGAGATGTCCGGCGATGGCTTTGGGCACGTGGCTTTCGCCTTTGTCTTTACGGGGGCGGTCTTCCAAGGCTTTGATGCCGCCCTTGCGATACTGGTAGATCCAGTGGCGCAAGGTATCGGCCATGATACGGGTGGTCCCCATCATGGGGCCACCCTTCACAGGGGGCCGGTTCCAAGTGCGCTCAGCGGCCATTTTCAGCCGCTCGGACAAAGTGAGTCCTATGCTGCATCCGTGAAGCAGCTCGCTTATCATCCCGTAACGCCAGAGTGCGGTGTCTTGGGTGGGATTGGGAAGGGTTTTCAACAGGTTCTCCTTGGGTTGCACCCGATATTTAGGTGTGCGCCAATGAGAACAAGGAAAACGCCTAAGTCACCCGGTGAGAATTGTGTGGGAACGCCGAAGTGGAAATCGCTTGGGGTAGAAAGTGCGGGAAAATGCATGGGTGAATGCCGGCCAACTGGAAAAGCGGCGAGCCAGTGCGAGGACTTCGCCGGGGCGGGTGGGGGCAGGTCGCGGCGGCACGGCATTCATAAGCCCCATCTCGCGGGCAAGCACGGCGACGACCGAGACTGCCGCAGCTATCCAAGCCTTAAGGTGGACCAGGCTGGCCAAGCTCTCGCAAAGGCTGGCGGCGATGGCGTAGGCGGTTTCCCCTGCGGCCAAGCGTTCAGCGATTTTGAGAATATGGCCAAGCCGCCATCGGCAGATGGGCAACAGAAATGCGGGCAGAATGGAATGCGTTGCGCCGCATGGCCCACAGCGAAACCTTGGAACCCGGATGATTTCGGGGGGCTTGCCGGGGAGGGGTGCCGGTGAACAAAACGGAACTTTACGGGGATAGTAACCGTAGCGGTGGCATTTGGGGTGGTGGCAGTACGGACAGGGAGTTATATTGTGCCTCGGATGTGCGGGGGGTATTCATGGAGTATCGTAACCCCAAAAAATACCTTAACCTCCGGCATCCATCTTTTACCCCCTCAACATTCCCGCCTTATGCTCCCAGCCAGATCCCGCGTATCCGCCCCGGCCCATGGCGGCCTCTGGGATTCCAGCGTGGGATTTTCGCCCCGATCTACGCTGGTAGAACGCGGCAGGGGACACTTG
>SCTG01000141.1 GCA_004298335.1 Nitrospirota bacterium
GACGCCGGCAGCACAAAGAAATAGCCATGGCCGCCCCGCAGCCCAAATATGACCGGAAGGATATCGGCTCCTCCGCCATCCGCATTCCCGCGGCCGGCATGCCCGACATCCTGGACGTGGCCGTCGATCCCTACGCGCCCACCAGGGCCGCCAAGCAGGTCTTTATCAGGGGGTTCCAGGCCTGGCCGCAGAAGGGCGGCCCCTTTCCCGCCGTGATCCTCCTCCACGAGTGGTGGGGAATGAACGCCCACTTCCATGACCTCGCCTTTCGGGTGGCCGAGCACGGCTACGTCGCGCTGGTCGTGGACCAGTACAGCCGGATCGGCGGAGCGGTCACGAGCGATCCCGAAAGCGCCGCCCAGCTCATGGGCAAGGTCAAGATCGCCGACCTGACGCAGGACCTGGGCGCGGCCTGCGAATACCTGAACTTCCAGGAGTACGTGAAAAAGAACCGGTTCGCGGTCCTCGGCTTCTGCATGGGAGGCTCCAACGCCCTCAGCTACGCCTGCGCGAGGCGCCAACTGCGGGCGGCCGTGGCCTTCTACGGCAAGGTGCCCCGGGAATCGCTGGCATCCCTGCAGTGCCCCGTGCTCTACCACCAGGCCGAGCACGACGACTGGATCACCCAGGACGAAGTGGATCACCTGGCCGCCACCCTGACCGCCCGGAAGGTGGTCTGCGAGGTCCACAAATACCCGGGCACCTCGCACGCGTTCTTCAACGACACGAGACCGGACGTCTACAACGCCGAGGCGGCGGCGGAAGCCTGGGCGCGGACGCTGGCCTTTCTGGACAAGTACATCCTGGCCGACCACCTCGGCGTCCGGGCGTTGCCCGACTCTCAACGCGTCAGGTAAGAAAGGAGGCGCGCGATGACGTGTCCACTCTGCGGGATCGGCATCTTGCCGGGGAAGATCTGCATCAATTGCGGCTACGACCCGAGCCGGCCCGGCGTGCGCCCGGCCTCCAAACCCGCCATCCCCGAACCGCCCCGACAGGAGGCAAAACCGGACCCGCTCGCCTCCTTCCGAGACATGCTTCCCAGCACAGAAAAGAAAGGGAAGTCCAAGCAGAAGGACAAAGCTCCGGCGGCCCGCACGACCTTTTCGGACGCGGACGATCTCCTGCAACAGATCGATAAATTGGGGCCGGTGACGCAACCCGCGGCGGCTCCTCCGCGCGCAACGCTGCAGCAGGCCACCGTCCCGGTCACGACCCAGTTCGCGTTCGAAGGCCGGCACATCGGGGGCTACGCGGGGCTCGTCGCCTCCACGGTCGTCGTCCGCATAGGCTCGCATGACGACCTGCTGCCGGAAGGGATGGAGATGCAGCGCCTCGGCGGAGGACCGATCGGCATGCGGCTGCGCAAGGCGATCGACCTCGCCATCGCCGACCTGAAGACGGAGGCCCTGGAACGGGGCGCCAACGCGGTGGTGGGCGCGAGACTGGAAGTGCTGCCGGCCCACGGCCCCCTGGCGATCGTCACCCTGATCGGCACGGCCGTCATCCTGGAATAACGGTTTCGCCCTTGCGACGTCACTTCCTGACGGGCCTGGTCGTCATCGTCCCCCTCTGGGGGACGTTCCTCATTCTCGCGACCCTGTTCACGGCCCTGGACCACGCGCTCGCGGACCTGCTGGGGCCCGGCGTCCGGTCCTCGATTCCGGGGCTGGGCACGCTTGCGCTCCTCCTGGTCATTCTGATCACCGGCGCCCTCGCGTCAAATCTCATAGGCGCGCGGCTGTGGAAGACGTCCGAGACGGCGCTGCTGCGCATCCCGCTGGTCCGGAGCATCTACACGACCTTCAAGTCCGTGACCGATATCTTCGCGTTCATGGATCGCCAGCGGGAAAACCGGATCGTCCTCCTGCCGTTTCCGCGGCAGGGACTCTACGCGATCGGCCTGCTGATGGGCGAAGCCCCGGAATCGCTCCAGCTGGCGCCCCAGGGCCGGTTGAGCCTGATCTTCGTCCCGACGGCGCCCCACCCCTTCACGGGCTACCTGGCCCTCGTGCTCAACCACGAGCTGATCCCGCTCTCGATGGGCTTTCACGACGCGATGAAGATGGAATTCTCCGCCGGCCTGTATATCCCGCAACCGCCCGCGCTCCCCGCCGGCACCGTCAGCTGAACGTCCGCCAGTTGAGAAACTCCCGCAGGCGGTAGATTCGATCCACGTCGACAGCCACCGGACAGCCCAGCTCCCGCAGTCCTGTGCCGACCGCCCGCAGCGGCAGGCCCATCACCGCCAGATAGTCGCCCTCCAGCCCCGCGATCAGGCTTCGCCCCGGTCCCTGCACCGAATAGGCGCCGGCCTTGTCGAGAGAGTCGCCGGTCGCCAGGTAGGTCTCAAGATCCTGCTCGCCGAACGCCCGCATGCGGACCTGCGCCGTCTCGACGGCCTCGACCATGCGACCACCCCGTATCATCGCCACGGCGGTCACCACTTCGTGGGCGCGGCCCCGCAAACGCCGGAGGATGTCCCGCGCATCGTCCATGTCCCGCGGTTTGCCGATCTTCGCCCCATCAAGACTGATGAGGGTATCGCTGCCGATAAGCACCGCATCCGGGAACCGTGCGGCCAGGGCGGCCGCCTTGCTCTGCGCGTGCGAACGCGCGTCCTGCACCGGCGAGTGCAGCGCGGACGCCACTTCGGGGACAGCCGGGGAGACCATCAGAAAAGGCAGGCGGAGCAGCGAAAGGATCTGGTAGCGCCGGGGAGACGTCGAGGCCAGAACGAGGGTCAAGCCGGCAGACCGCTGACGGGCTCTTGGACATCCACGAGAACCCGGTCGAGAATCCGTTCGACGTCCTGGGAGCAGGTGGCGCGGAACATCTGCGAGCGGACCTCGGCCGCTTTGAAAAATCCTGAGCAGTACCAGCCCAGATGCTTGCGCATGGAGGAGAATCGGGACGACCCGCCTAGGGCCTCGAAGTAGCGGGCGTGTTCGAGCGCGACGCGGAACCGCTCCTGCAACGGGACATCGTAGAGAGGCTCGGTGTGCTCCGACCCGTTCACCTGCGCCCTGGCCCATGCCTTGGCGCGAAAGATCCAGGGGTTGCCGAGCGCGCCCCGCCCGACGAGCGCGCCGTGGACATGGGTGCTCCTCACCTTCCCGACCAGGTCCGCCATCGACTCCACGTCCCCGTTCCCGAGCACCAGCGTCGCGGTTTCGCGGACCAGCTTCGCCGCCCTGCCGATGGCCTCCCAATCGGCCTGCCCCCGGTACATCTGGGCCAGCGTGCGGCCGTGGATGGAGATCGCGGCGGGCCGCTCCTCCAGCAGCACCGCCACCCAGTCCTCGATCACCACCGAATCGTAGCCGAGACGCGTCTTGACGGACACGGGAATCGGCAGGCGGGGCTTCGGCGCGACGCCCGGCCGGCCGGCCGCGAGCGCCTGCACCCGGTGGACCACGCGCGGGCGCAGCCCGATGGCGTCCATGCGATGCCCGGACGCCCAGTCCCGCACGCCGGCCTGGACCGCGCGGATGATCGCTTTCGCCAGCGGCGGATTCTTGATCAGCGCCGCCCCGCAGCCACGCGCCGAGACGTTCTTGGAGGGACAGCCCATGTTGATGTCCACGCCGTCGAAGCCCAGCTCGCAGACCACCTGCGCCACCTGGTAGAACTTGTCGGGATCGGCGCCGTAGATCTGGGCCACGATCGGCCGTTCGATCTCGGCGTAGTGGAGCTGGCTCCAGGCCGGATCGCCCCCGTGGCAGACTTCATCCACGTTGATGAACTCGGTGACCTGGACGTCCGGCCGGCCGTGACTGGCCACGATGAACCGGAACGCCGGGTCGGTCACCCCGTCCATGGGCGAGAGGCCGATGATCGGCTGCGCGAGGTCGTCCCAGAAGCTCATGGGCGAATGATAGCACAGGCAGGCCGGCGTAGAGAACGCTGGCCGGGTCGGCGTACGAATTGACTGGAGCAGGCCTGCCGACTAGGATGTACAGCCAACACGGGAGCCCACCATGTTGTTCATCGGAAATCTTGTCAAACTGTTGGCTCGAAGCTTCAAGACACTGGGGGATTTTTTCGACCGCCTGTCGAACCTTCTCAACAGTTTTTTGCCGGCCCTCCTCTCTCCCGGTCAACTCAATTCACTCGTCAAGGGTCACTATCGAACCGTCCAGACGGAGACATGGCTCAAAACAGACCTGGATTGGAAGGAAGACTGTTGCCTGGACCCCAGTGAAACCGAGATTCTTGACCGTTACCGCATAACCTCCGGCAAGATGTTGGTCCTGGGTTCCGGCTGGGGTCGGGAGGCCATCGCGATTGCGCGCAGGGGTGTCGCGGTTGTAGGCATAGACACAAACTTTGCCGCGCTGCGGACGGCCCAAGAATTGGTTAAGTCCACCGGGGTTTCGGCTTGTTTTCACCAGGGAGACTTTCTTGCACTCCCCTATGTCCGTTCGAGCTTTGATTGCGCGCTGCTGGCAAGCCGCATGTACAGCGCCATCCCCGGCATATCTCACCGACATGCCTGGCTGGCAGACCTGGGCAGGCTTCTCAAACCCAACGGGCTGGCGATCCTCAGTTTTCTCCCCAATCGGCACACGGTTTCCCGTCTCAGGAGGGTTTGCGCCCAGATCAACGGAAAGATTGTGACACTCCCAGGGGCCAACACAGCGTACCAACCCGGCGATGATTGGTTGGCCGGGCACTTTTGGCACTGGTTTCAGGATAAGGATGAAATCCGGAAGGAGCTCGACGGCGCAGGCGTGACCATTCTGGAGATCAATTGGGCCAAGGGCATGGCCGTTGTGGCCTACCCCCCGCGCATCCACGCAATGTCCTGATTTCTTGACATGAAATGGGCGGCGCGATACGCTTCAGCCATGAGCGACGCTCTCTCGTTGACATCGCACCTCCGAGTTCCCGAAGGAGTGCTCTCCCACAACCTCCAGGGAGAAGAGGTGATCCTCAATCTTAATACCGGCGTCTATTTCGGCCTTGACCCGATAGGAACGAGGATCTGGCACCTGATCCACGAGCACCAGTCTCTCCGGAAAGTTCTGGACCGGCTGCTTGAAGAATACGCCGTGGCCGAAGTTCCCTGCGCCCAGGACCTGCTCGACCTCGTTGCCCGGATGCGGAAGAAAGGGCT
Source organism: Nitrospirota bacterium (assembly GCA_004298335.1). GTDB lineage: Bacteria > Nitrospirota > Nitrospiria > Nitrospirales > NS-4 > SCTG01. The sequence goes on from SCTG01000141.1 coordinate 5,120, forward strand.
GGTTGACATTGGCGATGGAACGGCTCCATAAATTTTTCCAGCTCCCGCCGAGCGAACGCCTTGTCCTTGTG
>SCTG01000234.1 GCA_004298335.1 Nitrospirota bacterium
GCCGACGGAGTGCTGGTTGACGGCGGCCAGGATGGCGTCGGCGATCTCTTCGGCGGAGGCGTCCCAGGTCTGAGCCACCAAGCGCTCCAGGCGGGCGCGGCCGAACTGCTCGCCATCGGGGCCGGCGGCGTCGAGGATGCCGTCACTGAAGAAGACGAAGACGTCGCCGGGGGCGGCGGAGAGGGTGAGCTCGTCGTACTGGGCATCGTCGAACAGGCCGAGGGGCAGGCCGGTGGCCTCGACCACGCTGATCTCGCCCTGGTGGCAGAAGAGGGGGCGGGGGAAGCCGGAGTTGGCCACCTGCAAGGTGCGGAGTGCGTCGTCCCACAGGACGTAGAGCAGGCAGATGAAGTTGGATTCGAGGCTGCGCTCGGCGAGGGCCAGGTTGAGGGCGGCGAGCATCTCCGCCGCCGAGGGCTCGCTGGTTACGGTGGAGCGCAGCATGCCGCTGGCCAGGGCTCCGAACAAGGCGGCGGGAGCGCCTTTGCCGCTGACGTCGCCGACGGCGATGCCGAGCACGTCGCCAGAGTAATTGAGGAAGTCGTAGAGGTCGCCGCCGATGGCCAGCGCGGGGGCGTAGCGGGCGGCGAGCTGCGCGTTCTTCAGAGTGGGGCAGCAGGCGGGCAAGAGGTGGAACTGGATCTCACGGGCGCGCCCCAGGTCGCGCTCCAGGCGCTGCTCCTGTTGCTGGATGCGCTGGTAGAGGCGGGCGTTCTCGATGGCCACTGCCACCTGCCCGGCCAGGGTGGTGAGGGTGCGCTTGTGGAAGTCGGTGAAGTAGCCGCGGCGGGTGTGTTCCAGATCGAGCACGCCGATGACGCGGTCCTTCAGGATGAGGGGCACGCAAAGCTCGGAGCGCGACTCCGGGTTGAGCATGACGTAGCGGGGGTCCTTGGAGACGTCGGGGACGAGGACGGCTTCCTTGTGCAGGGCGGCGTAACCCACCAGGCCGTCGCCGACGTGCATGAGGTCCTTGATCTGCACGTTCTTGTCGAAGCGCACAGCGAAGCGGTGGACCAGGTTCTGGCCGGCGTCGTCCATCAACA
>SCTG01000142.1 GCA_004298335.1 Nitrospirota bacterium
TGTCGTATCTCGGGTGAGACAAACGACAAAAACCGTTCGACTTTGCCCGCGATGTCCTCTATCCCACGGCCCATGTTGAGCCCCCTTTCTCCTCTTTTGGAGGCCGGTTGCAGTTACGCACCGGCACCCAAAAAGAAGTTCTTCTATTTTTTTACGATCTGTCATCGGAAGCAAAATCGAACGATCAAGCTGTCGTATTGTTTGAGTTGGCCGGGACCCCCCAGGGTCCCGACCAAACTCTCGTACGTGACGGCCTACACGATCTTGGCCGTCTCCAACCCGAGGGAAATGGCCTCGGCCGCCGTGATCTGGCGGCCGTGCATGCCCTCGGCGGGAACCTGGGACGGGCGAACCGGGTCGCCGGGGTGGAAGGTCCAGACGTATTCCGGCTGTCCTTCCTCCTCTCCGGGCCCCACGATCAGGACCGTGAGCGGGACTATCTGGCCCCGGACGCCAGTGACCGTCGCGGAAACCTTGCCGGTTCCCTTCCGGTCGTCCAGCACCACCGGCTGATCCGGTGCTAGGCTGGCCAGCGGCGCGACACCCAACTGCCCGGCGAGTACGGCAGAAAAACCGGTGCAGCCCGGCAAGATCGCCGGGTGGGCATATTCTTCCCACTCGGCTTCGAGCAGCCACCATTCGATGTCCGGACCCGACAGGTCCGGGTATATCGATCCGGCGGCTGTTTCGGAGTCGCCGGCCCGCTGGGCCAAGCAATTGCCCCAGTACTCCGGAGCAAACTGTTGGCTGGCGGCAATCGCCGCCCTAACCCGTTGCGTTGCACTCATTGCCATTTCTCCTTTCACAAAAACGCTTGGCTGCCATGGCAAAGCATCCGCGCATGTCCACATGGACATTCGAATAGTTATCACCATCACGGATATCCATATTGTCGACGCTGCACGGGACGTTGCGGAGAGCATTTGCGGGGGCTTGAGCGGATCTCACTATGTCTCTTCCTGGTGTGTCGACTTTCCCGTCCTCTCATACGCCTCGATGTCAATTTGAGTTCTAAAGCATCGAAACGAGTGAGAGGAGCCGTCCCGTGTCTCGCAGGACTGGGACGGCTCGCTGGCAGTGTGGCGATCCAATTGGACCGACACACCTCAGATACGCCTTGCCTGTTTTTTTCACTGCAGGACTTTACAGCAACTTCGCTAGTCAGGCGAAGGTTGTTTTACGACTAGGGGACGATGGAACCCAGTGGCACGTCGGCGACATGGGTCCAGCTCACCGTGCCGCCCGTTCCCGGCTGGAAACAGGCGCACGCCGCGGCGCGGCCGTGGTAGGCCATGGCGATGCTGGCGGTGAGCCAGTTCGGGCCACGGCCCGAGAGAACGATGACGTCCCCCAGCTCCACGGCCGGTGGGACGACCTCGTCCAGCTGTTCCGGCCGGAACGGCACGGAGGGGTCCAGGGCGAATTCGATCCGGACGACCCGCCTGCCGTTGCTGGTGGTTCCGCCCTCGGCGACCGTCCATGTCACCGGACCGGAGCCATGCCCTTCGGGGCGGCCACCACAAGCCACCCCGACGAACCCGTCGGGAGAGTTCACCCGTGCGTGGCGCGGATGAACCTCGTGGATCAGCGCCGTGACGAGCCATGCAGGGGCGGGCCCATCGATGTCAACGCTCTCCGGCAGCTCGTTGACGTGGTTATGGAGAAGCTCCGCAATGCGCGGAAGATCTTCGCCGACCCACGTCAGCTGCCGTACCGTACGACCGTTGGGGAGGGTCCTCTCCTCCTCCTGCTTGCCGAGGGTTTCGGCGAGAGCAGGGATGGAAAGCACGGACCCGTTCACGAAGCTGCTCATTTCTTTGATCTCCCCCTGGATAAAGTCCAGGATCACAGCGGCCGTTGCCTGGATGGTCGGCCGCGAATCGACGGTTTTGTCGTCCCGGTCCAGATGATGGACCGAACCTTCCAGCCGGGACGACGAATGCTGAAAGGAGTCCTGCTCACCGGTGTAATCACTGTGGAGCACGGCGATGACCGTCACCCCGCAGCTTGTTAGGAACTTTTCCCACACGGGGATCTGTTCCTTATTACCGGCAAGGATGATGGCGTGGGTCACCCCGCCTTCGACCAGAATTCTCTGGTTCTCAGGCGAGGGAATCCCCCCGATGTCCACCAGAATGAGAGGTGCCATCTGGCACTTATCGAGAGACCTGGAGTACCAGTCCACCATTTCCTGGGTGAACTTGCCTTTCCTCCGAAGCGCCACGACCGACGGGTCGTCGTAGTGGCGTTGGAGCCAGGTCCCTTCCCCATCCGGGCAAGCCCGGAACAGATAGTACCTGGTTCTAGGCAAGTTTTTGGACAGTCCTCCCAGAAAGACTGACTTCCCCGAATTTGGCGGTCCGCACACGACGATTTTCACCGCTGGTCCTCCTTTGCCTTGG
>SCTG01000143.1 GCA_004298335.1 Nitrospirota bacterium
TCTTGAATCGTGCATACAAGGCCGTCTCCAGGGGATCGCGGGCGCTTGGGGAGCTGCCGGGGTCTTCCGAGGCGTTCGGAAGCGGGACGGCCGCCATCGTCCCGATCATGGCGTCCGGACACGACGGCGAAACAGCCAGCGTGCGGCAGAGGAGTTGCCTGGCCTCACAGGCCAGGGCGTGGTTGCGGGCCATGACGGCCGGCCATCCGCCCGGCAGCAGGGAACCGAGGAAACGGATCGCCACGGGGGCGGCCAGGCAGGCGGTGGGATCATGCGTGCCTGTCCAGTCGAACTCAAGGTGAAACCGCGAGCGGTCCTTGCGCCGGGAATGCGCCCCGTGGCTGATGGCAAGCGGGTGGAGCGCCGCCTGCCGGTCCGGGCGGACGTGCAGGAAGGCCGCCCCTTTGGGGGCGCACAGCCATTTGTGGCAGTTGCCGACATAGTAGGCGGCGCCCAGGGACTCGAGATCGAGGGGCAGCATGCCGGGCGCATGGGCGCCGTCCACGAGGGTCTCGATGCCGTGCGTCGCCAGCTCGCGAACGAGTCCGGCGATCGGGAAGATCAGGCCGGTCGGGCTCGTCACGTGATCCAGCAGCGCCAGGCGTGTCCTGGGGGTCTTCGCCGCGAGGATGAGTTCCCCGATGCGCTCGGGCGACTCGACGGGAAAGGGGATCGCGGCCATGACGACGCGGGCGCCGGTCCGGTCGGCGATGAAGTCGAGCGCGTTGCGGCAGGCTGCGTAGACATGGGTCGTCGTGAGCACCTCGTCCCCGGGTTCGAACCGGAGCGAACGCAGCACGGCATTGACGCCGGTCGTCGTGTTCGGGACGAAGACCAGGTTCTGCGGATCGGCGCCGAGAAACGCGGCGAGCTCCTGCCTGGCCTCGTCCAGCAGCGGCTCCAGCGCGCGCGTCAAAAACTCCACCGGGTTCCGTTCCATGCGCTCGCGAAAGTGCTGTTGGGCTTCCAGGACCGCACGCGGGCAGGCGCCGTACGAACCGTGGTTGAGAAACGTGACCGCCGGATCGAGCGGCCAGTAGTGCGCGAGGTCCGACGGCATGCTAGCCGCGCAATCCGGCCACGGCGCCGCGGCCGGCGAGGTGGCCGGTGGCCCAGGCCCACTGGAAGTTGAACCCCCCGATCCGGCCGTCGCAGTCGAGCATTTCGCCGATCAGGTGCAGCCCGGGCACTTTGCGCGATTCCATGGTCCGGAAGTTGATCTCGTCCAGCGGCACGCCGCCGGCCGTGACTTCGGCGTGATTCCAGCCGCGGTCCCGCAGGACCGGCAGGGGCAGGCCGGTCAGGGCATGGACCAGCTTGCGTCTCGACCCGCGCGCGAGCCGGCCGGCCGGCGTGGCCGGATCGATCCCGCAATACCCGCACAGGGCCGTGGCCAGCCGCTCGGGGATCTGCCGGGCCAGCGTCTTGCCGACGGAGAGCTTGGATCGGGCCTCCATCTGGGCGATCAACCGCCGCTCCGTTTCTTCAAAGCTGACGCCCGGCAAGAAGTTGCAGCGCATCTCGACCGGTGTTCCTGCGGCGCGCGCAATGATCCAGAAGCGGCTGGCGTCCATGGCCACCGGCCCGCTCACGCCGAAGTGCGTCCACAGCAGGCTTCCGGTCCGGCGATCCACGGGCTTGCCGTCAACAAGGGTCGTCAGCTCGGTCTCCTGCGACAGGCCGGACAGTTCGGCGTGGAACATGGATTTATCCAGCACGAGCGGCACGAGCGCCGGATGGCTGTCCGTGACGCGGTGGCCCAGGCGGCGGACGATCTCCCAGCCGTGGCCGTCGCTGCCGGTGCGCGGCAGGGACCGGCCGCCGGTCGCCATGACCACGCGGCCGGCCTGCAGCTCGCCCTGCTCATGCCGCACGAGGAAGCCGTCCTTCGCGAGCACGTCCGACACGCGGTGCCGGGGCCGGATCGCGACGTCCAGCTCGCGGCAGCGGTCCGTCAGCGCGTGCAGCACCGTGCGCGCCTTGTCGGTGACGGGGAACAGCTTGCCGGTGTCCTCGCGCTTGAGCGCCACGCCCATCGAGGCGAACCATTCGCGCGCGGCCTGCGCCGGGAAGGCCGCCAGGATGTTCCGGACCGCCGGCGTTGAGGGGGTGAAGTCCCCGTGGCGCACGTTTTCGTGCGTGACGTTGCAGCGTCCGCCGCCGGAAATCAGGATTTTCGCGCCGATGGACTTGGCGCCGTCCAGCAGGGCGATGTTCAACGGGAAGCGCGCCGCCGCCGCCGCTTCCGCGGCGAAGATCCCCGCCGCCAGCCCGGCCGCCCCGGCTCCGATGATGGCGATATCGGCTTGTTCGCTCATTCAATCCACGTCGCCGGCGATGGTACCACAGCAGTGTTTTTCGGGCTAGGCAAGCGGCCCGCGACTTGGTAGGATCACGGGCCATGACGCGTCTTGCTCCGCACAGATCCATCGCGGCGTCCGTTGCGCTGACCGTGCTGCTTTCATCGGCGCTCGCCTTCGCGGCCGAGAACCGTCCGGGAACCCCGGATGCCGACCAGTTGCTTCAGCAGGCAAAGGACGCCGCGCGCGGGATTGCGGACGATCCGTACCTGCGGGACACCGCCTTGCGGGGCATCGCCGGAGCGCAGGCGGCGGCGGGAGGGTTCGACGCCGCGCTGGACACCGCGTCCCTGATCGCCGACGAATACCTGCGGACGGGCGCGTGGCGGCAGATCGCGGTCGCACGGGCGCGGGCCGGCGATCGCGAGGCGGCCGTCAAGCTCCTCGACAAGGTGCTCCAGGAGGCGGCGACGTTCAAGAACGTCCATCTCATCCGGGTGGAGGCCATGATCGCGACGGCGGAGGCGCAGGCGCAAATCGGCGACGTGCCGGGCGCGCTCAAGACCGCCCTGTCCGTCGGGAACCTTCGCGGGAAGGCGGAAGCCTTGCGCAACATCGCCCTGGTCCAGGCCAGAGGCGGCGACGTCAAGGGCGCGCTCGACACCGCCGAGACCATTGCCGACGAGAAGATCAAGGCGCAGGCGCTGCGGAACATCGCGGCGGCGCGCGCCGAAGGCGGCGACCGCGCCGGCGCGCTGCAAACCGCGGCGGCGATCCGGGACCCCTACCTGAAAGCCGGCGCCCTCCGCAAAATCGCCGTGGCGCCGGCGGTTCTTCGGGACCGGGCCGCCATGCGCGACATCCTGCAGCAGGCGCTCGCCGCCGCCGCGACGGTTCAGGGCGAAAACGAGAAAGCGGATGCGCTGGCCGGCATCGCGTTGGCCTATGCGCAGACGGGCGACCTGCCGGAAGCCGTCCGGACGGCCGCCCTGATCGAGGGGGCCTTTGCCGCGAAGCCGCCTCCCGATGTCGCCGTGACCATGAAGGCCGAGGTCTTGCGGGCGATCGCCGTCGGACAGGCCAGGGCGGGCAATAGCCAGGGGGCGCTGCAGACGGTCGGAAGCATGGGGAATCCGTACATGCAGGCCAGCGCGCTTGCGGAGATCGCGGTGAGCCAGGCCGAGCGCGGCGACCGGCTTGCCGCGGAAGCGACGCTCCGCAAGGCGGCGCAGGTCGCGTCCGCCATCCGGGACTTCGTCGCGAAGGCTCCGGCGCTGCTGGGAGTCGCCCAGGCGTACGCCAAGGTCGGCGACCGGGCCACGGCCACGCGAACCTTTCGGCAGGCCCGCCAGACCGTTCGCGTGAGCGACGACGAGCGCTATAAGACGGACGCGTTGATAGAGCTGGCCATGGTGCAGTCGGGCGCGGGGGACTTTTCGGGCGCGGTGGAAACCGCCGACGGCATCCGGGATGTCTATGCGCGGGCGCACGCCTGGCGGATCGTCGCTACGGCGCAGGGCGAAAACCGGGAACCGGTGCTGTCGTGGCTCGCCAAGGACGGCCCTCCCGCCAGGAAGGCCTACGCGCTCCTGGGCCTGGCCGAAGGCCTGCTGC
>SCTG01000144.1 GCA_004298335.1 Nitrospirota bacterium
CGTAGGCGTAGTTGGCAACGGCCTTCCCGCCGATGAAGGCAAACCGGCCTCGCTGGAGCGCCTTCAGCCACTCGAGCAGGCTGTCACGGGAACGACTCACGCCTTCGCCGAACACGATGGTGGGCCGAACGACCACGGCGTCGAAGCCGGTTACCCAAGCGAACTCCAGGACGGCCCGCTCGCCCTCCAGCTTGGTCCGCTCGTATTCGTTCCTGGGATGGCACGGCACATCCTCGGTGACGTCGCCCGCCCCGTTGGCTCCGATGACGCCGACGCTGCTCAGGTGGACGAACCGTTTCACACCCGCGGCGCCTGCCGCACGCGCCAGCTCGCGCGCGGCGTCGGCGTTGGCGGCCTGCATGGACGCCGCATCCTGCGTCTCACCGGCCAGATGAAAGACGAGCGACGCGCCCTTCGTCACGGTTTCGACCGTGTGTTTGTCCGTCAAACTTCCGGCAACGACCTCAAGCCGGCCCTTCCACTCGGAAGGCAGCCGCTCCGGATGCCGCGTCGCCACGCGAACCGACGCGCCGCTCTCCAGCAGCTTGCCGGTAAGGTGCCGCCCGATGAAGCCGCTCGCGCCCGTTACCAGAATCGGCATGGCGCCTACGCACCGCGCCGATCAGCCATGCCTGAGGTCCCAGCTGTACGGAATGTCTTTCGAGAAGGGATCGAGACGTTGAATCTCGGCGGGGTCATGGGGGATGGTCGCACAGTTGGCCACGATCGCGGGCACGGTACCGCTGCCTTTGAACCCGTTGTAGATGCCGGGCGGGATCTTGACGCGCGCATAGTTCTGCTCGCCGAGGAAGATCTCCTGGACCTCCCCCTTCGTCGGCGAGGACGGCCGCGGGTCATAGAGCACCAGCTTGATCATGCCGGAGACGACGGCATAGTTCAGCGTCATCTTCGTGTGCAGGTGCCAGGCCTTGATCGCGCCGGGGTAGACCATCGAGAAGTAGATCTCGCCGAACCGCTCGAACTGCGGATCGTCGGATCGAAGCATGTGCATGATCTTCCCGCGCTCGTCGGGAATCTGCTTCAGCGGCGTGATCACAACTCCGTCAATCATCCTCGTCTCCCCTCATTGGACTTTTGCCACGGCCTGGCCCGCTTCAGATTGCTCCCTCCGGAAACCGTCGGGCATGAACAGATCGATTGTCTTCCCGTCGGGCCGCGGCAGCAGCAGATCCACCACCTCGCGCCAGCGCCGGACGCGAGCTGCGTATTCCTGCCGGTCCATGTGCGCCGCGGCCAGCGCGGCCGACCGCAACTCCGCAGGGGTCTCGACGGACACTCTCACGTCGTCGAAGTCGGCGAGCGAATCCATGTCGATCTCGCAGTTCGACTCAAAATGAACAACCGGCACCCCGTACGCCAGCGCCTCGACCGCCGTCGTCGCGTCCGTGTACACCAGCACGTCCGTATCGCGCAGCAGTATTGCCATAGGTTCGGTCGAAACCGCCACGTGAGACGGAAGCCGGTCAAGCCCGGCCTCGGCCAACACGCGGGCAGAAGGAAAGTAGGGATGGAACTTGATGGTGACCTGAAAGACCCGCGGGTCGGTGAACGCCCTGAGCGCGGCCAGCGCCAGCTCGGCGGCTTGGGTCGTCAGAACCGACGGCGTTACCAGCACACGGACTCTCTCTCCCGTGGACCTTTCCCGCTCGGAGAAAACGGCATCGGCCCCGAGCGCGCCATACCGAAGCGCCCCCCCGCGGGCAAGAACTCTTTCCGGAATCCTGCTGCTCCGCAACAGATCATACGAACGCGGCCCATTGGCGATCAGGCGATCAGGGAACGGTACCTTCCCCCATTCACGCGGCGAGATGAAAAAACTCAGCCACAGGGGCGACACCGTCGCGTGCTGGTAGCCGACCAGGGCGGCCTGCGGAAAGTGCTCCCGCATGGCCCGGCAGTAGCCCCGCTCCCAGCTCTGGCCCTCGTAGGGATAGATCAACGACTGCACGTCGAAATGCCGGCTCCAGCGGCGGACGATGCCGGAGAGCAGGAGGACATCGGCGGCCCGAGGATGGAGCCAATCCACCCGTTCGGCCTCGGCCAGGATGACGGACGCGTCGAACGCGTCAAAGCGGGGCCATGCGCGCGGCTTCGGAGGCCTGACCGGCAGTTTCCATGCCCATCGCAGGAGCGCGCCGAGCGTCAGCGAGGCCTCCGGAACAAGCACGGGAATGCCGGATTGCTTCAACCACGACAGAATGCGCCGATAAGGCGCCCGCGAAAGGATCGTCGCCACCACGGCCACCGACAGGCCCCGCTTCTGCAAGTCCTCGCGCAGCGGTCCGAAAATGACGTCGCGATACACACCGCCGGCGTCGAATGAGCGGGCGTCCACCCAGTTGTGCAGCAGGAGCCACCGCCTTGTGTTTCCGGGGGCCGCGCCGCGGATCGCTCCGGCAGAAAACCCCAGCACGCGGGCCGTGCCCATGCGGACCAGTTGCCGGCCGAGCCAGTAGAACCGCCGGACCGGCATCTCGACCCAGTCGCGAGCCGCCGCGCCGGTTCCGGACAGGACGGACTCGCGGACCTCGGTGAACCGCGCGCCCTGTTCACGGAGGTGCGCCGCGATAGCCGTCCGGACGCCCCGGTTTTCCACGACCAGGAGGAGAGGCGGCGCGCCCGCGCGCGTCCGGCACAGTTCCGCCGCGACGGCCAGATAACAGATGTGGAGGAACGCCTTGGAGACCGCCGGATTTTTCTCCGACAGGGAACCGAACCACCAGGCCGGTGAATCGGCGGCTTTTCCGAGTTCGCCGATGTAGTCAATGTAGACGCTCCGGAGCGACCGGGCGGTCGTCTGCAGGAGCCTGGACGTGCAGAGGCGCGGCGCGTCCGCCCCCAGCCACTCCTCCACCCGCCGCATGAGCCGGACCGAGGCGCCGAGATACGCCCAGGGAAGCGGCTGTTTCTCGCTCATCGTCACCGCGCGCCGGACGGCGCGGCGCTCAGGCGGGGCCAGGAGGATCATGCGTAGGGGGTCTTCTTCGCCGTGAACCCGTGCTTCGCCAGCCAGTACTCGACCATCGGGACCTGCCACTCGTAGTCAATGTCGCAGCCGCCCCACTGTTTCAGGGGGTGGATCCTGAGGCCCATCCATTTCTGCGGCAGGAGCCCGTCGTCCAGATGCTCCAGGCACCGCGGGCGCACGATCGAGACCCCCATGTCCGCGAACCAGACGTCCCCCTGGGAGTCGCGGTCGCAGTTGAGAGTTGCCGGATCGCCGAACGTCTCGAACGGCACGAACGGGTGCAGGAGCCCGTCGTCGCCGATCTTCCTGGCCCGCAACGGGCTCCACATGTTGTAGGCGGACACCGTCACGGCCGAGTCGTACTCCGGATACGCGCGCAGAGCCGCAATCCCTTCGTCGATCGTCTGCGCCGTGATGGTCGCGGCATTGGCGAAGAGCAACACCATCAATTCGACGCTCTGCCCCTCGCGTTGCAGTTCGTCGCGGATGGTCTGATAGCCGTGGACATAGGCGTGCTCTCCGAGGGCGGTTTTGGTCGCAAGATGCGGCGGTCGGTCGATGATGCGCGCGCCGTGCTCCGCACCGATGGCCTTCAGCTTCGGGGAGTCCGTGGAGACGTACACCCGACCGATATGCTTGGATGCGCGCGCGGCCATCAGCGGGTACGCGACCAGCGGACGGCCCAGAACTGGATGCACGTTCTTCCCTGGAAACCCGGCGCTGCCTTCGCGGCCCAGCAGCAGCGCCGCGATCATGCCGCGCCCCCGCCGGACGCGCTGTGCGACCCGGCCGGCTGTTGCGCCAGGCGTCCTCCCAGGTGGCGGTCCAGCCCAAAGAGGTCTTCGACGACCGGCACGTCGAGCCCTTCGAAGGGATGGCGCCGGCCCGGGCGGCCGCGCCCGACGAAGGCGACGCCCGCGGCCTTCGCCGCTTCGTAGTCGGACCGGCCGTCGCCCACGAACACCAACGCGGTCCGCGGCTTCGCGGTCACGGCGAGTATTTCTTCGATGATATCGGCCTTACCCTTCGGCGAACCGTAGACCCCGCGGAAGAACGCGGCCAGGTTTCGCGCCTCCACAAGCCCGTGCAGCTCGCCCTCGGGAGTCCCGGATGCGAGAAACAACGGCCGCTCCCTGGCATAGGTCTTCAACAACTCCAGCGCGCCGGGGACGAACGGGCAGCGGATGACTTCATTGACCACCAGATCGGAAAACCGTTCTCCAAGCGCACGTTCCTCTTCAAGACCGAGGGGCCGGTCGAGAATGCGCTCGTGGATGTGCCGGAACTTCAGGAACCGGGAAATGCCCGCGTTCGCCTCGTGATAGGCCACGATCTTTTCAAGCTGATCCGGATAGGACGCGAAGAGCTCGCGGAACGCGCGCGTCTTGATGTCGGCTGACTCGAGGATCACGCCGTCAAAATCGAAGACGAGGACTTCGGGCAGGGATGTCATCGGAACGAACGGCTCACGCGAGCGACTCGGCCAGCGCGCGCACGAACCGGCGCATCAGAGCCGGCTGGCCAACCGCCGCGCGGATGTGGCGGGACCAGGACGGCAGCCTCAGATTCGCGCCCACCAGGACGCCCCTGGCCTTTAATTGGGCCGCGACCTCGTCCTTCCTCGCGCCGAGCTCGATGAGGATGAAGTTCCCATAGCCCCCGATGCAGGGCAGCCCCAGCTTCGGCAGCTCCTTCAGTAGATATGCCTTGCCCTTCTCGACCTCCTTCACGTAGTCGGCGATCAGGTGGTCATGGTCGATGAGGTACTTGCCTATCAGGACGGCGAACCCGCTGACGTGGTCAATCGGCTGGAGCTTGGCCATCGTCTTGATCACCTCCGGATGCCCGACCGCGTAGCCTAGCCGCACGGAGGCCGCCCCGCAGGCCTTGGAGAACGTCCGCGTCACGACGAGGTTGTCGAAGACTCCTGCGTAAGACAGCATGGTGCGGCCGTAAAAATGGAAGTAGGCCTCGTCCACGAGCGTGAGTGCACCGTGCTTCGCCGCCTTCTTGACGATCGCGATGAGGTCGCGCTCCGGAATCACCGTGCCGGTCGGGTTGTTGGGATTGGCGATCGCGACGATCTTGGTCCGGCGGGTGATGGCCTTCATGATGTTCGCCGGCGAGACGCGGAACGATCGGTCGAAGCGCACGGGCACGAACTTCGCGCCGCATAGCTGCGCGTAGACCTCGAACATCGCGAAGGAGGGTTCGAGCGACACCAGCTCGTCGCCCGGTTCCAGGTAAGCTTCGAACAGGTACCTGATCGCCATCTCAGAGCCCGCGGTCACCATCAGGCGGTCCACCGCAATCCCGTGCCACTTGGCGATCTTTTCGTACAGGGTGTACGGCTCGGGGTAGGCCGTGAGGAAATGCCGGGACATGTCCGCCAGCATGCCGTCCATCACCCGCGCCGGCCAGCCCGCGCAGTTCTCGTTCTTGTCGAGCCGCAGGCGGTCCAGCCGGTCGGCCTGCGACACGGGCCAGCGAACCACGTCCCGAACGGTCTTTCTGGGTCGGATCATGATTATCTCTCCATCAGATGACCGTGCACCGGTTGCACGGGAACGCCTTCGACCGTTGCTTCGCGAGATGCAGCGCACGCAGGCGCTCATAACCCTCCGACCGCCACAGATCGGCCAGGCTCCGGTCGCGCGCGTTGCCCACCGCCAGGGCGGATTTGAAGTCCACGTCGCAGGGGTTCACCCGGCCGTCGAACCAGACGAACATCCTCCGCCACAGGTCCGAACAGGGCGTCGTGACGTCGTTGACGGGGTTCTCATAGGTATTCTCCCAGGGATTGTATTTGACGAACGCCACCTGATCGACCATCTCTCCCCAAAAAGCTTCCATCTCGTCCAGGCTTTGCTTCTCGTCCACGAACACGCCCGAAACCCGCGTGATGGTCCGGGAGTCCGGATAGTGCTTCTCGCGGATGTCCCGGAACCGGCGCACGTTCTTGACCACGCGCTCCAGGCTGCCCCCGACACGCAATTGGCTGTACAGCGGCTCGGAGGCCGCGTCGGCGGAGAACACGACGGTGTTGACGCCGGCCTCCAGGAGCGCGCGGCATTTCCGCTCGTCGAGAATCCAGGCGTTGGTGTTCACCTTGAGCGCCAGGAACTTGCCCCGGCAGTAATCGAGCATAGAGACGAAGTCGGGCGCGATCAGGGGATCGCCGCGGGAGGCGAGCGTGACCGCCTCGCACCGGCCTTCGGCCTGGTCCACAACACGCTTGAAGAGGTCCAGCGGCATCATGCCCATGTGGCCGCCGGCCTTGCTCGTGAACTCCTCGTCCACCTGGTAGCAAAACACGCACCGGAAATTGCACACCGAGGTCGGCTCGATCTGCAGGCACGGCGGGAAATCGTCGAGACGCAGCGTCTTCGGGAACACGTCGTAGCGGTACCGGTAGAACAGGTAGCGCGGCAGCTCGTCGTCGCCCAGCCGCGCCATCTCCTCCACCACGTTGACGGTCAGGTCGAAAACCGGCGCGGCGCCGGACGCGGACGGCAGCAGCGCGTCGCAGGCCGCGAGGACGATCTGCTTCTTCTCCGGCGGCAGCCCGTAGCGGTCGATCTCCCCGCGCATCGCCTGAACCCGGCGCAGGACCCCCTGGGTGTCCGTCCCCTTGGAACGGATGCCGACGAAGCTGTTGTGCTTTTGATAGAGCGGGCGCTCCTTATCCATGCAATGCTTTCCTCAAGCCGCACGCCTGAACGCGAACATCCGGACGTAGGGCATCGCCCTCCCGACGGTCAGCAGGAGACCGTGCCGAACCGGCGGGAGATGCCGCACGCCGTGATGATAGAGACGGCTGCGCGTCAACTCGGTTTCAAAATCCATGTGCGCGGCCGCTTCAACCTTGAGTCCATACCCTGATGCCGCCGCGACGATTTCCCGGTCGCCGTAGCGGTAGCCATGGTGCTTGCGGCGCACCACCATTGAGCCGTTGGAGCCGCTCTGCCGCAAAAGATTCATGGCGTTCTTGAGCCCACAGGCCAGCCAGGCCTCGCAAGGCAGATACACGTTGTGGAGCAGGTTGGCGAGCCACGCATCGGGCGAACCCGCCGAGTCCAGTACAAGCATCCCTCCCGGTTTGAGCAGTCCGCTCACGCGACCGAAGAAGGTACGCAATCGCTCCTCGTCGAGGAGATAGATAAAGCTCAGGCACATGACGGCGTCGAACCGCTCCGGCGGGAGCGGTTCGTTCAACACGTCCCACTTCATGAACTCATAGCCGGGGAACAGCCGCCGCGCCTCGTCGGGGCACACCGGCTCCAAGTCCGAGCAGACGACGCGATAGCCGTCAACGAGCAGCCGCATCTCGTTGGCCGCCCGCCCGCTAGCGATGGAGAGAATCCGGCCGGCCTTCGGCAGGTGCGCGGGAAGAAACTTCTGGTAGCACAGATGCCGCGGCGACGCGTCCAGATGAGTCGCGAAAAACTGCGCGGCCGACTCGTAGCCGACACATTCGTACCCGCCCATCGCATGCCGGTGCTCGGAAAAGCTTTGATCCAGTGTCCGGTTCAATGACTGCCTCTTCGGCACGACCTCGGACTTGTACCAGCGTTTCATGTGGCCCGCATCTCGTACTCGTCGTTCGGGACCAGCAGGCGCAGGGGCTCGCCCTTGAAGAAGCGGACCGCCTCCTCGGTGGCCTGCAATTCCATCTGCACCCGGCAGTCGCGCGCCATTGACCCCATGTGGCAGGTCAACAGGCAATTCTCGATCGTGACCAGTTCGCCCGAATAGGGCTCCTGGCCGAAGACATCCAGGGCCGCGCCCGCCAGCCGCCCCTGCTTGAGGGCCTGGGCCAGCTCATGCTCGTCCACCATGCCGCCGCGCGAGGTGTTGATGAACAACGCGTCTGGCTTCATCATGTCCAGCTCGCGCTTCGTGACCAGGTTCCGCGTCAGCGGCGTCAGGGGGAGGTGCAGCGTGATGATGTCCGCTTCCTTGTAGATGGTCTCCTTCTCTACCCATTGCACGTGGTGCGCGGCGCCGAACCCGTGGTCGGGGCTGAGATCGTTGGCCAGAATTCCCGGGGCAAACCCCTGCAGGTGCCGGATCAACCCTTTCCCCACGCGGCCGACGCCGATCACGCCGACCGTCAGCTCCGCCAGGCGCCGGCCCAGGAAGCGGTGCCACACGCCGTCGCGCATCCCGCGGTCCGCCTGCGCGAGCGAGCGCAGGAGCGACAGGATCATCCCCAGCGTCATCTCCGCGACCGCCGGCGCCGGCGCATCCGGCGTGTAGGAAACCAGGATGTCGCGCGCGCGCGCGGCCTGCAGATCCACGCTGTCCAAACCAATGCCCACGCGCGAGATCAGCCGGAGCCGGTTCGCCCGCTCCAGAACCGCGGCCGTGATCGGCTCGGTCCCGGCGATCAGCACGTCGACGTCGACGATCATCTCGGCCAGTTCCTCCGGCCGCAGCCGGCGCCCGATGGGATTGATGACGTAGTCGACGCCCGCCGCCTCCAGCAGGTCCAGAGGCCGGCGGTCCACTTCGCCGAACGGGACCGTGGTGATCAGCGCGCGGCGTCCCTCGGGCCGCCGCGCCGGGATGTGGGTGACCGGCGCGCCCGCGGCCCGTGCGCCATAGGGCGTCGAGTGCGGAGAGAATCCATGCCTCCGGAGCCACTCCTCGACCGCCGGCACCTGCCAGACGTAGTCCACATCGCCGTACCCTTCATGGACGAGCGGAAACACGCGGTGCGCATCGCAGTCCACAATCCACTGGGACAGACGACGGGCGCGGTCTGCGTTCAGTACGTGCGGTCGGACCACCCAGAGGAGCGCGTCCGGGAAATAGGCATCGTCCTGCTTGCGAGTCGCCTCCTGATCCTGAGCGTAGGGCCGCAGGCGACCGCCGTCTCCCATCCGGAGCGCATAGGACGGGTGAAATTCGTTGTGCGGGGAAACCGACATCACCCCGTCCAAAGACGGGTCTCGGCGAAGAATCTCGATGCCGTGGTCGATCAGACCCGCCGTCACCGTCGGCGCGTTGCACAACAGCAGCACGACCGCCTCGGGCTCCTCCCCGATCGCCTTGACAGCCTGCGCGGCGGCGTCCACAGCGACCTCGGCCAGCCGCACCGACGCGCCCTGGACTTCGGGGCTCCGAGACAGCGTCGTCACGCCCATGCCGGCGGCCACGCGCTCAATCGCCGGGGCATCCGTCGTCAGAAAGACGCGGTCCACCTCCTTCGCATGCTGCGCGGCAAGGATCGGGTAGACCATCATCGGCCGGCCAAGCATGGGGAACGTATTGCGCCCGGGAAACTTGTCGTCTTCCTGGTGACCTGCGATCAACGCAACGATCATTCGTCTATATCCATCCAAACTTTTTGAGCACGGTGATGATCTTCCGCACGCTCTCCTCGGGGCTTTCCCTGTCGGTATGGAGGACAACCTCCGGCGCGTAGGGCGGCTCGTAGGCATCGGAGACGCCGGTGAAGTGCTTGATCTCTCCGCTCCGCGCCTTCCTGTACAGCCCCTTGGGATCACGCCGCTCGCATTCCTCCAGCGGGCAGTTCACGTACACCTCGATGAAGCTGCCACTCCCGCCCGCCTCCTCGACCATCTTGCGAACCTCGCCTCGCAGATCGCGGTAGGGCGAAATCGCCGCCGCGATGGTCGGAACGCCGTGCTTGGTGAGCAGACGGCACACCCATCCGATCCGGCGGATGTTCGTGTCGCGATCCTCCTTGGAATAACCCAGTCCCTTGGACAGGTGTGTACGCACAACATCGCCATCCAGGACCTCAACGTTGATGACGCCCCGCGCCTGCAGCGCCTCGTGCGTGAGCCCGGCCAGCGTGCTCTTGCCCGCGCCTGGAAGCCCAGTGAACCAGATCGTGAAGCCATTTTTTCCGCTCACGTTACGTTTGTCCCTTCGCAATTTGCAGCAGACGCTTGCAGCGCAGAAGGAGCAGGCGCTTCTCAATGGCCCACCGCGCGGATCGAGCCGGCGCATCGATCTGCGCCACAGACTCCCGGATAACCTGCATCAGTTCAGTGGTCATGCCCGCATGCCCCGCTCCCGCCTGATTCGTGCCGTGCAGCCGGTACCGGGCGAGAAGCTCATCGAGATGGGTCACGCCATACGCCCGAGCCAACCGAAGGAAGAGCTCGTAGGATTCCACGTAGCGAAACGCGGCATTGTATGCACCCACCTTGCGCACAGCGTCCGCGCGCATCACCACCGTCGGGCCGGGAATAAAGTTGGGCCCGGACAGCAATGCAAGGTACGGGTCTCCCGCGCGAGGCGGAACCCGCTGGAAGAAAGTGCCCTGGAACGTTCCGGACGAATCCATGAATTGACAGTCGGAGAAGACCAGCCCCACAGACGGGTCCCGTTCCAGCAAGGCGATCTGCCGCTCCAGTTTCTCCGGCAGCCAGACGTCGTCGCAGTCCAGGATCGCGAGATACCGCCCTTTTGCCTCGGCGATCGCCAGGTTCCTCGCCTGCCCCAAAGGAACAGTCACATCGCCCCTGAAACACCGGACCCGCCCACCGTAGCTTTTCGCAATCTCGCCGCTGTTATCCTGCGAGGCATTATCCCAAAAGACGATCTCCCAGTCGGGATACGTCTGGGCGACCACGCTGTCCATCGCCTCCCGCAGGTACGGCTCCGCGTTCAGACAGTTCATGATCACGCTGACGGCTGGGGGAGATCCGGGCATCGTTCAACGGCCTGACGGCTGCTCCGTGAAGTAGTCCTCATACCACTGGATTGTCTCCGTCAGTCCCTCCTCCAGGCTGTAGCGCGGCGTCCAGCCCAGCGCCTTCCGCGCCTTTTCGGCGGAAAGATACTGGTTGAGGATCTCACCCGAGGCTTCCTTTCGGATGTCCGGCTTGAGATCCGTCTTCTTCATCTGCGCCAGGACTGCCTTCGTGATCTCCAGCACCGTCATGGGCTGTTCGAGGCTGAAGTTGAAGGCCTCGCCCTGGCACTTCAGAGCGTCCATCTGCTCCGCAAGCTTCAAATACGCATCGGCCGCGTCCCGAACGTAGAAGTAATCGCGCTTGAGCGTCCCATCGCTGCGGATGATGGGCGACTCGTTCCGGAGCGCGGAGCGGATGGTCCCCGGCACGATCCTGTTGAAATTCAGGTCGCCGCCGCCGAACAGGTTGCCGCATCGCGTCACACAGACCGGCAGGCGGTACGTGTGCCAATAGCTTGTGGCCAGCAGGTCGGCCGCACTCTTCGAGACGTCGTACGGGTGGGCGCCCTGCAGCGGCGCGTTCTCCCGGTACGGGAGCTTCTTCTGATCCCCATAGGCCTTGTCGCTCGACGCCACGACGATCCGCTTCACCGTCGGACTCCTGCGGCACGCCTCCAGCAGGTTCCACGTCCCCTTGATGTTTGTCTCGAAGGTCGAGACGGGGTTCCGGTTGGCGATCGTCACGATGGTCTGCGCGGCCAGGTGGAAGACGGCTTCGATCTCGTACTCGTTGAGCACCCGCTCCAGCAGGAAATAGTCCTCGATCTCGCCGCGGACCGTGGTGATGCGCTGATCGAGGCGCAGCTTGAGGAAATTGGTCCGGGGTACGTTGTCGCGGATCAGCCCCACGACGCTCGCGCCCCGCTCGACCAGATCGGCCGTCAGCCATGACCCCAGCAGGCCCGTGCAGCCCGTCACGAGGACCGGCCGGTCGCGCCAGAAATTGTTTCCCGCCTTTTTCGCGCTCATTTCCACACCTTCCAGAAGGCCTGGCCCTTGTCCCAAAGCTCGTTCAGATACAACGTATCCCGGTAGGTGTCCATGCAGGCCCACCCGCCGTCATGCACGCGGACCATCAACTGCCCATCCGCGACGAGCTTCTCCAGCGGGCCCTTTTCAAAATCGCACGAATCGTTGTCCGAGAGGTAGTCGAAGACCTTCGTGCTAAGCACGAAGAATCCGCCGTTGATGGTTTCGGCGGAGAACTGGGGTTTCTCGATGAACTTTGTGACGGTCCCGTCTTTTTCGAAACGAATCTCCCCGAAAGCCGACCGCGGCCGCACGCCAGTCACGGTCGCTAGCTTGCCATGCTTTTTATGGAACGCCAACAGGGCCTTGATGTCGACGTTGGCGACCCCATCGCCGTAGGTCACCATGAAAGTGTCGCCGTCTATGTATTTCTGAATGCGTTTGAGCCGCGCGCCCTTGAGCGCGTGCTCGCCGGTATCCACCGGGGTCACCGACCAGTCCTCCACGCCGGCGGCGAAGTACTGTTTGATCATCTCTCCCTTGTAGCCCAGGCAGAGCACGAACTCCTTGAAGTTGTGGTGCGCATAGGTCTTCATGATGTGCCAGATGATCGGCCTCTTCCCAATCTCCACCATTGGTTTCGGCCGGACTGCCGTTTCCTCCGGAAGCCGCGTCCCCATGCCCCCGCACAAGATCACCACTTTCATTGGATATCCCTTAGCAATTCTTTAATTCCCGCTTCCGGTTTGTTTGGTTCCCAACCTAATACCTGCCTGGCACGTTCACAGCTCCCATAGGAGACCGCCGGCTCGCCCGGCCGCATTGACCGCTTGCCGAACCCCAGGAGATCGGACGAAGCGCCTAGGTGGCTCACGATCATTTCAATCAGCGACCGAACTGCGACCGCCTCGCCGCTGCAAATGTTGAAGATGTCGAAGCCTCCACGCTTAAGATCCCCGGCAAACGAGCCGTACGCCTTCGCCACGTCTCCTATATAAAGGAAGTCCCGCCGTTGGGTGCAGGGTGACAGATCGATGGGCAGACCTTTCTTCAGGTTCTCCACCACGTACATCAGCACCTTCGCCGGTGCGTCGAGCGGCCCGAACGGAATGAACAGCCGTGCCACGCGGGTCGGCACGTTATGAAGCGCGGAAAGTTTCGCGGCGGCCTGTGTCTCCTCCAGCTTGGACCGGCCGTACGGCGTCGAAGGCTTGCACTCGTCGGATTCCAAGCAAGCCTGGTCTGTATCGGAGTATTCCATTGAGGAGCCGGTCACGATGACGCCGCCGCATTTTGCCTTCGCCAGTTCTTCATAGATATAGGCAAGTGGCGCTACATTGACCGCATCCCCAGCGCACACATCATAGTCGGGACCGCCGTAGTTGACGGCATAGCCGGCGTGATGCACCCACAGCTCGGGACGGACGCGCGCAATGAAACTTCGGACAGCCTGCTCGTTGCACAAATCGAGCGCCTGCCAGGAAACGCCCCCCCCGATCCATTTCAAGCGCTCCGCCTGGATGCCTTTATACGCGTCGAACGTCTGCGTCCCCGTTGCGGTCACAGCGCAGCCCTTCTGCGCGAACTCCCTCGCCAGATGACAACCCACGAAACTGGACGCGCCCGTGATGACCACAGTTTTCATACAATCCTGCAACGAAAGACTTGCGGGGGGTCTCAGAATGCAAAACGACGAGGAACTGCGACGTCAGCTTCTTAGCAGTGCGGCCGGTCGGCCTCCGCCACCAGCACACCCGCTTCGGCGGTATAGCGGTGATGCTCCTTGTAGATGTCCTCCAGGAGGGTGAGCAGGCCCTGCCCGAGGTCGAGATAGTCGTGGCCGACGAGCTTGTGGGCGATCTTGGGCTTGAAAGAATAGGGCGTGACCTCGTAATGCAGCTTCGCCTCGAACGGCGACCGCGCATCCTCCGGCGACCGGTACTCCACTGCAATGCGCCCCCCCATCATTTCCCGGATCATCGTGAGCAGGTCCTTGATCTTGATCGCCTGGTGGCCGCTGATGATGACGTGCTGGTCCGCGTACTCGTCGGAGAGGACGGCCACGCTGTAGCGGGCGGCGTCCCGCGCATGGATGTACTCGCGGATCTCCTCGCCGTCGCCGTAGCGGACGATGCGCCCGTCGGTCACGGCCTGCCGCAGGATGCGGTACACCCAGTTGCGCTGGTCCGTGCGGTCCCCGTAGAGAGACCCGTACCGGAGGATGGTGTAGGGAAGGCCGTACGCCTCCCGGTAGTTCTCGATGAGCAGCTCGCAGGCCTGCTTGCTGCTCCGGTAGAACCCGCCGGCGTCGCTGTACACGTAGAGCGTGCTGGCGAACACGAAACGCTTGACGCTTTCCTTGCGGGCCGCCTCCAGCAGGAGCGTGTTCCCGAGGATGTTGAAACGGACGGTGTCCAGCGGCCGGGCGTTCGCATCCTCGATCTCCGCGATGCCGGCGAAATTGTAGATGGCCTCACAGCCCTGCACCGCGGCAGCCACGCACCCGGCGTCCAGGATGTCGCCGACGACTCCCTGCTGATCGGCCCGCAGGTAGGGCGACGGCTTCACGTCGAAGACGGTGACCTTGTGGCCGGCCTCGCTCAGGGCGTCGGCCACGTGGCTGCCGAGAAAGCCCGCTCCGCCGAAGACGACGACGCGCATCAGTTGGTGATGTCCTCCGTGACGGACTTGGCGGGCGCATCGTAGATGCGGGTCGAAATGCAGGCCTTCCTGGTGTACTTGAAGTCGTGATCGAAGAACCGCTCGTAGTAGCGCTTGGACAGCTCCTCGAACTTGGCGTTCCCCTCGGGGGTGAACTTCTCCGCCACGGCGATGTCCGGCCATTCCTCCTTCGGGAACTTCACATAGAGGCTGAACGTGCGAACCAGTCCCATGATTTCATCGCGGCTAATGGTCGGCATGTTCAGGACCGAGCCGGCGATCAGCGTCCCCGTTTCGGCGTCCTCCGACACGTACCCCTTGTCCACGGCATCCTTGCGCATCGCCGTCCCGTGGTAGGGCGTGAAATAGTAGGCGTTGAAGCTGTCGGCACCGATGCGGCGGTTCAGTTCGATGGTGTCGAAGATGTATTCGCGGGTCTCGCCGGGGAAGCCCAGGATGTTATTGACGGTAATCGGGATCGTCGAGTCCGTGAACAGCTTGAACACCTCCACGAGCCGTTCGTTCGAGAACCCTTTACCCACGATCTTGTTCCGGAACTCCTCGTTGCCGTGCTCCAGCCCGATGGAAATGCGATTGCAGTTGACCTCCTCCAACCCGCGGATGCGCTTCGTGTTGAGGGTCTCGATCCGTGTCTGCATCCAGAACGGCAGCTTGATATCCCGGTACATCTCGATGAATCCGTCGAATTCCTTCTCGCTCATCGCGAGGAAGGTCTCGGAGTTGAAGTAGATGTAATTGACCCCGTATTTCTCGATGTATTCCAGGATCTCCTCGCGCACCTTCGACCAGGACCGGCGCCGGAAGTAATACTGGCCCGTGTTCTCGCGGTAGATGTTCACCAGCGACGGAGCCTCGCAGAACCGGCACTTGTAAGGACAGCCGCGGTCCGTTTCGATCGGGCCCATCCGCATGATCTTGCCCTGCATGGGCCGGAAGAACCGTTCCTTCTCGAACAGGTCGAACTCGCCGAACGGTACCATGTCCATCGGGATCGGCGGGTTCATGGGATTTTTGACCACGTCCCCGTTCTTCTTGACCCAGAGATTTTTGACGGTCGAGTGATCCTGTTTCCTCCACATCCGCAGGGCCAAGTCCACGATGGCGTACTCTCCTTCGCCCACGCAGATCATATCCACGTCCGGAGAGCGCATGGGAATCTCGGGGGCCAGCGTGGGGAACACGCCGCCCACGATGACCGGCGCGGGATAGTCCCGCACCGCCTCGATCAGGCGCTTGGCCTGGGGCCAGGTGTCTTCCACCACCGTGACGCCGATGAGGTCCGGCTTGAACTCGGCGACCTTCTTCCGGAAGTCCTCGAGGTAGTCACCGGGCTTGAACTTCACCCCGAACTCCTCGAGGTTGAACTTGCGGACCTGAAGGTTCTCGACGCGGATCTCGTCCAGCGTCTTCTCGGAGGTCCGGTAGAACGTCGTGTCGAACAGGTCCACCTGGAAGCCGTTCCGTTTGAGGCAGGCCGTGAGAACACCGATGTTGGTCGGTAGCAGATTGACCATGGAGTAGTTCGGATAGACCAACAGCACCTTGAACGGCTTCGGCGTCGGGTCATACGGCAGGACCGGCGCCTCGACCTTGTTCAGGACTTCAAACTGAGTGGTTTCCCGCAATCCGTCCATGTCGTTCTCCTCTAACTAATGCGACCGTAGGATAGCACACTAGGCCCACGGCCTTCTACACGAGTCCTAGCGGCTAGCGGATGGGCGCAGGCTTGCAACTTATGACGAATACGCTTGAATCGTCCCCAATCTCTCAAGCGCTGCGAGAATCTTCCGCACGCTTTCCTCGGGGCTCTCTCTATCAGTATTAAGCATAACTTCCGGCACGTAGGGCGGTTCGTAAGCATCAGAGACGCCGGTGAAGCCCTGGATTTCCCCGCTCCTGGCCTTCCGGTACAGTCCTTTGGGGTCGCGCCGCTCGCATTCTTCCAGGGGACAATTGACGTACACTTCGATGAAGCTGCCGCTACCGCCGACTTCCTCGACCATCTTGCGCACCTCTCTGCGAAGGTCGCGGCCCAGCCCTTTTGCACAAACTCCCTCGCCGGATGGCACCCAACAAAACTGGACGCGCCGGTGACAACCGTTGATTTCATTTACTCATTCGCTGAAAAGCCAAAAGCGAGACGCCTACACTAGGGTGAGCAGGGCGTAGCAACTTCACCAACAGGAAATTTTCTCGAAGAAACTCGGTTTCCCAAAGACGGGGATAGGCATGACCATTCTCAGTAATTGCCAAGACCACAGCCCTGCTGGCCGCCCTGGCTACATGCCGACAGATAGGAAAGGAAGGCGGAATGAGCTCTAGAGTCGCTCCATGTGTAAAGACTACTTCGAAAAACCGGTCGGCAACTTTCGGCAGGTAGTCCTGGAAGGTCCCTCGTTCGAGATGCGCTGCCTTTTTCACTTCAGGAAATACGCGCTCCATATTCTCAAACGCCTCGCGTTGTACGTCGACACCATAGAGATTGGTATACCCAAGTTTATGCAGGGCATTGAGATGCCTCCCCACATTGCATCCCAAATCCAGGATCGGAGCTTCAAGACCGGACACCCGCTGGACGACTTCATCAAGCAAAACGTGACTGCTCTTTTGTAGTTCGATAAATTTGTCGAAACCGTGCGGGTCGCCTTCCACCTGCCTCTCCCAATATGGAGCACCGAGCGTGCCTCTCCATGGCAACTTGACACGGACGTAGGTATTCCATATCCGTTCAAAAGACCGGAGCCGAGGGTCGAATGACGACAGTAATTCATCCATCAACGCACGAAAAGATCTCAGATAAATTTCGCCCGTTTAGACTTCCTTTTCCTTCATGGCGGCAGAAGATTTCGGAGTGGCTTTGTATAGCTGCCAGTATAAGCCTT
The DNA here is from genome assembly GCA_004298335.1 of Nitrospirota bacterium. GTDB lineage: Bacteria > Nitrospirota > Nitrospiria > Nitrospirales > NS-4 > SCTG01. The sequence goes on from SCTG01000144.1 coordinate 17,255, forward strand.
GGTGGGCCAGCAAGTCGGCATGCATACCGTGCTCAACTACTCGCCCGTCTTTTAAAACGAGAATCTCATCGGCGTCTTCCACCGTTGAGAGCCTGTGCGCGATCACAAGAACGATAGCCTCGTGGCGAATACCCTCAATAGCCTCGTGAAGGGCGCGTTCCGTGACCGTATCCAGAGCACTGGTCGCTTCGTCCAGAATGAGCACCTGCGGACGTTTCAGAATCGCACGAGCAACGGCGATCCGCTGTCGTTGACCGCCGGAAAGCTTGACACCGCGATCTCCGATCGATGTGTCGTAGCCAGCCGGCAAGGTCATAATGAAATCATGGATCTGTGCGATCTGTGCAGCGCGTACGATCTCGGAGTGGGAGATCCCGCCATCTAAGGCCGCGATGTTATCAGCCAGCGTGCCATTGAAAAGGAACGCGTCCTGTCCCACATAGCCGATCCGCCGCCTCCATTCTACCAGTGAGAACTGGCGAATGTCGGTGGCGTTCGCAAGGATTCTCCCCCGTGACGGCTCCTGAAGACGGAGTATGAGGTCCGTGATCGTCGTCTTGCCGGAACCTGTTCCACCGACCAGCGCTGTGACTTTCCCTCGTGTGCATGTGAACGATAGATCACAAAGAACTTGGAAGTGCGGACTCTTCTCATAGGCAAAGAAGACCGACTCCAACCGAAGAGTCTGGATCGCATCCGGCAGGGAAAGGCTCCCGTGATTTTCATCCTCTTGTGGCATGCGAGTCAGCACCTCCTCGATCACCCTAGCCTGGGCCCACTGTTGATTCATATTGAGGTAGTTGACATTGAGGGTCGACGCCGTCGGCGTGATTTGGCGCAGCGCCACCACGAAGGCGGCAAGCGCGGGAAAATCCAGGCCGAGCGAGGGAAACACCTGCGCCAATGCAATCAAGATCACGACGATAAATATCCCGACGAACTCAAACACGATCTTGGGAACCTGCTGGCATAACAGCTGGTCCACGGAAATTTTCATGCGGCCGGCCAGGATATGATCCAGCCGTCCCTTGAGACGATCTACAAGGTCGTACACTTTGACAACTCTCACGCCGTCAATGACATTCACCAGCACGCCGGAGCCAGCCTGTTGAAACGGATAATCTGCCTGTCCAAGCTCCGCCACCCGCCTTTGGAGATACCGGCGATTGACATATACAAGCAGGAGGAGGACCGCGCCCATAATCAGGGTAAGTAAGGGAGACAACCAAAGAAGGAAGGCCAACGTCAGGACTAATTGCCCGCCGGCCGCCAGAGACAAGCCCGAATAATACGCGACGTGCCCCATGCTGTCCGGAGGCCCCTGAATGTCCTGGAGGATTTCACCCCGTTCGCGGCGCATCAGTTCGGAATACCGGGCATGCACAAAGACCGTAAACATCCGGAGGGTCAGTGTCCTTTTCGTCTCCTGCGACAGGGACGCGGAAAGATAGGTCCCACCCAAAGTCAGGATGGTTTTTAGGACAATACACATCCCCACCCCGGCCAATGCCAGAATCAGCAGCCAGGAAGGAGTCGGTGTCAGGCCGACGCCGCGAGCCATCGACTCCAACAGAGGCAGGAACTTCTGACCGCTGGGCGATTCCGCCTTCGAAAAGACGGCGGCAACCGGGATGATCAGACCAATGCTGGCAACCTCTGTCACGGCCGCCAAGAACGAGACTCCGGCCAGAAGTAGGATTTTGCTTCGATTGGGCCGGATCACAAGTCTCCAATATAATTTGAACATATATGCTTGACTCTTTAGTACCGCATGATTAGCTGGCGAGAGGTACGCGCCGGGCTTCCGACAAAGACATTTGCTCGAAGAGATACTGCAATGCTTTGATGGTACCCGCTTTCGTCAGGTGTGTCCCGTTGCTGAACGCCTCAGGAGAGAGCTGCACTATTGCTGGATCGAGCATGTCAATGTATTCAAACTTATATTGCGCAAACCGGTCTCGCAAAACTGCATTCTCCTGCTTCAGAAGACGCATGTAACGTTCGTTTTCCTTGAGCACTGCAAAATACGCCGGAGAATAGGGGAGAGTGAACCCTACAACCTTCACACCAGAAGCATGCATTTCCCCCAGCAACTTCTCCAGCAAACCGATCCGGGCTCCATTGAGCTTATGCCATTCATTGAACATGAAAAACTTTCCTGCCTTCGCTTCACCCATTTCCCGCGAGTCATCAGCTAAGCCGGCAGAAGGCGATACAGTGGTTCCGTCAATGCGAAAGCCCGTCGCAAGGGGCGGCAACAAAACCTCGTCAATAAGTACTACGTCTCCATTGCGCTGAACGGTCGATTGACTCCCGGCTAACGCATTACGAAGCGAGTCACGGGCTTGGACTAATCGTGGCATGCTCAGCAAATCTGTGACCTTCAGCCAGAAATGATGCAACGATCGGTCCGTCAGGTAGTATCCGAGCGAGGGCCCGGCCTGCGCGTAGGAATATTTAAAACGCCGGAAATCCGCGTCGAGGGATTCCCAGCGCAACCCTCCGGAATTCTCGTTGAAGATCCAGGGGTCGAGCCCCCAAAAGACCACCGTTGGCATAATGCCAAGCTCCTTGCAGGCTTCCCAGACAATGACGTGATCCTCGATGGTGGCTCCCGACAGACCCACATTGTAGAACGACTGCCGGTCAGCATGAAGCGCCCCCCCGTCTATGCGAAGCACCCGACTGGACCCCATAACAAGCACTTTGATCTCTGACGCGCGAGCTCGAAGCATTCCCTTCTTGTAAAGCCGTTCGTCTAAAGCGGCGGTCAAGAGGAGTACCTTGTTCGCAGTGACCTGCTCCTGTGCAAGCGCTGCAATACGGGCATCGCTCCAAAACAGGATATGTCCCCCGCCATAAAAAAAGCTCAGGATACCAACCAGCGCAAGTCCGAGGCCAACCACCCCTGAGAATATGTGAAGCGGGCGAATCTTTCCCATTACACCTTACACCTTAGAAATTGAAATACAGAAACTTCGAGGAAACATTCATATAGACAAGAGCTCCCACCGTCGCAGCTGCAAGAGTGGCAACCCTGAGGTTCCCGAGGTCTTCATACCGGATATGATTGGAATTCGTCCGGCACGTATGCGCCAATGCCCCAGCTACCGCAAGCGCAAGAAAAAGTTTTGGCGGCATCTCCGACACTGATCCTGACATGAAACCATTTGATCCGAACATAGCCAGAAGTATCTCCTTCGTCATTCTAAGATCGGCAGACCGAAACGGCACCCAAGAGAAAACGATCAAGGCAAACATTAGCCCCCTGGCGCGTACAGGAGGAATACGGTCCCAATACGATTTGGCTCCGTGATAGAAGGCCAACAGAATGCCATGAAACGCGCCCCAAACGACAAATGTCCATGCCGCGCCGTGCCAGAGCCCGCCGAGGAACATGGTAATGAAAAGATTGCGCACAGTCAGCAAGCGCCCTCCCCGATTCCCTCCAAGCGAAATGTAGACATAGTCGCGCATCCACCGGGAAAGCGTAACATGCCAACGGCTCCAGAAGTCACTGGGATTGACTGCACGATACGGTGAATCAAAATTAATGGGCAACTTGAAACCTAGCAGCCTCCCTAGCCCGATCGCCATATCGGAATAGCCGCTAAAATCGAAATAGAGCTGATAGGCGAACCCAATCATCACGACCCATGAACCGACCATATCCAACTGATGGTAGTTGCCGAGGAATGGGTCTATAGCATTGCCGATACGGTCCGCGATCAGCACCTTCTTGCAAAGGCCGACCGAAAACTGCAACACTCCGCACTCCCAATCGGCCACTGTCTTTGTCCGGAGCAGCCCCGTCTCCAGCTGCGGAGCAAGCTCTACATACCGGACGATCGGACCTGCGATCAACTGCGGGAACAGGCTCACAAAGCACGCAAACTTCCAAAACTGGGGTTCGGGTTTGGTTTTATTCCTATACACGTCCAGTGTGTAGCTCAGCGACTGGAACGTATAAAAAGAAATACCAGGTGGCAGGACAACTTGCATAAAAGTCTGTGCATCCGTAAGCGATTCATACTGCAAGGCATAAATCACCGCCCTGACCAGTTCTGTTCCCCAAAGTCCGTCACCAACAGTCAGCAGTTCTAAGACATTGCGCCAGAGGAAGTTGGCATACTTGAACACCGCCAACATCCCCAGATTGACGGTCAGGCTGAGAGCCACCCACGATTTTCGTCCAAAGACGCTGTCGGTCGCCGCCAGTCGCTTTCCGACGTTGTAGTCAACTATCGTGGCTGATAGAAGAAGCAGCGTATACTGCGGACCCGCGAATCCGTAAAAGATGTATGAGCAGATTGTCAGCCATGCCAGCTTCGCCTGGAGTCCCGGAAGACGATTCAAGACGCCTAGGACTAAGACCAAGAAGACACAAATGAATTCCCAGCTACTAAATAGCATCCGTCATACCCAGGCAATACAAGCTCTTCATTGGCCTAGCTATCAATGCCTTCAGGCTTTCACTGTTTTGAGATGATCCGCAACGATCTGCCATGCCGGCTTGTCCGGCGAGCCCGCTTTCTTGATATAGGCCTCTCGATACCGCGCATAGGCCTTCTCATCCACGGTCAACTCCCGCTCCCAATCCACCCCGAGCGGAGCATCTACATTGATCGGAGTCTTGCCCAGCCAGCTGGCCATCACCCGGATGGAGCGCGCCACCCGTTGGTTCTGCTGTAACGAATCGGTTGTCACAAACACCACCGGCTTACGAAAGAGCACGGCAAAGTTCAGCGCCGTACTGCTGTGCGCAATGACGAATCCGGCCTTTCTCACCAATTCCAGGGTCTGCCCCTTCACCACCAGCCTTCCGCCGAAATAATCAGGATGATCTTCGTATCGTGAATGTGGATGGGCGGCGATGACGATCCTGACTACGTGCTCGTGCTCGAGGAAGTCGAAGAACCTACGGAGCGCAGGGTAATATGCGTCGGCGCTCGAAAATGCGGTCAGCCCAAGACGATCATAATCGGGGTGAAACGGCAGATACTCGTCCAGGAACACGCCCAATTTTGCATCGGCGGAAACCGGCCGGTCCCGCTCGTTCAGATACACATCGTAGTCGAGTTTATGCGCCCACAGAGTCCTCGTCTCGCGGTCGCCGGGATATGCGGGCACCTTTTGCCCGGAACACGTGCC
>SCTG01000235.1 GCA_004298335.1 Nitrospirota bacterium
CATAGTAGACTGTACGTGTCAGGTTTCATGACGTTGTTGATAAATAAGGTTCACGGAAGAATCTTTTGGGTTGTTTTTTAAACCATTCCTCAGTTAATTGTTTGGGCGTTTTGTGACCCATGGCTTTATAAGGACGATGCTCATTAAAATATCTTTGGAATCCGTAAAGAGCCGCGATCATCTCCGCGGGTGAATCATATCTGTATCTATTGATCGTTGCGTTTTTGATTGTTGCTCCGGTTCGCTCGATGAGACCATTGGTCCAAGGATGTTTGATCTTTGTCATGACATGCCGAATTTTGTGCTTCCTGCAGGCGTCTCCAAAGGGATGAATCCCTTTGGCTAGGCCGCCGTGGATATTGCGATAATATCGGTTGGTGAATTCACCACCGTTGTCCGTCAGGATTCGATAAATCTTAAACGGATAGAATTGACGGCAATGCTGCAAGAATAAAACTGCGCTCTCGGAATGATGTTTGTCATAAACTTGCACGGTCAGCCCTCGGGTTGCGCGGTCGATGGCAGCAAACAAATATCTCTTTCTCCCGTCGATCTTTGGCAAATAAAAGACATCAACATGCAAGAATCCCGGTGGACACATTCGGAATTTACCGACTTTTCTGGTCTTGGTCGGTCGCAAAGCATCGCGATCTTCCAACCCAACTCGAACTAAATGTCGATATACCGACGACCGACTGACCTGTGGTAAAACCGTCTGGCGCAACGCCTGCCAGATAATGTCCATGTCACAGAACCAATTCTTACGCAGCATCTCAATCATCGGATAAAGCGTAAGAGGAACAGCTGTCTTAATATTTTTAGGCCGACTGCTTTTATCTTTAACGTCGTCCCGTTTTTTCCACTTGGCTACTGTCGTTGCACTTATGCCAAGATTTTTTGCGAGCTCTTTATTCTTTTGCTCGCTCTTTTTGATCAGTTTACGCTGATGCTGTGTTGTTTTGGCGTTGGCATGATAGTTCATGGAGGCTCCTCGTTTTGGAGATTCTTCCATGAACCAGTCACTTAAACAATTATTTTTTCCACCTGTCACTAAACAACGTGGTGGAACTTAACAGCTCACTACTTTGGTACGTGTCCCCGGAAGGTGCCTGGCACCTTCTTTGTGAATCGTTTGGCGA
>SCTG01000145.1 GCA_004298335.1 Nitrospirota bacterium
TCCGGCGGTGCGGCGGTGGGTGCGCGGGGCCGAGCGGCTGGAGTACGGCGCGCAGACGATCCCCGCGGGGGGCTACTACGGCATTCCGCTCTTGGTGCGGGACGGGTTCATGGTGTGCGGGAGCGCCGCGGGGTTCGTGGGGGGAGCGTTCTCCCACGAGGGCTCCTCGATGGCGATCACCTCCGGCCGGCTGGCGGCGGAGACGATCCTGGAGGCGCGCAAGCAGGGCGGGTATTCTGCCGGCGCGCTCAAGCCCTACGTCCGGCGGCTCAAGCAGAGTCCGGTCATCAAGGACCTCTATCAGCAGCGGCGGCTCTCGGCCTGGTGCCACGAGAGTCCGCGGTTCTTCCGGGACTATCCGGACCTGGCGATCGAGCTGCTGCGGGACTACTTCACGGTCTCGGAGAAAACGAAAGGCGAGATCCATCGCGGCATCGCGCGCAAGTTCCGCTGGCGCGTGGGCTGGCTCCGCGGCCTCTGGGACTTCTGGCGCTTCAAACGCGTGATGTTCGGAAAGTAAGTTAGCCGAGCGTCGCTTGGATGGCTTCGAGTTTTTTGGTGACCTGCATGTCGCCCTTTTTGAGCGACACGGCGTGGCCGTCGCGGCAGACTTCCTTGGCGCGGTCCGTCTTGCCCACCTTGAGCAGTGACTCGACGAGCGCGAGGTACGCGGCGGAATAATCCGGCTTGGCCTTGATGCAGAGTTCGAGATAGTCGGCGGCTTCGCCGAACGATCCTTCCTCCATCAGAAACTTCCCCAGCCCGAACAGCGCGACCTCGTCGGTCGGGTCCATCTGGACCAGCTTTTTCAGTTGCTCGATGCGCGGATTGGCCATGGCACGGGCACTCTAGCAAGGTCCGGCGCGCCTTGTCTACGTGAGAACCCCTGTGTTAGATTCGCCTATGGCGCGCACCGGCCTCGTCTATCACGCCGACTACCTCCAGCACGACATGGGCCTTGGCCACCCGGAGTCCCCGCAGCGCCTGCGGGCGATCATCGCCCGGCTGGAAGAAACCGGACTACTGCCGAGCCTCGTCCGGATCGAGCCCCATCCCGCCACCGACGACTGGGTGACGCAAGTCCATACCAACTCGTACGTCAAGGCGCTCCGCACCAGGGCCCCACATCAAGGATATGTCTCGCTGGACCCGGACACCTCGATGTCGCCCGGCTCGCTGAATGCCGCCTATCTCGCGGCGGGCGGCGTGCTCACCGCGATTGACGCCATCATGGACAAGCGCGTGGACAACGCCTTCTGCGCGGTGCGTCCGCCAGGCCACCACGCCGAGGCCGACCACGCCATGGGGTTCTGCCTCATCAATAATGTGGCCGTAGCGGCGCGCTACTTCCAGAAGAAGCACGGGCTGGAGCGGATTGCGATCGTGGACTGGGACGTGCATCACGGGAACGGCACCCAGCACACCTTCTACAAGGACCCGTCGGTGTTCTTCTTCAGCACGCACCAGTACCCCTACTATCCCGGCACGGGCGCGTTCGACGAGTGCGGCGAGGGCAAAGGCGAGGGCTACACGCTCAACGTGCCCCTGTCCGCCGGCAAGGGCGACCCGGAATATCTGGACATCTTCAACCGCGTGCTGCGTCCGGCGCTCACGGCGTACAAACCGGACGCGATCATCATCTCCGCCGGCTTCGACGCGCACCGCGACGATCCCCTGGCCGGCATGAACCTCACCGACGAAGGCTACAAGGCGCTGACCAAGGTCGTGAAAGAGATCGCCGGCGAGCACGCGGGAGGGCGCGTGCTGTCCTGCCTGGAGGGGGGCTACAACCTGGCGGCGCTGGCCGCGTCTGTGGAAGGGCACCTGCGCGTGCTGCAGGAAGCATGAGCGGTGAGACGCCGCGAAAGCGGGGCTGGGGCCGTTTCTTTCTCCGCCTCTTCGAGTGGAGCACGCTCGGCGTCCTCCTGTTCGTGGCGCTCGGCGTCTATCTGTTCTACACGGAGCTGCGCCCCCGGGTGATCTTCGGCCTGCGCGAGGATTTCGCCCACGCGATCCCCTTCCAGAAAGTTCCGGCCGGCATTCCCAGTCTGAAGGCCGAGGACTGCGGGAAATGCCATCGCGAGATCTACGAGGAGTGGAAGACCTCGTACCACGCCAAAGCCTATACGGACCCCTTCTTCCGCGCCTATTGGAAGAAGGACGGCGAGGTCTGGATCTGCCTCAACTGCCACACGCCGCTGGCCAACCAGCAGCCGGAACTGATCGGCGAGATTCCCCGCAACCGGATCGAGAAGGCCGTCAGGACGCCCAACCCGGACTTCGATCAGGCGCTCCGGGAGGAGGGCATCACCTGCGCCGGCTGCCACGTGCGGGACGGCGTCATCCTGGGGCCGTTCGACGACTCGGTGGCGCCGCATCCCACGAAGTTCGATCCGCAGTTCCGCAGCACCGAGATCTGCTACCGCTGCCACCAGGTGCCCAAGGGGCCCTTCCAGTTCTACGACGTCGGCCCCTGCGGGACGTTTCCCGAATACGAGGGCGCGTACTTCTCGCAGCAGCGGAACATGACCTGCCAGAGCTGCCACATGCCGGAGGTGCAGCGGCCGATGGCGAACGGCGGGCCGATCCGGCAGGGGCGGAAGCACCTCTGGCGGGGCGGCCACGATCCCGAGCAGATCAAGAGCGCGCTGGCCGTGCAGCTCGCCGCCGATCCGCCGGAGCTGACGCCGGGGGCGCCGGCAACGTTCACGCTGACGCTCATCAACGCGGGCGCCGGGCACAAGCTGCCCACGGGCGACCCCGACCGGTACTTCACCGTGGAGTTCCAGGTGCTCGACCGGACCGGCCGCGTGGTGAAGGAGCAGCGGGACTCGATGGGCCGCTGGATCATGTGGCAGCCGGTGATCGTGGACCTCTACGACAACCGCCTCCCGCCGCTGGCCAGCCGGGACTACCGGTTCAGCTACCGGTTGCCGGAATCGCCGGATTTGCTTGCGGGGCTGCAATTGCAGGCCAAGGTCCGGTATCATATCCTGACGGATCAGGCGTACGAGACCCTGAAGACCCGGTATGGCATGCCAGGGGACCATCCGTACAACTTTACGATTTATGAGCGGACGGTCCCCCTCTCGGGGCCGCTGTCGGCTGAATTGATTCCGTTGGGGCGTACCCCCTCCGCCCACGAGGGGACAAGCTGCGGGAAGAAAGGCTGAGTCATGCACCCGATGCTCATCACCACCGAAGAACTCGACGCCATCCTGGAGCGCGACGACGTCGTTGTCGTGGACGTCCGGTCCAAGATGGCCTTCATGGCGAGCGGCCACATCACCCGCGCGGTGGCGGCGACCTGGCACGACTTCAGCGATCCCCAGTCGGGGATCAAGGGCCTGCTCGATCCCGACATCGGACGCCTGGAGAAGAAGCTCGGCGCGCTCGGCATCGGCAATGACCGCCAGGTGGTGGTCTACTCCAATCCCTTCGACAACTGGGGAGACGAAGGCCGGATGTACTGGATGCTCACGTACCTGGGCCATCCGAACGTCCGCGTGCTGGACGGCGGGTGGGTGAAATGGTCGAAGGAGATGCGGCGCTTCGAGTGCGGACCGGCCAGCCCGCGTCCCGCCGTCTTCAAGGCCCAGGTGGACGCGTCGCTCATCACCGCCAAGGCGGACGTGAAGAAACTGGCGACGGCGCCGTCGCCGGGTGTCGTCATCGCGGACGCGCGATCGGCCGATGAGTATCAAGGGGCCCATCAGCAGGGCATCGCCCGGAGCGGGCACATCCCGACCGCCGTCAACGTGCCCTGGAGCCAGTTCTGCAATCCGGACGGGACCGTCAAGCCCATGGACAAGATCCGGGCATTGCTCGAGAAGGCCGGGATCGCGGCCGAACAGGAAGTCGTCTGCTACTGCACGGGCGGCGTCCGCTCGGCCTGGCTGTACTTCATCCTGAAGCTGGCCGGATACGAGAAGGTGAAGAACTATCCGGGCTCCTGGTGGGAATGGGGGAACGACTACACCCTGCCGGTTGTCAACCTCAAGGAGCAGGCGCGTCCGCCGGTCCAGCGGACCATGCCCAACAAGCCGCCGAAGACGCATTGAGCGCGCCCTCCCATCCGCCGCCGATGAGGTTCCAGGACCTCGCGGCCTTCTTCGAGCGTCTCGAGGCCACGTCCAAGCGGCTGGAGATGTTCGACATCCTGGCCGACCTCTTCCGCCAGGCCGCTCCCGACGACATCAAGCCCATCATCTACATGAGCCAGGGCCGTCTCCAGCCGGCGTTCCAGGAGGGGCTGGAGATCGGCATGTCCGACAAGCTCCTGACGCGCGCGCTCGCCGGGGCGGCGCAGCAATCCCCGGAGGACGTGCTCGCCCGCTTCAAGGACACCGGCGACCTGGGCACGACCGCCGAGGCGCTGCTGGCGGGACGCGCGGGCGAAGGGTTGACGGTTGGGAAGGTGTACCAGGAGTTCAAGAGCATTTCGAACACGGCGGGGGAAGGATCGGTTGAGAAGAAACTCTGCAATCTGACGGACCTGCTGGCGGCGTCTTCCCCCAGAGAGGCAAAGTACATCGCCCGTTTCGTGATGGGACGGCTGCGCCTGGGCGTCGGCGACGCGACGGTGCTGGAGGCGCTGGCGCTCGCCAAGCTGGGCGGGCGCGAGTTCAAGCCCGAACTCGAGCGCGCGTACAACCTGTGCTCGGACCTGGGCCTGGTCGGCGAGACGGCGGGCAAGGGCGGGATCGACGCCATCAGAACATTCGCCGTGCAGGTCGGGTATCCGATCCGGATGTCCCTGTGCGAACGCGTGGCGGAGCCCGAGCAGATCATCGACAGGATGAAGCTGGTGGAACGGGTGAAAGTGAAAGGCTCGAAGCAGCAAAAAATCGAGACGATCAGGCCCTGCGCGGTCGAGCCGAAGCTGGACGGGATTCGCTGCCAGATCCATAAGCACGGGGAGCAGGTCGACATTTTCTCCCGGAACCTGGAGCGCACGACGGCGATGTTCCCCGACATCGTCGAAGCGGTCACGCGCCAGGTGCAGGCCCGCGACATCATTTTCGAAGGCGAAGCGCTGGCGTTCGACGAAGGCACCGGCGAGCTGCTGCCCTTCCAGGCCACCATCCAGCGCAAGCGCAAGCATGAGGTCGCCGACTACGCCAAGGATTTTCCGCTCAAATTGTTCGTGTTCGATCTGCTGTATGTGGACGGGGAGGATTACACCCCCAGAACCTACCGCGACCGGCGCGCGGAACTGCTCCGGAGGATTGCGCCCGGCAGCATCATCGAGCCGAACGAATCCGAGGAGACGCGGGACCCGGCGCGCGTCCGGCAGATCTTCGAGGCGGCCGTCGCGCGCGGGCTTGAGGGGATCGTGGCCAAGCGGATGGACTCCCTCTACACGGCGGGCGCCCGGAACTTCGACTGGATCAAGCTCAAGCGCAACTATAAGGGCGAGCTGTCGGACACGGTGGACCTGTGCGTGGTCGGCTACTTCCGCGGCGGCGGCAAGCGCGCGCGGTTCGGCATCGGGACCGTGCTGGCCGCCGTCTTTGATCCCGCCACCGACACCTTCAAGACGGTCTCCAAGGTCGGGACCGGTTTCTCCGACGAGGAATGGGTGCAGCTGCGGGAGCGGCTCGACCGCGTCGCGGTCGCGCACAAGCCGGCCCGCGTGGACTCCCGGATGGAGCCGGACGTCTGGGTCCAGCCGACGTACGTGATCACCGTGGCGGCGGACGAGATCACCCGCAGCCCGATGCACACCTGCGGGGCCGACGAGCAGGGCGTCGGCTACGCCCTGCGGTTCCCCCGCGTCCAGGGCTTTCTCCGCGAGGACAAGAACCCCGAGGACGCGAACACCGTTCGCGACATCATTGAATTGTATGAGTTACAGAAGCGGGTCAAACTGGAATGAATCCGTCCCCGGAGCCTTCCCGTAGTGCAATGAAGAGCCGTTTCCGGCCGTTCTTGACAGCGGAAAAACCCCGTGTTAGGGTGGATTCTTGGCTGTCAAAACAAGCACTTGGAACGACGGAACGGCAACGGTTAGTCGGGGGTGGTGACTGCTAACGTTCAGCAAGGAGGTATCTGTCATGATGCGTAAACTTGCAGTGGCGGCGCTGATTCTGGGCGCCGTGACGTTCGTCGTGAGTGGGATTTCCTGGGCCGCCAAGTCGCATGCGGCGGAAGCCGTCGAGCATGCCCAGGAAGCGGTTGATCATGGGAAGCAAGGGCATGCGGATGTCCTGGTCAAGCATGCCAGCGCGGCGCTGACGCATGCCGAGGCGTCGCAGAAGGAAAAGGCCAATCCTCATATGGCGGAGGGGATCAAGGGCTTGAAGGAGGGGATCGAGCACGGCAAAGCGGGCCATGCCGACGTGGCCACCAAGGCGATCGACGGCGCGCTGATGCACATGAAAGAGGTGAAGTAAGCGATTCCCGCTTCTCATCCGTGAGGCAATCATTGGCGGGCAGGGAGCATCGTTCCCTGCCCGTTATTTTTTGAAACCATGAAAGTCGGCTACTTTCAATTCAATCCCGTCTTTGGCGAGGTCAAGCGCAACCTGGACTACGTCGGCGAGCGCCTGGCCGGGGCGGAGTGCGATCTGCTGGTCCTGCCGGAGCTGTTCACCACCGGGTACCAGTTCGTGTCGGCGGATGAGGCCAGGGCCCTGGCGGAGGAAATTCCGGGCGGGCCCACCACGTCGCGACTGATTCGGCTCGCTGCCGACCGGCGCATGCATCTCGTCGCCGGTTTGGCCGAACGGGCGGGCGACCGGCTCTATAACTCGGCCGTGCTGGTGGGGCCGAAGGGGCTCATCGGCGTCTATCGCAAGACGCACCTGTTTTTTGAGGAGACGCTGTTCTTCGCGCCAGGCGACACGGGTTTCCCCGTGTACGACATTGGGCCGGCTCGAGTGGGGCTGATGGTCTGCTTCGACTGGTACTACCCGGAGTCGGCGCGCACGCTGGCCCTGAAGGGCGCGGATGTCATCGCGCACCCCTCCAACCTCGTGCTGCCGAACTGTCCGGACTCCATGGTCACGCGCTGCCTGGAGAACCGCGTCTTCGCGGTGACGTGCAACCGGATCGGCTCGGAGGAGCGCGGCGGGAAGAAGAAGCTGGCCTACATCGGCAACAGCGAAGTCGTCACGCCGAAAGGCGAGATCATCACGCGCGCGAAAGCCGACCAGGAAGAACTGGCGATCGTCGAGATCGATCCGAAGGAAGCCCGCAACAAGAAGCTCACCCCCTACAACGACCTCCTCGCCGGCCGCCGGCCGGAGTTCTATTCATAATCGTGACGACAGAGCGGCCTGCTTGGGTGCGCCCTTCGCTCCCTGCGCGCGCGCCACGAATAAACAGATGCCGCTCGCTTATGGGCGCGGTTGGGGCGCATCCCTGCGCGCGGCCGCCAAGGTCCTAATCCGGAAAGCGGGTGGCCGACGGTATCCCTCGGAGCGCAGTGGCCTTGAAGCCGGATCACGGTCTGCGGGGCTGCTGCGGAGGAGGCCGTCCCGAGCACCGAGGGATACCCGAGGACAGGACCCGCTCTTTAGAGATATTTCTGCAGCGCGCGGCCGGTGTGGGAGGCGCGTTCCGTCACAAGCGCTTCGGGCGGGCCCATCGCCACCACCTCGCCGCCCAGGTCGCCGCCCTCCGGCCCCAGATCGATCACCCAGTCGGCCGTCTTGATGACATCCAGGTTGTGCTCGACGACCAGCACCGTGTGGCCCGCGTCCACCAGCCGGTTCAGGACGGCCAGCAGCTTCTTGATGTCGTCCATGTGTAGGCCGGTCGTGGGTTCATCCAGGATATAGAGCAGGCCCTGGTCGGAGCGGCCCTTCCTGTCCACGCCCACCAGCTCCCCCGCGATCTTGAGCCGCTGGGCTTCGCCGCCCGACAACGTCGTCGCCGGCTGCCCCAGGCGGAGATACCCCAAGCCCACCGAGGCGAGCAGGCGCAGTTTGATGCCGACGGCGAGTGATTCGGAGAAAAACGCCTGCGCCTCGGTCACGGTCATGTTGAGCACGTCGTGGATGGTCTTGCCGCGGTGCCGCACCGTCAGGATCTTCGTCTGGAAGCGCCGCCCCTCGCAGACGTCGCACGTGGCGTAGATGTCCTCGAAGAAGTACATCTCCATCTTCTGCAGGCCGTTGCCCTGACAGGCCTCGCAGCGCCCGCCGACCGTGTTGAAGGAGAAATCGCCGGCCGTCAGGCCGAGCCGCCGGGCTTCCGGCAGGACCGAGAAGAAGCGGCGGATGTCGTCGAAGGCCTTGATGTAGGTAACCGGGTTGGAGCGGGGCGTCCGGCCGATCGGCTCCTGATCGATGAGCCGCACGCCGCGCAGATACTCGATCCCGCCGATCGCTTCGAAGCGGCCCATGGAAAGCGTGTCCACGCGGAAGGCCCGTGCCAGCGCGCGGTAGATGGTCTCCTGGACCAGCGTGCTTTTGCCCGACCCCGAGACGCCCGTCACGCAGGTGAACGTGCCGAGCGGGACCTTCACGGAGATGTGCTTGAGGTTGTGCTCGGAGGCGCCGACCAGCGCGAGCGCGCGCCCCGTGCCCTTGCGGCGCCGACGCGGCAGCGGGATCGTCTCCAGGCCGGTGAGGTAGCGGGCGGTCAGCGCCGACGGATGGGCCAGGAATTCCGGGAGCCGCGCGGCGCAGACAACCTCGCCGCCCTTTTCCCCTGCGGCCGGTCCCATCTCCACCACGAAGTGCGCGGCCTCGATTATGGTCCGGTCGTGCTCGACCATGATGACTGTGTTCCCGGCCTTGGCGAGGTCGGTGAGGATGCCGGCGAGCGTCGCGGTGTCGCGCGCGTGCAGGCCGATGGTCGGCTCGTCCAGGACGTACAGCGTGCCCGTCAGCTGCGCGCCGAGCTGGGTCGCCAGGCTGATCCGCTGGGCCTCGCCGCCCGAGAGTGTCCGGGTCTGGCGCGAGAGGGTGAGATAGCCGAGTCCGACCCTGAGCAGGAACCCCAGCTTGGCGCCCAGCATGTTCAGGATGTCCCGGGCGATCTCCCGCTCGAAGGAGGAGAGGGGCAGCAATCGCGCCCACTCGGCCGCTCCGACGATGGTCATGTCCGTCACCTCGGTGATGGTCCGGCCGCCGACCCGCACGGCCAGCGCCTCGGGGCGCAGCCTTGTCCCGGCACAGGCGTCGCAGGTGACCGGGCTGCGGTAACGGCTCAACAGCACGCGCACGTGCAGTTTGTAGCGCTTGCCCTCGAGGTATTCGAAGAAGGCGTGGACGCCTTCGAGCTTGCCGTCGCCCTCCCAAAGGAGTTTTCGTTCAGCTTGAGCGAGCTTGTTGTACGGCTTCGCGATGTCGAGGCCGCGCCGTTTGAAGGCCAGCAGCATTTCCTTCTGCCACCAGTCGGCCGAGGGCTTGGTCCAGGGTTCGATGGCGCCGCCCACGAGGCTCCTGGTTTGATCGGGAATGATGAGGTTCTCGTCGTAGCGGAGGATGTTCCCGAAGCCCTTGCAGGCCGGGCAGGCGCCGAGCGGGTGGTTGAACGAAAAGAGCGCGGGTTTGGGTGTCTCGAAGGTCCGGCCGCAGGATTGGCAGCCATAGGCATGGGCGAACCGGCGCCGTCCCGCGCCGATGATCTCCACGACGCACCGCCCGCCGCCTTCGCGGAACGCCGTTTCGACCGTGTCCACGAGCCTGGTCCGCTCGTCCGGCCGCAGCACAAGGCGGTCCAGCACAACCTCCACCGCGGCGGTGCCTTCCAACCGGGACGCAATTTCCGGGACGGTTCCCGGCGTCAGGTCCACGATCTCATCCGTGATGCGGAGGCGCACACACCCGCGGCGAATCAAATCCTGCAACAGGGAACGGGGCTCACTGGCCGCGCCGATTGCGATCGGAAACAGGATCATGGCCCGCGCGCCCGGATGTTCGATCAGGAGTGTCTCGGCGACATCGCCCGGCTGGTAGGCGCGGGCTTCGACGCCGCAATCCGGACAGACCGGGCGTCCGATTTTTGCGAACAGGAGCCGAAGGAGATCGGCGATCTCGGTCGTCGTGCCGACCGTGGAGCGCGCGGTGCGGACGGGATTCTTCTGCTCGATGGCGATGGCCGGCCGGATGTGCTCGATCCGGTCCACGTCTGGGCGGTCGAGCTTTTCCAGGAACATCCGCGCGTAGGTCGACAGGGACTCGATGTAACGCCACTGGCCTTCGGCGAAGATCGTGTCGAACGCGAGGGAGGATTTTCCGGAACCGGACACGCCGGTGATGACGGTTACCTCGTCGTGCGGGATGCGCAGGGACACGTTTTTCAGGTTGTTCTGCCGCGCGCCGGTGATGAGAATCTCGTCCTGGGATGCCATGGTTTGGGCCGGCCTGCCTCTCGAAAAGTGCCGAACCTTGCAATGGTAGCACATCCCTCGTCTTTGCCATCCCCCGACAGGGGATGAAAGTTCCTGTCAAATTGGTCCCAGGCGACTTTCTTGTTGTTTTCTGTTAGGACTTGCAATACGATCATTAAACTGCGCTATCCGGTCCCATTTCCGTCCTGGCCTCGAAAGGGCTGCATGTCATGAAAGTACGCTTCTGGGGAACGCGCGGGTCCATCGCCGTGCCGGGCGAGAAGACGTCCAAGTACGGAGGGAATACTTCGTGCGTGGAGGTGCGCGCCGCGGATGGGACGGTGATCGTTCTGGACTGCGGGACCGGCGCCCGGGAGTTGGGCCGCCACCTTCTGGCCTCCACATCCAAGCCCCTGCGGCTCCATCTGTTCATCGGCCACACCCACTGGGACCACATCCAGGGCTTCCCGTTTTTTGGGCCCGTGCTGCTTCCCGAGACGGAAATGAACGTGTACGCCCCGGCGGGCTTCCAGCGCAGCGTGGAAGACGCCATCGCCGGCCAGATGCAGTATTCCTACTTTCCGATCACGCTCCGCGACCTGCGCAGCCGTATTCACTTCACCGAACTGGAGGAGGGATTTTTCCGTGTCGGCGAGGTGCTGATCCAGACGCAATACCTGAACCACACCGCGCCGACGCTCGCGTATCGCATCTCCAGCGGCGGGGCCACGGTGGCGTACGTGACGGACCATGAGCCGTTCTGGAAGCCGGCGGGGCGGGCGTTTCGCCATCCCGGCGATCAGCGCCATTTGTCGTTCCTGGAGGGGTCCGATCTCATCATCCACGACGCCCAGTACAGCGACGAGGAGTACGCCGGCAAGATCGGATGGGGGCACAGCACCGTGGAATACGCCACCGACATTGCGCTGTCCGCGGGGAGCAGTCGCCTGGCGCTCTTCCATCATGACCCCGTGCATGACGATGTGACTGTGGCGCACCTGGAGGCGACGGCCCGGGAGCGCGCCGCCGCTACGAGCCGGTCGCTGGAGGTGTTTGCGGCCGCGGAAGGGCTTGAGCTGGACGTGCGGGGCAACGGGCACAAGGCCCCTGTTACTGCCGTGCCGGCGATCCGGCGTCCGCCGATGGCCGGCAAGCGCGTCCTGGTGGTCAGTTCCAACGAGACTGAGATCGCGACCATCGGCCAGATGCTGACGGAAGACAACCTTGTGCTGCTGCCCACTTCCGACAAGAGGACCGCGCTGGCCAGCGTCGCTGAAGTCTTTCCGGATATGGCCATCATCGACGAACGCCTGCCCGACGGCACCGGCGCAGATTTGATCCAACCCCTGCGCGCGCGGCTGAACAACCCCGATTTTCCGATCATCATGCTGACCGAAGGCACGGATATGGCGGACAGCGCATGCGTCGGCGGGACGGCGTCCGTCGATTGCCTGGCCAAGCCCTTCAGCCCTCCCATGCTCCGCACGCGGGTGCTGTCATGGCTGATCCGCGCCACGGCGTCGGAAAGCCCCCGTTCCGCCGGCACGGCCGGTGTCGGTATCGCCAGACGCTCGACCGACGAACACGCCGCCGATGCGTTGGTCGGAGGCCTCCAAGGTGCCGCCGCCGCGACCTATGCGGACACGCTTGCGCTGATGCCGTTGTTCCGGTCGCTCGACCGGGAACAGCTCCTGAATCTGGTGGCGCAGGCCACGGAAAAGATCTTCACGGCGGGGAACGTCGTCATCCACCAGGGTGAGCCGACTGATTCGCTTTACGTGGTGCTGTCGGGCCAGATGCGCGTCGTCCAGTCCACCGTTGAAAGCCCGGTCTCCGGCCAGGTGCTCGCCGAGGTCGGCTACGGAGAAATTTTCGGAGAGATGGGGGTGCTCACGGAGCAGCCGCGGTCGGCGACGGTCGTGGCCGTGGAGCATACGCGCTGCCTCGCGCTCGCACCGGACGATTTCATGAAGGTCCTGCAGCGGACGCCGGAGATGGCCATTGCCGTGCTTCGGATGCTGGCCCGGCGGCTGTACCACGCGGACCGACTGCTCGCGCGCTACGCGCCGGACCCGCTCACGGGCCTTCTCGGCCGGCGGGCGTTCCATGACCATTACCAGCGCCTGGCCGCCGGGTCCCGGCGCCGCCGCAGCGGCGTGGTGCTGATGGTTCTGGACATCATCCATCTGAAGACAATCAATGATCGCTTCGGCTACATGGTCGGGGATGAGGTCCTGCGGACGGTGGCCGATGCCCTCACGGAGGCGACCCGCACTACGGACCTCGTGGCTCGTTACGGGGGAGACGAATTTGCCGTTCTGCTGGTGGATACCGGCCCCGCCCATACCGCCGTGATCGTCAAGCGCGTCCATGAGCGACTCTCCGATCTGGCCGCCCGACGGGGCCTTCCATTGGCAGTCCAGTGCGCGATTGGCATGGCTGGCAGCCATGAGCCTCCCGAGACCGCCGACGAGCTTCTGTGGGTCGCCGACGAAGACCTTCGCCGCCGCTAACGTTCCTCCGGTTCCATTCTCTCCGATTGCAGGCCAACCCGCCGAACGCTTGAGATTATTTGACAAAATCGGTCACGTGACATAGAATTCAAGCTTTCCATGGAGGGGAAAGTTGGACGAGAGCTTCTTTAGAATCAATCGGTTACCGCCTTACGTGTTCAATGAGGTGCAGGCGCTCAAGCTGCAGGCACGTCGGCGCGGGGAGGACATTATTGACTTCGGCATGGGCAACCCCGACGAGCCGACGCCTCCGCACATCGTGGACAAGCTCATCGAGGCCGCCAAGAATCCGAAGAACCATCGGTATTCCGCCTCTCGTGGAATCACCAAGCTGCGCCATGCGATCACCGCCTGGTACCAGCGCCACTACAATGTGGACCTCGATCCCGAGACGGAGGCGATCGTCACCATCGGGTCCAAGGAAGGGCTGGCGCATCTGGCGCTGGCGATGATCGCGCCCGGCGATGTGGTGCTCACGCCCACGCCGACCTATCCGATCCATCCCTACAGCGTCATCATCGCGGGCGGCGAGGTGCGCGGCATTCCGCTGCGCCAGGACAGCGATTTCTTCGAAGACCTGACGGAGGCCTACCGCCGGACGCTGCCGCGGCCGAAGATGCTGATCCTCAACTTCCCGCATAACCCGACCACCGCCGTCGTGGACCTGGCGTTCTTCAAGAAGGTCGTGGCCTTCGCGAAGGAGAACAACGTCTTCGTGGTGCACGATCTGGCCTATGCGGATCTCGTCTTTGACGGGTACAAGGCGCCGAGCTTTCTGCAGGTGCCCGGCGCCAAGGACGTGGGCGTGGAGTTCTTCACCCTGTCCAAGAGCTACAATATGCCCGGCTGGCGCGTCGGTTTCTGCGTCGGCAATCCCAAGATGGTCGGGGCGCTCCAGAAGATCAAGAGCTACCTCGACTACGGCATCTTCCAGCCGATCCAGATCGCCGCGATCATCGCGTTGAACGGACCGCAGGCCTGCGTCCAGGACACCGTCAAGCTGTACCGGGACCGCCGCGATGTGCTGGTGGAGGGGCTCAATCGCATCGGATGGAAGGTCGAGAAGCCCCTGGCGACCATGTTCGTCTGGGCCCCGATCCCGGATGCCTACCGGTCCATGGGGTCGCTGGAGTTCTCCAAGCTGCTCCTGCACGAGGCGAAAGTGGCGGTGTCGCCGGGCATCGGGTTCGGCGAGTGCGGGGACGACCACGTCCGGTTCGGTCTCGTCGAGAACGAGCATCGCACCCGGCAGGCGATCCGCGGCATCAAGAAGGCGCTCAAGCTCTCCGGCGGGGAAGAATAGGCGGGCGACTTCGTGAAGGACCGCATCGCAGTCGGCTTGATCGGGTTCGGCACCGTGGGGACCGGCGTCGCCAGGGTGTTGACGTCCAACGCGGGCTCCATCCGCCAGCGGCTTGGCGTGCCGCTGGAACTGGTCAAGGTCGCCGACCTCAACCTCACCGCGGACCGCGGCGTCGCTCTCCCGCCGGGCGTCCTGACCTCGAACGCGCGCGAGGTCCTCGACGATCCGAAGATCGACATCGTCATCGAGCTGGTCGGCGGCTACGACCCGGCCAAGCAGTTCCTGCTCGACGCGATGGCCAAGGGCAAATCCGTCGTCACCGCCAACAAGGCGCTGCTGGCCGTCCACGGCGAGGAGCTGTTCCAAGCGGCCGCGCGCGCCGGGGTGGACATCGGTTTCGAGGCGAGCGTCGGCGGCGGGATTCCCATCGTGCGCACGCTGACCGAGGGACTCGCGGCGAACCGCATCCTGTCGCTGTACGGCATCGTCAACGGCACGTCGAACTACATCCTGACCAGGATGACCGAAGCCGGCCGGCCGTTCGACGAGGTGCTGGCGGAAGCGCAGAAGGCGGGCTATGCGGAGGCCGACCCGACCTTCGACATCGCCGGGACGGACGCGGCCCACAAGCTGGCGATCCTGATCAATCTCGCGTTCGGGACGCCGGTGAATTTCAAAGACGTGTATGTCGAAGGCATCACGGGGATCGCGCCGATGGACATCGCCTATGCGACCGAGTTCGGCTATACGATCAAGTTGCTGGCGATCGCCAAGCTCCACGAAGGAGAGGGTGGACGGGCCCCCGCCGAACTGGAGGCGCGCGTGCACCCGACCATGATCGCGAGCGATGCGCCGATCGCGCGGGTGGGCGGCGTGTACAACGCGATCCAGGTGACGGGCGACGCCGTGGGCGACATCATGCTGTACGGCCGCGGCGCCGGGTCGCTGCCGACCGCCAGCGCCGTGGTGAGCGACGTCATCGACATGGCGCGGAACATTCTTACAGGGTCCGTCGGACGCGTGCCGTCATGCGCGTTTCAGGCGGATCAGCGGCGGCCGCTGCGCATCCGCCCGATCGACGAGGTCGGCAGTCTCTACTACCTGCGGTTCATGGTCCTGGACAAGCCCGGGGTGCTCTCGCAGCTCTCCGGCGTGCTGGGGAAACACGAGATCAGCATCTCGTCCGTCCTCCAGCGGGGGCGCCGGGACGGCCAGACCGTGCCGGTGGTCATGACGACGCATCTGGCGGTCGAGCGCAACATGCAAGCGGCGCTCCGGGAGATCGCCGCGTTCCCGTTCGTGTCGGGCCGGACGACGCTGGTCCGCATCGAAGGCGAGGACCGCTGACATGGGCGCCTGGCGGGGGATCATCGAGGAGTATCGGGCGTATCTGCCCGTGAGCGCGTCCACGCCGGTGGTCACGCTGGGCGAGGGGAATACGCCGCTCGTGCGCGCCCCCCGGCTTGCGGAGGCGATCGCGCCGGGGCTCAATCTCTATCTGAAGTTCGAGGGCGCCAACCCGACCGGCTCCTTCAAGGACCGGGGCATGACGCTGGCGATCTCCAAGGCGATGGAGGAGGGCGCGCGCGCGGTCATCTGCGCCTCCACCGGCAACACGTCGGCGTCGGCGGCCGCCTACGGCGGACGGGCGGGTCTCCAGGTCTATGTGTTGATCCCCGAGGGGAAGATCGCGCTGGGCAAACTGGCGCAGGCGATGATGCACCGCGCGACGGTGCTCCAGGTCCAGGGGAATTTCGACCAGGCCCTGACGATCGTCAAGGAGATTTCGGTCAAGTACGGGATCATCCTGGTGAACTCGGTCAATCCCTACCGGCTGGAGGGACAGAAGACGGCGGCGTTCGAGGTCTGCGGTCAGCTGGGCGACGCGCCGATGTACCATTTCCTGCCGGTGGGCAACGCCGGCAACATCACCGCGTACTGGAGGGGGTATCAGGAATACCACCGGGACAAAAAGTGCACGAGGCTTCCGCGCATGATGGGGTTTCAGGCCGCCGGCGCCGCGCCCATCGTGCTGGGCCACGTCGTGGAGAAGCCCAAGACGATCGCGACGGCCATCCGCATCGGCAACCCGGCCAGCTGGGTGCAGGCGGTGAAGGCCATGCAGGACTCGAACGGCAAGATCGACCTCGTGACGGATGAGGAGATTGTGGAGGCTTACCGGATGGTGGCGGCCCTCGAGGGCATCTTCTGCGAGCCGGCTTCCGCCGCGTCGGTCGCCGGGGTCATCAAGATGCAGAAGGCGGGACTGTTCAAGGACGGGGAATCGGCCGTGTGCACGCTGACCGGCCATGGCCTCAAGGACGTGGACATCGCGATCTCGGTGTCGCAGAAGCCGACGACGATCCAGGCCAACATGGAAGACGTGGTGAGGGTCCTGGGCTACTAACTGTGATTTTTGCGCGGGGAGGGCGCATCCGGTTCGCATGAAATACGTGATCCTGCTGGGGGATGGGATGGGCGACCGTCCGTTGGCGGAACTTGGAGGGCGGACGCCGCTGCAGGCGGCCAAGACTCCCAACCTGGATGTTCTCGCCCGTCATGGCGAACTCGGGCTGGTCAAGACCACGCCGGATGGGTTCTATCCCGGCGGCGACGTGACACAGCTGGCGATCCTGGGCTATGACCCGAAAAAGTATTACACCGGCCTCGCGCCGTTGGAGGCGGCCGGCCTCGGCGTGGCGCTGAATCCGGACGACGTCGCCTACCGGTGCAACCTGGTGACCTTGCGGGCGGATACCGGAGGGTACGACGTGAAAAAGCTGGGTCCCCACGCCGTGATGGAGGACTACAGCGCCGGACAGATCGATTCGCTCGAGGCCAAGGAACTGATCTATGACATCAATGAGCAGCTGGGGACCGAAGTCGTGCAGTTTTATCCCGGCGTGTCGTACCGGAACCTCATGGTCTGGGGGGAGGGCAAGCATCGCCTGACGGTGACGCCTCCCCACGACATCGCGGGCAAGCCGGTGGGTGATTTTCTGCCGAAGGGGGACGGCGACAAGGTCCTGCGAGCCTTGATGGACGAGGCGCTGGCGATCCTGCGCGGCCATCAGATCAACAAGGACCGGGTCGAAGCGGGCAAGCCCCCGGCGAACGGCATCTGGCTGTGGGGCCACGGCAAGGCGCCGAAGCTGCCGAAGCTGACGGAACGGTACGGCCTGTCCGCGACCATGATCTCGGCGCTGGACCTGCCGCGGGGGTTGGGCCTGACATGCGGGTTCGAAGTGGTGAAGGGGGAGGGCGTCACGGGCTCCGTGGACACCGATTATCCCGGGAAGGCCGCGTGCGCGCTCAAAGAGTTGGCGAAGCGGGACCTGGTGTACATTCACCTGGGGGCGACGGATGACGCGAGCCATCAGGGAGACGTGCAGGCCAAGGTGCGGGTCATCGAGGCGTTCGACGAGCACACGGTGGGCCCGCTGCTGAAGGGGCTGCCGCAGCTGGGGCCGCATCGCGTGCTGGCGGTCTGCAACCATGCCACGCCGGTGGCGCTCCGGTGCCATACGAACGATCCGGTCCCGTTCGCCCTCTATGAAGGGCCGTCGTCCCGCGAGCGCGCCGGCGCGGACCGCGGCTTCAACGAGACGGACGCCCAGGCCACGAAGACGATGCTGGCCGATGCCACGAAGCTGATGGGGAAGTTGCTGGGGAAGTGACGTATCATTAGAACGCTGCTTGCCCAAGAGCTCGCAGCTACGGAAGCCGCAGGCGCATATGTCTTTGGTGGTTCAGAAATTCGGCGGGACCTCGGTCGCGGACATCGGCCGGATCAAGCACGTGGCGGACCTGGTCGCCCGGAGCCGCCGGGCGGGCGACACCGTCCTGGTGGTGCTCTCCGCCATGAGCGGCGAGACCGACCGCCTGGTGAAGCTCGCGCACGAAGTCGCCGAGTGTCCGGACGAGCGGGAGATGGACATGCTGCTCTCCACCGGGGAGCGCGTCACGATCGCCCTGCTTGCGATGGCGCTGCGCTCGTTGGGATTCGACGCCCGCTCCTATACCGGGCGGCAGGTCGGGATCATCACGGACAGCATGCACACGAAGGCGAGGATCGAGCGGATTGCGGCGGAGCGGATCCAGGCGGCGCTCGATAAAGGCATCATCCCGGTGGTGGCGGGCTTTCAGGGCATCAACGAGCAGAACGACGTGACCACGCTCGGACGGGGCGGGTCGGACCTCACGGCCGTGGCCCTGGCCGCCGCACTGAAGGCCGATCGCTGTATCATCTACACCGACGTGGACGGCGTGTACACGGCGGACCCGAACGTGGTCCCGGCGGCGCGCCGGCAGGACAAGGTCTCGTACGAGGAAATGCTGGAGCTCGCGAGCCTGGGGGCGAAGGTGCTGCAGAGCCGCTCGGTCGAGTTCGCCGCCAAGTACGGGGTACCGGTGGTGGTCAAGTCCACCTTCGTCGAGGGCCGCGGAACGCTGGTAACCAAGGAGGATCGGGACATGGAGCAAGTCGTGGTCTCCGGCGTGACGGGGGATCGCAATCAGGCGAAGGTGACGTTCATCGGGGTGCCGGACAAGCCGGGGATCGCCGCCCGCATCTTCGGCGCGATCGGGGCCGCCAACATCCTGGTGGACATGATCATCCAGAACGTCAGCCAGGGGGACCTGACCGACCTGTCCTTCACCATCCCCCGTGCGGACCTTCCCAAGGCGGTGGACCTCGCCAAACGCATCGCCAAGGACATCGGCGCGAAGAGCGTCGAGGTCAAGGACCAGATCGCCAAGGTGTCGCTGGTGGGGGTGGGCATGCGGTCCCATTCCGGCGTCGCCGGGCGGATGTTCGAGACCCTGGCTCGCGAGGGGATCAACATCATGATGATCAGCACCTCCGAGATCAAAATCTCCTGCGTCATCGAGGAGAAGTCCATGGAGCAGGCCATCCGGTCGCTGCATCAGGCGTTCGGGCTGGAGAAGGGGTAATGTCCACGCAGAAGCACATCGAGATCTACGACACGACGCTGCGCGACGGTGCCCAGGCCGAGGACGTTTCGTTCTCGGCCGAGGACAAGGTGCGCGTGGCCCAGAAGCTCGACGAGCTCGGCGCGCACTTCATCGAGGGCGGCTGGCCCGGCGCCAATCCCAGGGACATCGACTTCTTCCGCATGATCAAGACGGTGCCCCTCGCGCAGGCCAAGGTCGTGGCCTTCGGCTCGACGCGGCGGGCCACGAACACCGTGCACAACGATCCCGTGCTCAAGTCCCTGCTCGACGCGGACACCCGGTACGTGACGCTGTTCGGCAAGAGCTGGAACCTGCACGTCACGGACGCCCTGGGCATCTCGCTCAAGAAGAATCTCGAGCTGATCGAGGATTCCGTGGCGTTCCTGAAGGGCAAGGGCCGCCGGGTGTTTTACGATGCCGAGCACTTTTTCGACGGCTACAGGGCCGATCCGGACTATGCGCTGCAAACCCTCTTGAAAGCGCAGGCGGCCGGCGCGGAGCGGATCATCCTGTGCGACACGAACGGCGGGACGATGCCGTGGGAGGTCCGGCGGATCGTCGCGGCCGTCGCGCGGGAAGTCCGCGCGGCGCTCGGCATCCACGCCCACAACGACGCGGAGATGGCCGTCGCTAACTCGCTGATCGCGATCCAGGAAGGCGTGCTTCAGGTGCAGGGAACGATCAACGGGATCGGCGAGCGCTGCGGCAACGCCAATCTGTCGTCGATCATCCCGAACCTGAGCTTCAAGATGAAGCTGCCGTCGGTGACGCCGGAGCAGTTGCGCAATCTCCGCGAAGTCTCCCACTTCGTGGCCGAGATCGCCAACTTGGTGCCGAACAAGCACCAGCCGTACGTGGGAGACTCGGCGTTCGCCCACAAGGGCGGCGTGCACATCGATGCGGTCCGGAAGAATGCGCTGACCTACGAGCATGTCCGGCCGGAATCGGTCGGCAACCGCCAGCGGATGCTCATCTCCGATTACGCGGGCAAGAGCAGCCTGGCGGCGAAGGCCGAGGAGTTTCACATCACGCTGCGCAAGAAGGACCCGAAGGCCAAGGAACTCCTGGCGACGCTCAAGGACCTCGAAAACCAGGGCTATCAGTTCGAGGGAGCCGAGGGCTCGTTCGAGCTCCTGATGCGGCGCATGCTCGGCAAGCACAAGCCGGCTTTCGAATTGATGGGCTTCCGCGTGATCGTGGAGAAGCGTCGCGCGGATGAGGACCCCATCTCGGAGGCGACGGTGATGGTCAAGGTCGGCTCCACGGTGGAGCATACGGTGGCCGTCGGGACGGGGCCCGTCAATGCCCTGGACCACGCGCTGCGCAAGGCCCTGGAGAAGTTCTATCCGCAACTGCGGGAGGTGAAGTTGCTGGACTACAAAGTCCGCGTGCTGGCCGCCAACAAAGGCACCGCGTCGCGGGTCCGCGTGCTGATCGAATCGGGGGATCACAAGGAAAAGTGGGGAACGGTGGGAGTGTCCGAGAACATCATGGAGGCCAGCTGGCAGGCCCTGGCCGACAGTATCGAGTATAAGATGGTGAAAGATCGGCGTTCTTCCAAGGACGGTTCTGCTTGACTTCTTGGGGGGGCTTTCGTATCGTAGTGATCTCTCAAGGGATTTTGCCGTTTGAGGCGGATCAGGGGGTGGGGGGATGAGGAAGGCGGACCTTGCGACCGAAATATATGAAAAGGTTGGCGTCTCTAAGAAAGAAGCCGCCGATCTCGTTGAACTGGTCCTTGATACAATCAAGGGGATTTTGCAAAAAGGCGAGTCGTTTAAAATCGCCGGCTTCGGAAATTTCGTCGTCAGGAGCAAGGGACCAAGGAAAGGCCGGAATCCTCGGACCGGCGAAGAGATCGGGATCACTCCTCGGCGCGTCGTGACCTTCCGTCCAAGCCAAATCTTTAAGAAATACGTGAACTAGCCCCCGCGTTGGCGCGTATGGCTACCGGGGCATCAGGATCCGCCGAAACCAGCGCAGCGGTCGGCGAGAAACTCTTTTACAAGATCGGCGAGGTCAGCAGGCTGACCGGCCTTCCTGCCTACGTGTTGCGGTTCTGGGAGTCCGAGTTCGGGTTCCTCAGCCCCCAAAAGACCCGCGGCCGTCAGCGGAAGTACACGCCCAAGGATATTGAGACGCTCCTCCAGATCAAGCGGATGCGCTACGAGAAGGGGTACACGATCGAGGGACTCAAACGGCGCTGGCATACCAGAGAGGGTACGCAGGAGCGCCGTCCCTCCCGGGCAACGGTCGATGTGGTGCGGCGCGTCAAGCACGAGGTCCAGGAGATGCTGAAGGTGCTCGGAGATCCGAAGTAACCGCTCACCGATACATGTCACATGATGCAACGGTTCGGGGCGTAGCGCAGACCGGTAGCGCACTCGCTTGGGGTGCGAGTGGTCGTGGGTTCAAATCCCGCCGCCCCGACCAAACCTCGCTTGTTCGTTCTTTCCTCCGATGACCAATCCCGACAAGGCCAGGTTGAAGATGGTCGAGGAGCAGATTGTCGCCCGGGGCATCGCCGATGCGCGCGTGCTGGAGGCGATGCAGAACGTCCCCCGGCATCTGTTTCTTGAAGAAGCGCTGAGCGATCGGGCCTATGACGATTCGGCCCTGCCGATCGGCGAGAAGCAGACCATCTCGCAGCCCTACATCGTCGCGCTGATGACGCAGGCGCTTGCGCTGCAGGCCACCGACAAGGTCCTGGAGATCGGGACGGGGTCGGGGTATCAGACGGCGATCCTGGCCGGGTTGGCCGCCCGCGTCTATTCCATCGAACGGGTGAAGCCGCTGGCGTTGAAGGCGCGCGAACGGCTCGACCGGCTGGGATACCGGAACGTGGCCGTCCGGAACAGTGACGGGACATATGGGTGGGGAGAGGCCGCGCCCTTTGACGCCATTCTGGTGGCGGCCGGGTCGCCGTCCATCCCCTCCATGCTGGTGGAGCAGTTGCGGGAGGGGGGGCGTCTTGTCATCCCTGTGGGAGACCGGAACACGCAGGTGCTGCAGCTTGGGATCAAGCAGCGGGGACAACTGGTGCTGAGTTGCCTGACCGACTGCATCTTCGTCCCGTTCATCGGGGCCTTCGCCTGGAGCGCGGACGCATGCTGAAGGTCTTCAACACGCTGACCGGACGCAAGGACACCTTCGAACCGCTGGTATCGGGGCAGGTGCGGATGTACGTGTGCGGCGTCACGGTCTACGACGACTGCCATCTCGGCCATGCCCGCAGCGCCCTGGTCTTTGAAACGATTCGGCGGTATCTCGAGCATGCCGGGTTCGCCGTCACCTTCGTCAAAAACTTCACGGACGTGGACGACAAGATCATCAAACGCGCAAACGAACAGAACGTCAGTTGCGACACAATCACAGCGAAATACATACGGGCCTACTACGAAGACATGGGGAAACTTGGTATTGGCCACGCTTCCGTCGAGCCCAAGGCCACCGAACACATGGCCGACATCATCACGTTGATCGAAGCACTTGTCCAGAAGGGCATGGCCTATGACGTCGCCGGCGATGTGTACTTTCAAGTCGAGAAGTATCCGGTCTATGGCCGCTTGTCGAAACGGAAGGCCGAGGACCTCTTGGCCGGCGCGAGGGTGGAAGTGGACGAGCGCAAGCGAAATCCTATGGATTTCGCATTATGGAAGGGCGCCAAGCCCGGTGAGCCGGCCTGGCCGAGTCCCTGGGGCCCGGGGCGTCCCGGCTGGCATATCGAATGTTCGGCCATGTCCATGAGGCACCTCGGCGAGACGTTCGACATCCACGGCGGGGGCATGGATCTCATTTTCCCGCATCATGAGAACGAAATCGCGCAGTCCTGTGGCGCGACGGGGAAAGAATTCGCGCGCTACTGGATTCACAACGGGTTCGTGCAGATCAATCAAGAGAAGATGTCGAAGTCGCTGGGGAACTTCTTCACGATCAAGGAAATCTTCGAGAAGTCGGAGTGGCCCGGGGAGATTACCGGTGAAATCCTTCGCTATTTCCTGCTGACGAATCATTATCGCAGTCCTTTGGATTTTTCCGATCAAGCCTTAAGAGAAGCCAAGTACGCATTGGATGGATTTTATGACTTGTTCAACCGTCTCAAAGAACCGACCACGGCGGATGGTCCGGTCAACGAAAAGCTTGCGACTGCTCTCGAACGAACGCGTCCTGCGTTTGAACGCGCGATGGACGATGACTTCAATACCCCGGCGGCAGTTGCGGAGTTGCAGGGGTTTCGCAGTGAAGTGAATAAATTGCTCGAAGCGGGCCTTTCGGCCAATGCCAGACAACAGGTTCGCGAGCTGTTCCGTTTGCTTGGTTCCGTGCTGGGGCTGTTTCAATTGGAGAAATGGCAATTCAACGTTGATCTTTCCGATATTGGCGTAAAGGGACTGACAGAAGAGCAGATCAAGTCAAAAGTTGAAGAACGCAACGAAGCCCGATCGAAAAAAGACTTTGCTCGATCCGACGCGATCCGGAAAGAACTCGCCGCGCAAGGCATTCTTCTCGAAGACCGGCCGGACGGCACGACCCGCTGGAAGCGATGAGCGAAACGACTTCGACAGACCTCCTCTACGGCCTGCACCCGGTGCTCGAAGCGCTCCGCGCGAAGGACTGCGGGCTGCACCGGATTTACCTGGAGCAGGGCCGCCGGGGCCGCGTGGTGGACGAGATACTCGGCCTGGCCAAAGCGCGCCACGTGCCCGTGGCGTTTGAGGCGCGCGAAGGGCTGGACCGGCGGGCCGGCACCGCCCGGCATCAGGGCGCGGTCGGAGTCGCCGCGGCCAAGGCGTACCTGTCGCTCGACGACCTCCTCGAATCGATCAGCGGGCTCGACGCGCCGTTGTTGCTCGTGCTGGACGGGATCGAGGACCCGCACAACCTCGGCGCGATCCTGCGGACGGCCGAGGCGGCCGGCGCGCAGGGCGTCATCCTGCCGACCCGTCGCGCCGTCGGCCTGACCGCCACCGTGGCCAAGGTTTCAGCGGGCGCCGTCGAGCATCTTTCCGTGGCCCGCGTGGTGAATCTCGCGCAAGCCATTGAACGGCTGAAAGAGGCCCGGTTCTGGATCTATGGGCTGGATGCGAAGGGAACCCGCGGCTACGCGGAGGTGGATTACCGGGGGCCGGTGGCGCTGGTGGTGGGCGGGGAAGGCCGGGGCCTGCGCCCCCTTGTCGCCGGCCGGTGCGATGGCACGGTCCGTATTCCGATGCGGGGGAAGGTGGAGAGCCTCAACGTCTCCGTGGCGACCGCCATCGTGCTGTATGAAATCCTGAGGCAGCGCGCCGGCACGAATGCGCTCACGCGCGCCGTACCCTGATGAACCCTTCCTCGATGGCGGCTTTGAGCAGTTGGGCGGCGTTCGACACACGAAGCTTCTTCATCATGTTGGCGCGGTGCGCTTCCACGGTCTTGACGCTGATCTTCAGGCGGGTCCCGATTTCACGGTTCTTGAGCCCGTTCCAGATCAACTGAAGGATTTCCTGCTCGCGGTCCGTCAGGGACGTGACGCCGTTTTTCTTTTTCCTGTCCATGCGGGTTCTTGCTCCTTGTCGTTCTCC
Source organism: Nitrospirota bacterium (assembly GCA_004298335.1). Taxonomy (GTDB): domain Bacteria; phylum Nitrospirota; class Nitrospiria; order Nitrospirales; family NS-4; genus SCTG01. Next base: position 24,637 of record SCTG01000145.1, read on the forward strand.
ATATCCGCCCTACCAGTAACACCATTAGTATCACATAACCAAGTAATTGCTGTAAATAGCAAAAGTCGGGAGCGACGCGGCGACGCCTTGTTCCCTTCAGGGCCTTCACGTACAATGGGTTTACGGATGATCGCGTGGGAGAGTCAGCCGGCGGAGGCGGGATGATCGCGCAGTGGTATGTGGCCGTGGCCGCCCTTTTCGGCGCCGTCATCGGCAGCTTTCTGAACGTCTGCATCTATCGCCTGCCGGCCCGGGAATCCCTGGTGCGGCCGGCGTCCCGGTGCCTCCAGTGCAAGACGCCGATCGCCTGGCACGACAATGTCCCGATTCTGAGTTATCTGTGGCTCCGGGGCCGGTGCCGGAGCTGCCGGGTCCGCATCGCGTGGCGCTATCCGCTCGTGGAAGCCCTCAACGCCGCCGGGTACGGGTTCATCGTGTGGCGGTTCGGCGTGACGGTGGCCGCATGCGTCTCCTGTCTGCTGTTCTCGGCGCTCGTCGTGGTCAGCTTCATCGATCTCGATCACATGATCGTGCCGGACCGGATCACGCTGCCCGGGATGGCGCTCGGGTTGGTCATCGGCACGTTCATGCTGCCTCGATGGTGGGACAGCATCGCGGGACTCGCGCTCGGGGGAGGCATGCTGTACTTTATGGCCTGGATCAGCCCCTATCTGTTCGGGAAGGAAGGCATGGGCGGCGGGGATATCAAGCTGCTGGCCATGATCGGCGCCTTTCTGGGATGGCAGCAGGTCCTGCTGACCGTGATTGTCGGGGGCATCGCGGGCTCCGTCGTCGGCGTGGCGCTGATCGGGGCCCGCGTGATGACCCGGGGGACCTACATCCCGTTCGGCCCCTTCCTGTCCCTCGGGGCGGTGGTGGCGATGCTGTATGGAACGGAGATCCTGAGTTGGTACGGGTCTCTCCTTTCGGAACGGCGGTGAACAGTGGCGTTGCGACCCCGGAATAATCCTCTCATTGCGGCTTCAATCCTGCTGCTCGTGCTTTTCCTGATGACGCTGGCGTTCAATCTTCTGGTCGCGCAGCGCGTGCCCGCCCCGCCGGGCGGCGGCGACGTGCATACCGCGACCGATCTGCTGTTGAAGGTGCTGGGGGGCCTGTTCGTGCTGCTCCTGGTCTATGCCGCCTTTTCCAGGGTGACGCGGCGCGGCCAGCCGCAGGAAACCGGCGTCGTCATCGACGCGTTCCACGACGTCGTGCGGCGCCTGCGGGAAAAGGAACAGGAACTGGAGCGCCTGCGTTCGGCCGCGGAGGAGCGGGCGCAGGAGGTCGAGAGTTACAACGAGAACATCCTCCGCAGCGTGTCGAGCGGCGTCATCACATTCAACCAGGACGGCGTGGTGACGACGTTCAATGACGCGGCCGCCAGCATCCTGCGGCTCACGCGGGAAGAGGTGATCGGCCGGACCTGCGCCGCGGTGTTCGGCGCGCAGAGCGTGGTCGCGCGCCTGCTCGAACGGGCGCTGGCCCACGGGGACATCATTACGCGGGAGGAGTTCGAGCTGGAGGTCCCGCACGGCGGGAAAATCTGGGTCGGCGTTAGCACGTCGTTGCTGAAGGATCACGCCGGCGGCCTGATCGGGACCACGTTCGTGTGCACCGACCTGACGGAGATCAAGGAACTCCAGGAGCGGGTGGAGCTGCGCGAGCGCATGATGGTGCTGGGAGAGATGTCCGCCGGGATCGCCCATGAGTTCCGGAACCTGATGGGGACCATCCTGGGCGCCGGCAAGCTGATCGCCCGACAACTGCCGGGCGGCAGCCCGATCCACGAAAGCGTCCGGACGATCACGCATGTGATCTCGGACATGGACCACCTGGTCACGCAGCTCCTCAATTTTGCGAGAAAGACGGAGCCCGATCTCAAGCCGGTGGCGCTGGAGCCGTGGCTCACGCGGGTCATCGAGCAGGTGATCGAACAGACCCCCGCGCCGCATCCCCGCGTGGACGTGGTCTGCTTCCCGGACCTGCCCGTCGTCCGCATGGACGAAATTCTGATGCGCCAGGCGTTGAGCAATCTGGTGCAGAACGCCGTTGAAGCCATGCCGGCGGGCGGCGACCTGACCGTGTCGGCCGGCGTGCGGGCGCTCCAGGGGCGCCGCCGGGAGGTGGAGCTGAAAATCAGCGATACCGGCGTGGGCATCCCGCAGGACCGGCTGGCCAAGATTTTCCTCCCGTTTTTCACCATGAAAACCAAGGGGACCGGCCTGGGGCTCGCGCTGGTGCACAAGATTGTCCTGCTGCACAACGGACGGATTGAAGTCGACAGCCAGGAACGCAAGGGGACGACGTTTCATCTGTATCTGCCGGTCGGGTGAGGAGCGCGCGTGGGCACTATTCTGCTGATTGAAGACAATGAACGCATGGCGCGGGTGCTGGCCCAGCATATGGAACTCGAGGGCCATACCGTGATTCTGGAGTTGGATGGGGCGGCCGGCCTGGAAGCCTTCCGCCTCCACAAGGTGGATCTCGTGCTCACCGATCTCAAATTGCCGGAGAAGTCGGGGCTGGAAGTGCTGCAGGCCGTGAAGGACGAGAATCCCATGATTCCGGTCGTGGTGATGACCGCGTACGGATCGATCGAAACGGCGGTCACGGCGGTCAAGGACGGGGCCTTCGATTTTCTTCAGAAACCGGTGGATCCGGAGAAACTGCTCGTCACGATCAGCAAGGCGCTGGAAAAGCGCCACCTCGAGACCGAGAACCTGATCCTGAAGGAGGAGCTGTCGCAGGCCCGCTCGGCGAAGCTGGTCGGCCAAAGCCGCACGCTGCTCGATGCGCTGGAGAAGGCGAAGAAGGTTGCGTCGGGCACGACGACCGTGCTCCTGCTGGGCGAGAGCGGCACCGGCAAGGAGCTCTTCGCGCGGATGGTGCACGATTTCAGCCCGCGCAAGAAAGGCCCGTTCGTCGCCATCAACTGCGCGGCGATTCCGAAGGATCTGCTGGAAAGCGAGCTGTTCGGGCATGAACGCGGGTCGTTCACGGGAGCGACGGGGCGGAAGATGGGGAAGTTCGAACTGGCCGATGAAGGCACGATCTTTCTCGATGAAATCGGCGACATGGATCAGGGCCTGCAGGCCAAGGTGCTGCGGGTGCTCGAGGGTGACCGGTTCATGCGGGTGGGCGGGACCTCCAAGGTCAAGGCGGACGTCCGCGTCGTGGCGGCCACCAACAAGGATTTGCAGGCGGCGGTGGCCAAGCAGGCGTTCCGCGAGGATCTGTATTACCGGCTGAACGTGTTTCCGATCGTCATTCCCCCGCTGCGGGACCGCCGCGAGGACATTCCGCGGCTGGTGGAGCATTTTCTCGCGATGTACTGCCGGGAACTGAAGCGGGAGGGTCTGCAGGTCTCTCCCGAGGCGATGGAGATCATGATGAAACATTCGTGGACGGGGAACGTCCGCGAATTGCAGAACTGCATCGAACGGGCCGTCATTCTGTGCGACGGCCTCTCGATCACGCCGGAGCACATCGGGCTGCACCAGAACGAGCGCCCGCTGGAGGAAGACCTGACGCCGCTCGGGAGCCTTCAGGAGGCGAGCAGCGCGGCGTCCCGCTCCGTGGAGTCGCGCATGATCGAGCGCGTGCTGCGCGACACGGGCGGCAACAAGTCGAAAGCCGCCGAGATCCTCCAGGTCAGCTACAAGACGCTCCTCACCAAGATCAAGGACTACGGCCTCGACAAGGAGTGAGCGCGGCCTCCGCGCGCGCGTCTTCGTTTGATCATTAGTTGACTTTACACGCCGGAGTGCCTACCATTCCGGCGCTATGGTTCCCGAAGCCCTTCGGGCGGATGAAGCGACGGCTCCGGACCCCTGGGTCACGTGCTTTCTGACAGGGATGGTGATCCGGTACCTGGACGGCCTCGACGGGGCCGCCGGACGGATGGACTACCACCGCGTGATCGGTGTCGTGGAAGGATTCGACCACATCCGCGATCCCAAGGCGTTCCTCCTCGACCCGAACAACTGGGTCCCCCACGCGGTGCTGCGTGAGCTGATCCGCCGGAGCGAAGAAGCCAGCGGCTGCAAGGACGTCACCTATCGCGCCGCCCTGGCGTTCTTCGCGTCCACCGGGAGCCGGCAGCCGACGCTGATTGAGACCGTCGCCCGCTATCTGGGCGATGTGGATGCGGTCGTGCGCTGCTCCGGCATGTGGGCCACGGCCTACAGCAATTATCTCCGCATGCAGGCCTTCGCCCGACCCGGGGAAGCGCGCAGACTCTACATCCTGGTCCGATTCACGCCTCCCGTCGATCCGCAGATCGGCAACAGCCTGCTGGTGAAGGGCAACATCGAAGGTTTTTCGCAACTCTATCCGTTCGTGGCGTCGGTCTCGTGCGAGGAGCAGTACTCGCAGCTCCGTCTGGCCACGGTCGTGGATGAATTCGGTGGCGCCTATTTCTTGAAGGCGGACGGCGCGAAGGGTGCGGCGACCAGCTGGGCGATCACAGAGCGCGCGACAGGCCGCACGGTGGCCACGGCCCGGTCGTGCGAAATGGGGCTGGAACCGGTTGCCGCCTGGGACGGCGGGCAGGCGCCGGTTCCCGATTCGCCGCCCAAGCGGTCGGGCGCAGGGTGCCGGGCGGTCCGGATCGAGCGGGGCGGGGTGCTGCGCGCCGGCACGTTGGAGTATGCGTTGCGCGAGGGGGCGATCTATGACGCGCCGTACACTCGCTATTGCTTCCAGTGGCAGGAGCGGCCGGCTGCAGGATCCGCTCGGCCGACTCCTGGAAACGTCACCGGGAAGACGCCCAAGGATGTGATCTCCCGGTTGCTCTTCGATCACCTGGCGGGGCTGCAGGCCACGCAGCGCCGGATCCTCGGCATTTTCATGCGCAACCGCGAGCTGAGCGAGGAGAACCAATATCTTCGGGATGAACTCTACGGGGCGATGGAGGCGGGCGGCCTGGTCGGCAAGAGTCGTCCCATGCAGGAGCTGATGCATCTCGCTCGGAGCGTCGCGCAGTCCGACGTCAACGTACTGATTGCCGGGGAAACCGGAACGGGGAAGGAGCAAGCGGCCCGTCTCGTCCACCGGCTCAGCCCGCGGCGCGCCGGCCGCTTCCTGGCGATCAATTGCGCCGCGCTGGCTGAAAGCCTGCTGGAATCGGAATTGTTCGGACACGAGCGGGGTGCCTTCACCGGCGCCGTGGCGCAAAAAAAGGGAAAATTCGAGCAGGCGCAAGGCGGGACGCTCTTCCTGGATGAAATCGGAGAGGTCTCGCCGGCCATGCAGGTCAAGCTGCTAAGAGTTCTGCAGGAGCGTGAGCTGCAACGGGTCGGCGGCCATGAGGACATCAAAGTGGATGTCCGGATCGTGGCGGCGACCAACCAGGATCTGCCGGCCCTTGTGGCCGAGCGGAAGTTCCGTCAGGATTTATTCTACCGGCTCAACGTGTTTCCCCTGCACATTCCTCCTCTGCGCGAACGGGCGGAGGATATCCCGTCGCTCGCCGAGCAACTGCTCGGCCGTCACGCCTCGACGCAGAAGAAAGCCCTCAAGGGGTTCACCGGCGAAGCCCTCGACATCCTGACGCGCTACCGCTGGCCCGGGAACGTCCGTGAGCTTGAGAACGTCATCGAACGCGCCGTCGCGTTGGCCGGGCCTTCGCTGGCCGAGATCGGCCCGGATCTCCTGCCGCCGTCGCTTCGGGAGGCGCGGGAGCCCATCACGGCCGCAGGGCTTGAGGACCTGGTGGACAGGGTCGAGTGGCCGTTGATCGTGCAGGCGCTGAAAGGCGGGAACGGGCTCACGGATTTGCTCAAGCGCATTGAGTGGGCGTTGACCACGCGGGCGGTCAAGGAGCACAGCGGCAATAAAACGGCCGCCGCCCGGATGCTGGGCAGGACCTACCGCTGGCTGCGCAAGGCCGAGACGGAGCGGCCGGCCCCGCCGTGATCGACTGCCACGTGCATCTGGCCGCGCTCCGGGCCGATGGCAACGGCTGTTACATTTCTCCCGGGCTGCTTCACAGTCCCCTCTTCCGATTCTTAAGCTGGAAGCATGGCTTGCCGATTGAGGATGCGGCCCGCTTCAATCAGCAATACGTGGAGAATCTGCTCTCGGAACTCCGGCGGTCCCGGCATGTCGCCAAAGCCGTCCTGCTCGGCATCGACGGTGTCTACGGCACAGACGGCACACTGGACGAGGAGAAGACGGAATTTCTGGTCGGCAATGATTATGTGCTGAGCCTTGCCCGGTCGCACCCCGGGGAGTTCCTGCCGGGTGTCTCCATCAACCCGCAGCGGCGGGACGCCGTCGAAGAACTGGAGCGCTGCGCCGCAGCCGGCGCCGTGCTGGTGAAGGTGCTGCCGAATTCGCAAGGGTTCGATCCCGGGAACCGGCGCTATCTGCCGTTCTACAGGAAGCTGGCCCAACTCAAGATGCCGCTGCTCAGCCATGTCGGGTATGAGTTCACGCTGGCCGGGCAGGATCAGTCAGCCGGCGATCCCGACCGATTGCGGGTCGCCCTGGACGAGGGGGTGACGGTCATCGCCGCCCACGGGTGCAGCGCCGGGCTGGTCTTCTACGAGAGGTATTTTTACACGCTCTTGAGCCTGGTCCAGCGTTATCCCAATTTCTTTTCAGACGTGTCCGCCTTGACGCTGCCCAACCGGCTCGGAATGTTGCTGCGATTGCGGCGGTATCCGGAAACGCATGACCGCCTGCTGTTCGGAACCGACTATCCCCACCTGGTGTTTCACTTGCCCTGTTGGGGCCGCGTGGGTGTGGGGAGTCTGGGAGACATCATCCACGCCGACAATCGCTTCGACAGGCAGTATCTTATTCTCAAGTACCTGGGCGTCGGCTTCCGCTCCTTCGAAGGACTCCTCCGCAGTTCCGCCTGACCGCAAGAACGGGGGCTGGCCGGCGAAGGTCTTCTGGAAGTCTGGTACGACCATGATCTCGGGCGTGGTCTTGTTCGAGGTCTTCCCGTCGTGTTTCCCTTGAGGGGAAGCTGGCG
>SCTG01000237.1 GCA_004298335.1 Nitrospirota bacterium
CTTCACCCTGGCCGTGCCTGAGGCCAAGTTCGGCTATACCGAGGTGCGCATCGGATTCGTGCCGGCCATCGTGTCGTCGTTCCTGGTGACGCAGGTGGGACACAAGATCGCGCGCGACCTGCTGCTGACCGGGCGCCTGTTCGACGCCGCGGAAGCGCACCGGCTGGGCCTGGTCAACGAGGTGGTGCCGGCGGCGCAGCTGATGCCGCGGGCGCGCGCGCTGGCGCAGACGCTGATGGAGAACAGCCCGTCGTCGGTACGCGCCGCCAAGCGGCTGATCAACAGCTTCATCGCGGAGCAGCTGGACGAGCAGATCGCCCAGGCGGTGGAGGACAACGCCCGCATCCGCACCACCGACGACTTCCGCGAGGGCATCACGTCGTTCCTGGAAAAACGTAAGCCAAAATGGACGGGGAAGTGACTACGAACCGCGGAGTCGCGGAGACGCGGAGAAAACCTGAGGCTGGGCGCGAGCAAACCCACACCCGGCTTCGGCAAGAGCAAGAGATTCCTCCGCGCCTCCGCGCCTCCGCGGTGAAAACGCTGTGACCACGAAGCCCATAACCGGAGAGGCGAACCTCCGGGTGCGCTACGCTGAGACCGACCAGATGGGCGTGGTCTATCATTCCAACTTCATCATCTGGTTCGAGGTGGGGCGGGTGGAGCTGCTGCGCCAGCTCGGCTTCGAGTACAGCGCCATGGAGCGGGAGGACGACTGCCACATCGCGGTGGTGGACGTGCGCGTTCGCTACAAGGCTCCGGCGCGTTACGACGACCAGATCCTGGTGCGCACGCGGCTGAAGAACGTCCGCGATTCCCTGCTGCATTTCACCTACGAGGTCGCGCGTGCGACCGACGGGACGCTGCTGGCCGAAGGCGAGACCACGCACCTGGTGGTGGACAAGAACATGGAGCGCAAAGCGCTGCCGGAGAAATATCGGGCGGCATTTCAGAAGGCGGCAGGAAGGGATGTGTGATGGGTGATTTGCGATGGGTGATGTGAAACCAGGCAGACCGGCACGGTGCGAGAATCGCAAATTACAAATTAGAAATTACCAATTACAAGTCCAATGAAGCCTCTCCCCATCACCGGAAATAACCTGACCCTGGCCACGCTGCGCGAGGTGGCGGAAGACCGCCGTCCGGTGGAGCTGGAGGCGGGCGCGCGCAAGGGCGTGCGCCGGGCGCGGGCCGTGGTGGAGAAGCTGCTGCGCGGCAAGAAAGTCGCTTACGGCGTGAACACCGGCGTGGGCCAGTTGAGCGACGTGCGCATCCCGCCGGGACAGATCCGCCAACTCCAGGTGAACC
>SCTG01000146.1 GCA_004298335.1 Nitrospirota bacterium
CACGTCCCAGTGGTCGTGGCGCCGCGCGTTGATCAGGTGGATCAGGTCCCGCGTCAGCGGATCCGGCCGGTCCCACGTCTGCATCGTTCGTCAGCCCTCGCGTTTCATTATGCTAGAGACTTCTCACCGGCAACGCAATCCATTATGATACGTCCGATGCAGAAAAAACAGAGGACAGAGGAGGGTCATGCGTGATGGAGAAAGCGTGTCCGCCACTACAGGGACTGCGCCACTTGGCGCTTCGGGTGCGGGACATCCGAAAAGCCAAGGATTTCTACCTTCGCATCTTCGGAATGAAGGTGGTGTGGGAACCGGATCCGCAGAACTGCTACCTGAGTTCCGGAACCGACAACCTGGCGCTGCATGAAATGGCGGCCCAGCCTGCCGAAGGACAGGCGTCCGCTCCGGCTTCACCGCTGGACCATTTCGGGTTCATTGCAGGCAACCCGCAGGTGGTGGACGCATGGCAGGCATGGGCTGAACAAAACGGTGTGACGATCGTCAAGCCGGTGAAACGGCACAGGGACGGCAGCTATTCCTGCTACCTGGCCGACCCGGATGGAAATACCATCCAGATTCTCTACGACCCGACGATCAGCAAGGCCCCATAAAACCCGTTCGGGCTCCATGGGGCCCCACCGAGAACAGACGGCGGGGATTTAGTCGATGGGACGGAAGAACGAGTCGTAAACGCCCCAGGCCAGCACGATCCCGATCAGCACGTACCAGATCATGTACATCGCTTCATACGGGTTGCCCCCGCCTTCGCCCGCCTTGGGCTCGTTGGCGAAAGCCACGGCGACTGTGCTGAGAAAGACCAGTAGCGTCTGGAGAAATGTCCACATCCCTTTCACGGCTAAGCCCTCCTTGGTCAGATAAGCCCTGGATTCCCGAATGGGGCTGGATTATACAAAAACTGCCCGCCCCAGACAAGCATGAAATACCGCCCCTGTTTCCCTACGGAATGCCGAGACCTTTCTGTTCTTTTTCCGTCTTGGAGCCGGTGGACGTGCCGCAATGCACGCAACGATACTCGTACAGGTTGCCGTCGGGCAGGACCAGCAGGAGCCGCTCATGGACCGGCGTGGCCTGCCGGCATTGCGGACAATACAGCGCCGACGCTTTGAACGAGCGGAACTGCTCTTGCGGCGGCTCGGCCGGCCGCCCCGGGCGCATAGCCGGAGGGATCGGCGGCACGCCGCCAGGCTTGCGGGGGCGAAAGGGGTTCATACCAGCCTCCCGCCGACGATCCAGTGGCGATCGTCAGGGACGTCGATCAGCAGGCGGCTGAGGTTCATCTCCGTCAGCTGGGCCGCCACCTCGTCATCGGTGAAAGCCGCCAGCAGGGAATTGTAGAAGTCCCGGCGAAGGATGGCCGGCTCGGCGGCGGCGTATCGGTCCACGATGGCCTGCGCCGCCTCCGGCGAATCGGGACGCAACAGGTCCATTACCAGCACCGCGGCGCCCGGTTTGGCCAATTGCCTGACCGCATACCAGAACTGCAACGCGTTGGGCACATGGTGCAGGAGGCTGTTGGAGATCACCGCGTCGGCCCGCTCCGCAAGAACCGTCTCCTGAATCCGCTCGCACCGCAGCGCAATGCGGTCGGCCAGGCCGGCCGCGCGAACCGCTTCGACGCCGAGGGCGATCATGGGCGCCGATCCGTCCACGCCGGTGACCCGGCACTCCGGCAGCGCCCGGGCGAGGCGGATGGGAATGTCGGCGGGCCCGCAGCCGAGGTCCAGCACGTGCCCGGCCTTGATATCGGGGAAGCACTCCAGGAAACGCTCGACGAAGCCCCGGTTCTCCTCCTCAAAGTCGGCCTTCGCGTAGGCCCGCGACTGCTCGGGATCGTCCATCAGCTCGGGTTCCAGAACGCGTTGCACTACCGTTCCTCGACAGTCACGGCGTCGCCGGACCGCACCGCGCCTTCGGCCAGCACCCGTGCATAGACCCGGCTCCAGCCGGGATGTTTCCTCTGGTTGATGCGGTTGAAGTTCCCGTCCAGGAACCACTGCGCATTAAACCTGCACGGCTCAGTGTACTTCACGATTTCCAGCCGCACGGTGTCGCCGATCCGCAACCGGTCTCCCGGCTTCAGTCGGGACCAGTCGAGTCCGGCGATCGTGAGATTTTCGCCGCTGGACCCTGGCTTGATCGAGTGCCCTTCGGCCTGCAGCGATTCGATGACTTCCAGGGAAAAGAGACAGACCGCCCGATCCACGCCGCCGTGCACCTCGCGATTGCGCTGGCGATCCCCCGCCACGCCTTCGACGGTCACGCGGGCTTCCGCCACCGGCAGCTTGGGGACGCCGCCGTCGGAGATGCTGATCTGGTGAACGCGGGGAGCGGGCACGGAGCAGGTTAGTGCGCGGCCCTGAGGTCGAAGCGGACCGGCATGCGGACCACGCTCTGGACCGGAAAGTTGCCGTCCATGGCCGGAATAAACTGCCATCCCTTCACGGCGGCCAGCGCCGCCTCATCGAGGATGGAATGGCCGGACGTCTTGTGCACTGTGACGCTCCCGGCCGTGCCGTCCGGCAAGACCATCACTTGCAAGACCACCGTGCCCTCCCAGCCGGCTTCGCGGGCGGTTCGTGGATACTCGGGCCGCGGGTTATTCCCGGAGCGCACTTTCGATCGCATGGCGCCGGCATCCGGCGTCGAGTCCCGCAACAGCCTGGTCACGCCCGACAAAGAAACAGCAACCGGACGGCTGACCGATGAGAATCCCGTGCTCACGGACAGCGACGCCCCGTTGTCCAGCAACTCCAACCCCTCCGGTACGGCGAACATCGCCACTTCCGCAACGGCAGCGACCGGCGATGCGGCCGGAGCGGGCACCCGCGGGAGATCCAAAAACGACGGCGGCGGCTCGGCGACCGCCGCGACCGGCTCGGTCGGCGTTATCAGAACCGGCGGCAGGGCCACGGCAGCCAAGCGCGGAGCCGCCCGCTTCGCTGCAACCCGGCGGGCTTTCGGAGCCGCCGATTTTTTGACCGCCGGTTTTGAGAGAACGGGCTGGGGACGTTCGACAGACGCCGGTCGAACAGTCACCAGATCCACCCTGACCCCGTCGCTCTGGACGGGCGGAGTCTGCGTCGACAGCGGAAAGGTGCCGAGCGCCGCCACCGCCAGGCCGTGCAGGACCAGGGACAGCGCGACCGGAAGGCCGAAGGGCCGGCGCAACACCGATGTTCCCGCCGGACCGGTCATCTTTTGAATTCCCGCACGATGCGCTGCACCCGCTCATCCGTGCCGCCCAGATCGAGGTACTTCTTGTACGTCGCCAGCGCCCGCACGGTGTCCCGCATGTGGAATTCGTAAAACACGCCGAGGTTGTAGTAGGCCTCCGCCATCGCCGGCTTCAGGCGAATGGCCTCTTCGTACGCCTGCTCGGCGTCGTTGAATTTCCGCTGGAGGGCATAGACGACCCCCAGGTTCATGTAGGCGTCGGCGTAGTCCGGCCTGAGCTTCACGGTCGTCCGGAATTCCTGCGCCGCCGCCTCCAGTTCGCCTTTCGATTTCAGAATGAATCCGAGATTGTAGCGCGCGTCCACGAAGTCCGGACGGGCCGCCACGGCTTTCCGGTAGGCCTGCTCCGCCTCCAACATGCTGTTGGCCTTCTCGGCGATCGTGCCCAACAGGTAGTACGCATCAGCGTGGTCTGGCTTGAGCTTGACCAGCCTCGTCAGCAGCTCCCGGGCCTCCGGGCTCCGTCCCTGGAACTCGTAGAGGTAGCCCAGCGCGTAGAGGGCATCCAGATGATCCGGCTTGAGCGCCAGGATCTGGCCGTAGGCCGTCACGGCCTTGGGATACGCCTGCTGCCGCTCGTACAATTGCGCGAGCGCGACCAGCGCCTCCTCATACTTCGGATGGGTGACCAGCGCCCTCTTGAATTCCTGCTCGGCCTCAACCAGCTTGCCCTGGACCTGGTAGACCAGGCCGAGATTGTAATAGGCCTCGGCGAAATTCGGATTGAGCTCGATGGCCTTTTTGAAGGAGTCGGCGGCGTCGGCGAAGCGGCGCTGGCCGTTCGCGTAGACGATGCCCAGGAGATGGTACGCCTCGGGAAACTTCGGACGGATCTCAATCGCCTTGCGGAGCGATTCGGCGGCCGCGTCGTATTTGCCCTGGGAAGCCTGCGCCATGCCCTGGCTGTAGTATTTTTTGGCTTCGTCCGCGGCGGCGGACGCGTCCCCGCCCCAGCAAAGCCCCAGCGCCAGCATGCCGGCAAGCGCCATGACGCGGATGCGCGCGCTCATGACCCCCGGTCCTCTCCGCGCGGGTCTTCCTGTTCCTTGAGATCGAACCGCACCGGAACATCCACCACCGTCGCGAACGAGAACGCCCCGTCGGTCGGCGGGGCGAACCGCCACCGCTTCACCGCGATCAGGGCCGCCTCGTCCAGCGTGAGATAGCCGGACGTCCGGTGGATGGAGGTCGCGCCCACGGTCCCGTCGGGATTGACTTCGACTCGCAACACGACGGTGCCCTCCCATCCCATTTCACGCGCGCGACGGGGATAGGGGGGGCGCATCGCCTCCAGATAGCGCGGACGGGTCCGGACTCCCTTCGTCGCCGCCGTCTCGTCCCGGAGCAAGTTCCGGGAACGCGGCACTGCCGGAGCGGACACAGCCGGCTGCACGCCCATGCTCTCGGGAGGGAGGGGACTCGCGGCAGACACGTCCGGAAGCGGCAGGGGAATGGCGCGCCGAGGCGGCGCGATCCGGGAAGCCGTCACTTCGACCTCGTCCAGCTGCTGGACCGCCTCCGGTTCCCTGGGAACGGCCTTGGTATCCGCGGCGACCGCCGGCCCCGCCGACAGACACAGGGCCACGGCCAAGAAGAGGCTGGCAGGTCGAGTGCGCATAGCGAAACGATCCTTACAGGTTACAACCCAGATGCCGCATACCATAGCGCAATCGGCTTACCCGTTACAACTACAGGGATTTTGCGCCTAGTGTCGAGCAGGAGGAGCGGGATCGCCGTACCGTCTGACCAGGTCGGCGATCCGCTCCTCGGTCAGCAGGCTGCCCATGATCTGCTCCCGCACGATGCCTTGGCGATCCACGAGAAAGCTGGCCGGCAGCCCCACCACCCCATAGCGGTTCGCCACGTGGTTGTCGTGATCCATCACCACCGGGAAGGTATGGCCGTGCTTCCGGACATGCTCGATGACTTTTTCCGTGTCTTCCAGTTCGTTGACGGCCAGCACGACAAGCCCCTGCCCGCGCAGTTTGTCGTAGCTGGCCTGCATGGCCGGCATCTCCTCCTTGCAGGGCTTGCACCAGGTCGCCCAGAAATTCAGCAGCACGATCTTGCCGCGCAGGTCGGACAGACGGACCTCCTGCCCCTGGAGATCCTTGAGCGTGATTTCCGGCGCCGGGCCGCCGACCAGCGGGGGACGCCCCGCCATGCCGAGCAGGCCCAGCAGGACCACACTTGTGAAAGCAAGGGTCAACAACCGGTTCATCTTGGACCTCGCATCAATTCAGCGTCGTCGACACGCCAAACAGGAATCCCGTCTGCTGCTGCAACCCGCCGTTGAAATCCCGCGCGATGGGCACCTGCGCATGGAAATAGAGCGTGGCGCGTTCGGTCACCGCCACCGAGATGCCGGGCGAGAACGCCAGCATGGTGGAACCGGTGTTGGGCACCGGCCGGCGCTTGACCTCGCCATCGATCACGATCGGCTCGTCCGGGAAGGTCGGATCGTTGAAGTCCTGGGCCTTGGCCAGCGACCCGGTGAATTCGTCGTGCACGACGTACCGCCAGTTGAACTGGCCGGTCAGCGTGACGACCTTGAGCGTCTTCACATTCACACCGCCGTTCAGGATGTACTCGTCACCGTACCGATAGGAGTTCGGCCCTCTGACGCTATGGCGGTAGGAGACGCTCGCAAACTGGTTCAGCCGGTGAGGGATCAGCTCATACGACTGGTAGACCGACGCCACGAGCCCCAGCGCGCGACGCCCGAGTTGCAGCGTGGGCTCCTGGAGCGCGCCCCGGCTGTTGCGCGCGTGCGAATCCCCGGTCGGCAGGTCCGCGCCGAGTCCCAGCACGACCAGGTTCCGCAACGTCGGGAGGATGCTGTATTTACCCATCACGCGGATGTCCCCCAGGCCATTGTCCGTAAATGACTCGAAACTCCCCAATCCATCTGGCGCTTCCCCCTGCCCGATGACATGGGTGTGTTTCTGTTTGCGGTACGGGATCATCACATCCAGCGTCACCCTGTCGGTCAGGCCGTAGCTCGCGTCGAGCACGTAAAACTGGCTGATGGTCCGCTGCTCCTTGTGTTCGTTGAGAATGACGCGCCGTCCCTCGGCGCCTTCCACCTCGACCGCCGCCACGTTGCCGCTGACGCCATCGGCCAACCCTGCCGCCGCGTAGGAATAGCGCAGATCCACGGACAGCTTCCCTTTCGGCTGCACGCCGGCTTCCGAGCCGGTCACCATGAAACAGGCCGCCGAGCCGCAACTTGCAAAGGCTTCGCCTATCAACAACAGCAGCGCAACCACGGCGCCCAGTCCGGCCACAACAGGCCGGACACAGCTCTTCACCGCCATCGCGTTCTCCTCTTCTCATGCCGTCAATGGATACACACCGGGAACCGAGGCCTGCGGCGAAGACGCCGGACAGGGTGTCGGACCCAGGCTCTATTGGAACGGAATTTAGAGGAGAACGGGAGGAGCGCGGGCTTGAAGCTGCGAACAGGAATCGAACGAGCGCAGGCCGCTCAGGAACGGCAGCGCGGTTTCTTCGTTGAGCGTGCCGGCGGTGACGTGGGTGGCGGCCGTCGTGACCGCGCCGGCCGTCGCGCACATCCACGCGCAGACGCCCGTGGTATGCATGCCCCCCGTGTGGTGGGCCGCGTGCTGGATCTCGTGCGCGAAGGAACTGCCGGTCGTCGCCCCCAGCATCAGGAGGACGGCCACCGCCAGGGTGAGCGCGATCGGTCTAAGATGCGAACGGATCATTGAGACGCCCTACTGAATGATAGCATCTATATCATACCGATGCCTGCGTATTTGTGTCAACGAGCGGGTGGCGCCGAGCGGGACCCTGGCGGAACGGAAGGACGTACAGGCGAGTCTGCGTGGCTGCAACGCCGAAACGGCCTGAGTACGTCAGGGTGGCTCGGCGACAGGACCTGCGAGTGATTACGGCGCGGCCTTGGCGCAGCGGAAGCCGATGGTGTTGGCGCGGTGGTTGGGATAGGCATCCCGGCGGATGGAGGTACGGACGGCGTTCGCGTGGTTGTACCAGGAGCCGCCTCGCAGCGCCCGCTTTTCTCCCTTGTCCGGGCCCTTCGGATTGCGGTCTGGACTCGCCTGGTAATAGTCCGGCGCGGCCCAATCCGCCACCCATTCGGAGACATTCCCCGCCATGTCGTGGACACCGTACGGGCTGGCGCCACCGGGAAAGCTCCCGCCGGGCTTCACCAAGCCCGCCAAGGTCTTGGCTTCGAGCAGATCGAAGCCTTTGGCGTCCCACCAGGTCGCCCAGGCCTCGTAGCTCATCAGGTCCTGATTGGCCCAGAGGCTGGCGCTGTTGAGGTGGGACCGATCCCAAGTCGGCCCCCAGGGAAACACCTTGCCGTCCGGCCCGCGCGCCGCCTTCTCCCATTCGGCCTCCGTCGGGAGGCGCTTGCCGGCCCATTCACAATAGGCTTGCGCATCGTTCCAGTCGACATTGACCACCGGCAGGCCGGCGGCCGCGGGGGGAACCTTGCCTCCCTCCCAGAGATTCCGGCTCCGGTCCTCGCCGCCTTTCGGATCGGCCGGCGGGCGGTGCTTGGCAGCCTGTACGAACTTGAAGTACTGCGCGTTGGTGACTTCGAACTTGTCGATCAGGAAAGCGTCCAGCATCACGGGATGCTGGGGGAACTCGTCCTCCAGGCTGCACTGCTTGTTCGGGCCGCAGTCGTCGATCTTGCTCCACTCCTCGATCGTCGTCGTGGTGCTGCCCATCAAAAACTCCCCGGCCGGAATTATGATCATGACACTGCCGTCTTTGCCGACGACTTCCTTGGATGGCGCCGCTTTCTTTTCGCCGCCGGACCCGGACTCCGTCCCGGCCAACAGGAACCCCGCCGCAATTCCGACAACCAGCACGCACTTCAACATGCGCCCTTCTCCTCCGTCGTTATCCGGCGATCCGCTCCAGAGCTTCCTAAAAGGGGACATTCTACTTTTTAGACCTTTCTCCCCGTGGCGGTGTCTCATAAGACATCATGCCGCGTCTGGCTAGGGGACAGCAACACACGGGGTATGCCTACCATGTCATCAACCGTGGCAACGGTGGCGCGCCGGTCTTTCACAAAGACGGCGACTACCGGGCCTTTCTCGACTTGCTGGCCATCGCCAAGACCAAATATCCGATCAAAGTCTTTGGCTTCTGCCTGATGCCCAATCATTTTCATCTCGTGCTGGAACCGTCGAATCGAGACACCCTTAGTCGCGTCATGCTGTGGTGGCTAACCAGTCATGTGCGCCGTTATCACCGGCATTACCACAGCCATGGCCATATCTGGCAAGGCCGCTTCAAAAACTTTCCGATCCAGCAAGACGAGCATCTCTTGACGGTGCTCCGCTATGTGGTGAACAACCCGGTCCGCGCGGGGTTGGCTTCACACGCCGAGCAGTGGCCGTGGTCGAGCCTACGACATCCAGCGCTTATTGACCCCTGGCCACTTGAAGTTCCCTCTCATTGGCCTCGTGCGTGCGATGACCCGCTCGCTGACCATGACCTGACCCAAATCCGCACCTGCGTCAACCGCCAAGCCCCCTTTGGCTCCCCTCCGTGGCAAGAGCGACTCGCCCACCTGTTCGGCCTCGAATCCACCTTGCGCCCCCGTGGCCGCCCGCGAAAGACCCCGAAAAAGTAGAATGTCCCCTTTTCTCACTTGGCCTCAAAGCCGCTGGCATCGTTGACTTCATGCCGCTGTTCCACCCACCCTCGTGACAACAGATCGGGAAGCCAATTGATTGTGGGGCGGGTGCTTTGATAAACC
>SCTG01000017.1 GCA_004298335.1 Nitrospirota bacterium
CCGGTGTCGTTGCCCTGGCGGTTGAGCTGGGTCGGATCGTGGATCACGAAGAAGACTTCGAGCAGCTCCCGGAAGGAGACGGCGTTCGGATCGAACGTGATCCGCACGACCTCGGCATGGCCGGTGCGGCCCGTGCAGACGGCCTCGTAGGTCGGGTTCGCGCCCGGCCCGCCCATGTAGCCGGACTCGACCGACTCGACGCCGCGCATCTGGTCGTAGACCGCCTCCAGGCACCAGAAGCATCCGCCGGCCAGCGTGGCCGTTTCCTTCATCGTCGTCTCCTTAATCAAAAATCCAAAAAGGAGTGTAGCACGTCGGCGCGTCCCGAAGCGCCTTCACTCGCGAGCGCGTTATGGCCGAGGCGGCGGATCGTCTGCGGTCGGACTGTACGAGGCGGCGAGGTAGCGCAACAGCAATTCCCGCTCCTCGGGGCTCACGGGCGCGCCCCACTTGATCATCTTGTCCACCACCCGGGTCCAGGCCGCGCGGTCCAGCCGTTGCTGCCGGACGAGGTCGTCGGAGTGGCAAAGGGTGCAGCGGGCCGTGACGACGGCCAGGCCCTGCTGCGCCGTGGAGGCCGCCCCGCGGCCGGTCTCGTCCGCATGGGCGTTGAATACGATCAGCCCCAGGACGGCGAGCGCCGCCAGCCGTATCCCCGCAAGACAAAGCCGGCTCATGCCGTGATCCCGATCCGGACGGCGTCCACCGCGTTCCACAGGTATCCGCTCGGATTCCACGGCGTCGTCATCGGCTGCGTCCGGCCCCGGCTGTCGGTGGCGCGGGACCATACGGTATATCGGCCAGGCCTCGCCCCCTTCCATACATAACGCCAGAGGCGCCAGGCATAGGGCGCGCGTTCGCCCACCAGCTCGGCGTCGGACCAGTGCCCGCCCTCGTCCGTGGACACTTCCACGCGCACGATCTCGCCTTCGCCCGTGAAGGCGACGCCTTCCACCTGCACCGTCTCGCCGGCGAGCACCGCGCCTTCCAGAGGCCGCGTGATCAGCGACTTCACCACCAGCTCGGTGACCGGAACCATCTGCGCCGCGGCGCCGGGCTGCACCGGCGCCGCCGGCATGCGGTACGCGGTCTGCATGTAGAAGCCCTCGGCCTCATGCTCCTGCACCGTGAGGTGGGTCAGCCATTTCACGCAGGCGTCGCCGTGCCATCCGGGCACGATCAGCCGCAAGGGCGCCCCGTGCAGGAGCGGGAGCGGCTCCCCGTTCATCTCGTACGCCAGGAGCGTGGCCGGATGCATGGCCTTCTCGATCGGGATGCTGCGGAAAAACAGGGGCACGGTCGGCAGCAGCGGCCGGTCGGCCCCCAGCAGCTGCACGTGCCGGGCCTTCGCGCCAAGGCCCGCCTTCTGGAGAACCTCGGCCAGCCGGACGCCGGTCCACCTGGCGTTGCCGACCGCGCCCCGCTCCCACTGCACGCCCGGAACCCGGGGGCGGAAGAACGCGCGGCCGTTGCCCGCGCACTGCACGACGGCGGGCATCGTGACCGGCTCGAACCGTTTCACGTCCGAAAGCGTGAGCGTCAGCGGGCGGCCCACGTCCCCGCCGACCTGGAGACGCCACTCCGTCAGGCTCCCGGCGCCCGGCGGGCCGAAGTGGCTGCGCACGAAGAAGCGGTCGTTCGGCGTGATCCAGGACGCGAGGTCGCGGACGGCCGTTTCGAGGTCCTGCGGCCGGGCGACACGGATGATCCGGTTGTCATTCCCGGGCGCCGCCAGGCTCAGGGACCGGCCGTCGAGGCCGGTCAGCGCAAGCGCGGCGCCTCCGAGCGCCCGCACCAGCAGCGCCCGCCTGGTTATCAGGTCTCCTCGTAAGCCTCGCATGCCCGCCCCCTAACGGATGACGGCTAAGCCGAGTACCCGCTCAAAGGGATCGTAATCCCGGTCGTTATGGAGCATGGCCGGCGCGTGTCTCACTGAGATCGCCTTCCCAGACCACTTTGCCGCGGAGCCGTCGAATACCGGCCTGGGCTTTGACAAAGTTAATCGTTACCCGCCGGTCCAGGGCTGCGGCGATCCGCTGCAACATCGCCAGCGAATGGCCTTTGTAGTCGGCATCTTCCAAACGACAGATGACTGAGGCCGTCGTGCCCACGAGCTTGGCCAGTTGTCGCTGGCTGAGACCCGCTTCTGTGCGCAGAGCGGCAATCTTGCGGGCCACGTCGTCGTTGGCGCGCGCTTGATCGAGAGCAACGAGACGATCCGGCTTGCCCTCATAATAACGCCGATGGATGATGGCAACCGCGTCCGTGGCGGGCTTTCTTTTGGATTTCGGCATATCAGTCCTCTTGGTATGTATGCCCTTTCGGATCCTGTTCAAACTTCGTCTTTCTCGCGATCGCTTTGTCTATATCCCCGGATGGCACGACCCGTTCTTTGATCACGCCATGAGCGAGAACCGCTACCGTCCGGCCATGGAAAAAGTAGAGTAGTCGGTAGTTCCTGCCCTCCAGCCCTATTCGAAGCTCGTAAATGCCGTCTCTCAGATACTCCGCTTCCGGTCGGCGGAGCTCATGCCCCAGTTCTTGGAGGCGCTCGATCCTGACCCGACATTTGTCCAGCGCCTTGTGAGAAAGAGTGTCCAGCCACTCGATCACCGGGACGCTGCCTGCATCCTCCCGGTAGAAGACGACCCGAATCTTGGGCAAAGTATGCTCCTTGTATGTTCGCAATATTGCGAACTCCAGTCAAGCGTTTTTCTAGGGCATGGATGCTTTCGAAGGATAAGACACCCGAAGGCAGGGATTCGTCTAACGGCGATCCGAGAACCCTCGCCCGGGGAGGGAGAGGGCAGGGTGAGGGGCCTGTCCCCGTCTCGGCGGCGGAGAAGATCGGCTACGTTTCTGCTCTAGAGTTGACCGCGGCGGCGGAAGAGAGAAGAGGGATGGGGCGAGAGAATGGAGTCTCACTTTATTTATTTCCTGCTGCAGGGTTGTGGGGATCTCACAACCCCCACAACCCCATCGCGAAAATCACTATCCTGAGACGGTGATTACTTCACACCTTTCCCAGGAAGCGGGACTCTCTCCACGATAGTTGTATTCGGCCGTTCCCGGGCTTCCTTGACAGGGATAAATTGTCCTGTCTTGGCATCCCGCCCTTTCAGGCTCGTTTGCGGCTCTTTCTTCGCCATCTTCCTTCTCCATTTCATTGTTGAATTGTGGTTGTGATATGCTGTGCATGGGCAAGGCCTAAGCAGGGGGCACTATCCCAGTCACGGTGACAGTTCACCCCTCTGCTTAGTAACCTTGCCCTTGACTTTGGCGGCGGCCGTGGTAGGGTAATTACGAAACCACGAGTCGCGTGAGCGACTATCATGCTGTCCTCCAGGACGCTATGTGGTTTTCAGGCCCTCTAGCGGGTGCCTCCGCTAGGGGGCTTTTTTAACTCAAATGCGCCAGTATTTCCTCCACCACTTCTCTAGCTCGTGTTTCTCCAGGGGTAGTGAGACGATAGGTGACCCCTCGCTTTTTGCCTGACCTAAGTACCAAAGGGCTCGGGGTGGCCTCAACAAGTCTCTGCATAAGCGGCCTGTCTACGCGAGCTAGTGGGTAGCCAGATGCCTGCATTCCGACAAGGAGTGCTGATCCGCCGACCAACTCTAGCTGCCGGAAAACCCTATATGCCAACAGCAGTACAAGTGCTGCATCACCTTCTCGGTTTTGACCTTGCGGTAATGCGCTTAAGACAAGCGGTTTCTTCGCCTCGTTTTTGACAACCTTAGTGAGCCTTACAGCGGTCTCAATTCCGACAGGCGGTGCAGCCGGCGGAAGATTCAGGGAAGGTATGTCGGTAGTCCGTGAGCCCAGCTGAGTATGATTTTGCTTGGTGGCATCATAGTCAGCAACGAGCCTCTTAAATTCCTCGAACTTTTGATTAACAATGTCGGCGTCACCTTCTGCCTCGAATTCGTGTATACCAATCTTCATGCGGAGCTTGTTGGTGTCCATTTGTGCCTCCATAGCGAATGCCATAGACTACCACAGACAGAATCTCTATGCAAGAACTATTTTCTTGAGTGTGAAGGATAGGAAAAGGAGCCGCTCGGTTGCTAAGGTCGTAAGTTTAGCAAGAGGCTGAGAACTGGGACAGGCCCCAGACGGAGCTTGTTCCCTAATTCTCCGGTCTGACTTCAATCCCGAGGAGTTTGATTTTGCGGTGGAGGTGGGAGCGCTCGACCTTGAGGTCGTCGGCGGTTTTCGAGACGTTCCATTTGTGCTCGCGGAGCTTGCGCCCGATGTACTCCCGCTCGAACGCCGCCCGCGCGTCCTTGAGCGACCCGTAGTCGAACGCCGACGGCACCTGCGGCGGGTGGATCTCCCCCGACTGCCGCACCAGCGGCGCCACGTCCGCCCCCTGGATGTCGGCGCCGCGCGCCATGATCACCACCCGCTCGACGAGATTTCGCAGCTCCCGCACGTTCCCCGGCCAGTCGTGCCGCGCCAGCACCTCCAACGCCTCCGGCGTGAACGTGCGCGGGCGCAGCCCCTGCTCCTCCATGTTGACCTGCATGAAGTGCTCGACCAGCGCGGGCATGTCCTCCCGCCGCTCGCGCAGCGGCGGCACGTCGATCTGCAGGACCGCCAGCCGGAAATAGAGGTCCTCGCGGAACGCCCCCCTGCGGATCTCCTCCACCAGGTTCTTGTTGGACGCCGCCAGCACCCGCACGTCCACCTTGATCGGCTTGGTCCCGCCGACCCGCTGGAACCGCTGCTCCTGCAGCACGCGCAGCACCTTGGCCTGCGTGGCGACGCTCATGTCCGCGACCTCGTCCAGGAACAGCGTCCCGCCGTCCGCCAGCTCGAACTGGCCGCGCCGCGTCGCCGACGCCCCGGTGAAGGCCCCCTTCTCGTGCCCGAACAGCTCGCTCTCGATCAGCGTCTCGGGGATGGCCGCGCAGTTGACCTCGATGAAGGGCCGCTCGGCGCGCGGGCTCTGCAGGTGGATCGCGCGGGCCACCAGCTCCTTGCCCGTCCCGTTCTCGCCGGAGATCAGCACGCGGCTCGGCACCGGCCCGGCCATCTCGATCTGGTGGCGCAGCTCCTTCATCACCGAGCTGTCGCCCACCATCTTGACGCGCCCGGCGGCCCGCTCCTTGAGCGACCGGTTCTCCTGCTCCAGCTTGCGCTCGCGCAGGGCGTGGCGGACCAGGAGCGTGACCTTCTCCAGCGAGAGCGGCTTCTCGATGTAGTCGTAGGCGCCGAGCTTGATGGCCTTGACCGCCGATTCGATGGAGCCGTGGCCGGACATCATCAGGACCAGCGGACGCGGGCGCATCTCCATCATGCGGCGGAGCGTCTCGATGCCGTCGAGGTCGGGCATCCAGATGTCGAGGAGCACGAGATCGGGCGCGGGCTCCGCCTTCACCAGCCGGAGGGCCTCCTGGCCGTCCTTGGCCGCCGAGATCTCGTAGCCCTCGTCCTGCAGGATGCCGGAGAGCGAGTCGAGGATCGCCGGCTCGTCGTCCACGATCAGGATGTGGTTGGACATGGCGGGCGCGACGGTCAACACGGGCTAGACCGGCAGCTCGATCGTGAAGATCGCCCCCTTCGGGGCATGGTTGGCCGCGCGGATCCGGCCGTTGTGGTCGGACACGATGCGGTGGACGATGGCCAGTCCGAGGCCGGTGCCGGCCTTCTTCTTGGAGAAATAGGGCAGGAACAGGTTCTCCTGGTCGCCCGGCTGGATCCCGATGCCCTCGTCGGCCACCTCGATGACGACCTTGCCGTCCCTGGCCTCGTGGCGGGTGCTCACCCACAGGCAGCCCTTGCCGTTCATCGCCTGGACGGCGTTGTCGAACAGGTTGACGAAGACGCGCTTCATCTGCTCGCGGTCCATCATGACCGCGGGCAGCTGCCCGTCGAGGTCGGTCACGAACTCGACGTCCCGGTGCGCGCCCTTGTACAGCGCGATCACGTCGTTGAGCGCGCCGTGGAGCGACTGGCGCTCCATGACCGGCACCGGCATCCGCGCGAACTTCGAGAACTCGTCCACCATCCGCTTGAGGCCGCTCACCTCCTTGACGATCGTCCCCGTGGCCTGGTCCACGATGTCGTTGAAGTCCGGCGCCCCTTCGAAGAACTTCTTCCGCAGGCGCTCGGCGGAGAGCTGGATCGGCGTCAGCGGGTTCTTGATCTCGTGCGCGATGCGCTGCGCCACCTCCTGCCAGGCGGCGGACTTCTGCGCCTTGATGAGGGCCGAGAGGTCCTCGAACACCACCACGGCGCCCAGGCTCTGCCCCTTGTCGTCCCGCAGCCGCGTCCCGTTGAGCCCCAGCGCCAGCACGCCCCCGCCCACCTCCGCCTGCCCCTCCCAGATCTGCGACTCCCGCTCCCCCGTGCGGATCCGCTCGACGAGGTCCGTGAACATGACCAGCCCCAGCGGCTTGAACACGTCGTTCAGGAGCCGGCCGCGGATGTCGTCGCCCTTCATGCCCAGGATGCGCTCGGCCGCCCGGTTGAAGGTCGTGACGCGCCCGCCGGCGTCCACCGACACCACGCCGCTGCCGACGTTGTCCAGGACCGTTTCCGTGTACGAGCGCCGGCGCTCCAGCTCGATGTTGGATCCCTGGAGGTCCTCGGTCATGCGATTGAAGGAGTCCACGAGCACGCCGACCTCGTCGTTGGCCCTGGTCGTGATCCGGAAGTTGAGGTCGCCCGCGGCCACGGCCTTGGTGCCTTCCGCCAGCCGCTGGATCGGCACGGTGATCCCCTTGGCGATCTGAAAGCCGAACCACGTGCCGGACATGATGATCACCAGCGCGATCCCCATCACCAGCGCGATGTACTGCGCCTTGATGGGGTCCTTGAACAGCATGGCCTCCTTGAAGTTCTTGTACGACCGGGTGACCCCGTCCATCTTGGCCACCAGCGCCTCGGGCAGGTACGTGTCCACGACGACGACGCCGGCCACCTGCGCCGGGTCCGACGCCGAGGGAATGGTCACGGCGGCCCGGATCAGGTCGCCGGTCTGGATGGACTGGAAGGACTTCACCTCGCCGCCGATCAGCGCGTTCTCCACCAGCCGGTTCTCCGGCGCGTCCAGCACGGCGAGCGGAATCTGGGGGTCCACCGACCGGGTCAGGATCTGCTTCGTCGGCGCATAGACCTCGACGCCGCCGACGCCGTACTCCACGCGCTTGCGCTGCATGGCCACCGCCAGCGTCTCCTTGTGCTCCGGCGCCAGCAACTCATCGGCGTAAATCTCGCGGCTGATCGCGCGCGCCGAATTGAGCGCCACCACTTCGTGGCTCCGGCGGTGCACCTGCGCCACGTCCTGCGAATCCTTCAGCGCGTGCTCCACTTCCTGCCCGAACCAGTTGTCGATGCTCTGGGACAGCAGGCCGCTCGCCAACCCGACGAGCAGCAGCGTCGGAATCAGGGTGAACCCCACGAACGCGGCGATGAGCTTGGTCCGGAGCCCCGATCCGAGCAGCCGCTGGCGCCGCTCGAAGTAGGCCTTGACCAGGTTGCGGGACAGCAGCAGGATCAGGACCACCAGCAGGATGACGTCCACGTTCAGGAGCGCCAGGACCAGGATGTTGCTGGGCACGAACGGCGCGGGCTGGCTCTGATCGTAGTAGCGCAGGGTCAGGAAGACCATCGGGACCAGGAAGGCGAGCACGATCAGGACGGGGCGGAAATGCGAGACCGGGCGGTCGGCGTCCGCCTTCGGCGGCGCCGTCGGCGCGCGATGTTTGGTCACGGCGGCCATGTCAGCCCGAAGACGCCCCTCCCGTACCCACCAGGCTGCGCTTCCAGGCGGACTGGAATTCGGCGTAGGTGCCTCCCGTCACGTCCTGGATCGCCGCCGCAAAGTCCCGGGCCTCCCCCAGGCGCGTCAGCAAGATGCGGACCGCCGCCTCGCCGTGGCGGGCCAGCAGGTAGCGCACCGCCGTCTCGCTTTCCGCGTAGGCGAGCGACACCTGCGTGGGCGGAAGGGCCATAAACGAGCCGTGCAGCGCATCGAGCGGGATCACGTGCCCGGCGTTCCCCATGACCCGGCGCGCCTCGTCCGCCCCCCGGTCCTCGGCCACGATCGCCAGCCCTTCGCTGAGCCACGTCGGGACGTTGCCGCGCGTCCGGGCGTGGATGAGCGCGTGCGTGTACTCGTGCCGGAGGGTGGTGTCCAGACTCTCTTCGCTCAACGCCGCCCAGGAGACCGCCAGCCTGATCTGCCCGTCGAACAGCCCCTGGGCCCAGTGCGGGACGGACGCATGCGCCGGAAAGGTCCCGTCCGTGTACAGCATGACCGGCACCCGGCTGCCGGGAAACGCCCCGAGCCGCCGTCCGACGTCGCGATAGGCGGATTCCAATCGCTCGAGGAGCGCCCACACGAGGGCCGGATCCTCCCGCCCTTCAAACCGCATCGTGAAATGGCGGCTGTCATATTTCCGGAGCGGCAGGGCCGGATCGGCGCCCGCGGCCGCGGCCGTCAGGGCCAGAAGGACCGCCGAAAGGATCAAGAGGCGCCTGGTTGCCATCGCGCTAGGCTTTCGGAGCTTTGGCCTTCTCGACGAACTTGATGCGGAGGGTGTACAGCATCTCTTCCAGCAGGGTCTCTTCCTCTCCCGTGAGATTGCCCTTGGTCTTGGCTTCCAGCATCGTCAGGATGTCGATGATTTCCTGCGCGTGCATGAGATTGGGCGTCTGCGCGGCGCCGCCCGGGCCGATGGGCTCGCCGAGAAGCATCAGGGCGGATGTGCCCATTGAATAGATGAAGGAGAGAAAGTTGACGGGGGGAGGGGGTTGTCCCGGGGGCTGTTTCTCCTGCTCGGATGGCTGTCGAGGCGTCTCGGCCTTGCCCTCCGGCTCGGCTTCGACTCCCCGACGATCCCGAATTACAAAGCCTTTTTCCTCTTCCGCCATGTACGGGCCTCCCCTAAGTGCATCCAAAATAACACACCCGGGCAGGACATCGCAATTTAGGGACGGTTTTTAAGGCGGCGAGGGGGCTTTTCGGAAGACGATGTCGCCGTAGTACGCAGTGGCCGCCTCGCCGGTGTTGTCGGTGTCGGTCATGATGGCCACCCCGGAGATCATCGGCGGCTCTTCCCCGAAGGCTTTTTTGTAGTCTTCGTAGACGTTGCGTTCCTCGCTCACCCATTGGTTCAGGCCCGCCGCGCCGCTTTCCACCACGATCATCTGCACCTGGCCGGTGAAGGGATTGGGCGCCACCGTGCCCTTGGGCGCCGTGCTCTCCCAGATGTAGTTGATCGCTCCGCTCGGCGGGTACCGGCCATACCACGCTTTGACCGCTTCGTACTTGGCCTTTTCGAAGAACCCCGCCTTCTTCGGATCGTACTCGAACGTGATGTAGATCCGGGCCGGGTAATCGTCGCCCTCTTTCCTGGTGACGTCGCCCTTCTTGAGCACGTTGGCGACTTTCCAGCGCCATTGCAGGATCGGATATTCCTTGAGATCGATCTTGATCGCACGCGTGAGGCCGGACGCCGACGCCTCGCTGACCGCCTTGACGGCCGTCGTCTCCCCGTCTTTCACCACCGAGTACACCGTCTGCTTGTCGATCTTCTTGAAGGTCAGCGGCTTCCACCCGTCCGGCAGGGCGTGCCCTTCAGAGGCCGCCGAGAATTTTCCGACTTCGAGGACGGCCGGCGAGTCGGCGTGACCGGCCGGCACGGCCGCGAGGACAAGCACAGCCAGAAAACCCGCCGGCTTCATGGCTGCGTGCCGGCGAATTTCCGGTACAGGATGGGCGCGAGCGCGAGCAGTCCCAGCAGGGCGAAGGCGCCCAGGACGCGCAACGAGGCGATCTCGCCCAGCGCATTGATCGTCCCGAGCTGGCGGCCGGCGTTGGCATACACGAAGCTCCCGGGAATGATGCCGATGGATGTGGCCAG
>SCTG01000147.1 GCA_004298335.1 Nitrospirota bacterium
CGTCCGCGTAGAGGTCGGCCCGCTCGGTGTTCTGGTTGAGCACCACGTCGGCCTTGAGCGTCCGGTCGGCGAAGTCGTCCAGCATGAACAGGCCGCCGCCGCCCGCGGTGAACAGGTCGTAGAGCGCCGCGCCGGAGAACCCGTAGCCGTCCACGACGATCCGGTCGTAGGCGGTCCGCCCGAGGTACGCCGCGATGTCCTTTTCCAGGCCGGCCATCGGCACGTCGTCGCCGGACACCCGCACGTCCATCCGGTCGGGCCACTTCAGGCCGTCGAGGGCCGAGCGCTCGCCCCGCACCCAGAGGTCGGAGGCGATCCCGCGGCGCTCCAGCTCGAGGAGCAGCGAGCGGCACCGCATCAGGTGCCCGAGCCCGTACTTGAAGCCGGCCTCGACGATGAAGAGGACTCTCACGCCTGCGATCCCCCGCTCCGCAGCGCACGCTCGCGGGCGGCGAAGTCACGGACCATGCCCTTGAACCGGACCCACGCGGGCAGCGGATCGTGCCACGCGAAGAAGGCGTCCGTCCCCAGCCCCTTCAGGTCCCGCAGCCACCCGAACAGCCCGCGATGCTCCTCCGGGTAGCCGTGCAGTTTGTAGCCGCGCACGCAGTAATAAAGGTCCTCCCACAGGTTGGCCCACTTCACGCCGAACCGCGTGATCCGGTGGGGCGGGACCTTTTCGCCGATCGTCTCGCGGTACGCGGCCAGCACGAGATTGGCGCCGCACAGCCAGGACAGGTGCTCCGGCCAGTCGCCGGGGCGCGGGTTCAGCTCGATCAGGAAATAGTTCCCCTGCGGGTCGCGCTTGAACTCGGTCAGCGAGATCCCGCGATAGCGCAGCATCGCGAGCAGCCGCCGGCCGACCCGCTCCAGCCCGGGATCGTGCACACTCTCGCCGAGCCGGCAGGTGCCGAAGTCCGGCGGGAACTGGTGCAGCTTGCGGCCGGTGAACTCCGCGACGACGTTGCCTCCGTCGTCGGAATAGGCCGCGTAGGTGTAGAGGCAGCCCGCCGGGCCCGCGATGAACTCCTGCACGACGAAATCAATGCCTTCCTTGAGCAGCAGCGCGACGAACTCCTTCAACGGTTCGAACCCGTCGAAGCGGACGGCCTTCACGCCGAACCGTTTCCTGAACTGCGTGGAGAATGTCGGCTTGACAATGCAGGGGAACGTCACCTGCGCCCGCTGTGTTTCCAGGTCTGTTTCGGACGAGATGAACCAGGTCTTCGGAATCGGGAAATTCTGCGCCTGGCAAGTCCGGTAGAGCTTCCCCTTGTCCACGATCGGCTGGACGACCGGCCAGGGCGAGAGCGGCATCCGGTAGTACTGGCCGAACTGGTCGGCGCGCTTGAGCGAGAGGAACAGGTCCTCGTCGTCCACGAGGAACAGCACGGGCTTCGTGCGGAAGCAGGCGCCGATCGCGAGCAGGCCCTGGGTGAAAGTCTCAACGTCGTCGTAGAGGCGCGGCATCAGCAACGGGACGACGTCGTTGGAGTAGAGTCCGGCCGAGTCGGGCCTGAAGTCCACCGCAAGGATCGGGATGCCCTGCCCGCTCAGGCAGCGGATCACGCTGAGGCCGACGGGATGCGACACGGGAAACACGACCACCGCCGGCACCTCCGACTCAAACGCGCGCTTCAGCCGCGGGTCGCCCTTCAGCTCCGCAAACGACAGATGAGGAACCAGCCTAGCCACGCTTCTGGAATGCCTCCCACGTGAGCGCCTGGCCTTCTTTGAGCGAATGCTTGAGCTTCGCTCCGATGACTTCCTCGAGATGCCTCGGGTGGAGGCCGTCGTTGG
>SCTG01000148.1 GCA_004298335.1 Nitrospirota bacterium
TGGAGGCCGGATCTGGGCAGAGAGCACGATCGGCCAGGGCAGCCGGTTCTTCTTCACCGTGCCGATCGGGCCCCCTCTCAAGGAACGCCCTTGAGAATGTATTGCTTCGGATAAACGCGCGTATCCTCTTTGATACCAGCCTCCGGGTGTGACAGCTCTAGTCCCTTGACCGCATAGATACACCCCTTTTCATTTCCCCTGAATTCAAAGGTTTTAGGCCCTAACCAGCCTTCGGACTCCCTCTTTCGCGGGTGGCATGGCCGTTGCGATAAAGCGGCCTGAGGTCGAGGCATGGAGGCAGAGAAATGCATGCGCAAGTGAAGAGCAATGGCAGAAACGGCCGGTGCACCTGCCAAAAGAGCGCGGAAGAGGCGCTGCG
Source organism: Nitrospirota bacterium (assembly GCA_004298335.1). Lineage (GTDB taxonomy): Bacteria > Nitrospirota > Nitrospiria > Nitrospirales > NS-4 > SCTG01. Next base: position 380 of record SCTG01000148.1, read on the forward strand.
CGAGAGCGAAAAGCGGTTCCGCCAACTCCAGGACAGACTCATTCAAGCCGAGAAGCTGGCCAGCCTCGGCACGTTGGTCTCCGGCATGGCGCATGAGATCAACAATCCCATTCAAGGGATCATGGGGATGGCCGAGCTCGTCCTGGATGAGCGGGACCCCGTCGCGATCCGCGAATATACCCGGGACATCATTGAGTATTCCAGGCACATCGCCGCGGTTGTCCGCGACTTCGCGTGCTACGCGCGCTCCAATTCGCACGAGGACGAAGTCGACGTCGACCTGTGCGAGCGGCTGGCCGAGGCGGTCAAGATGGTAAGGCGGTGTCCCCATTTCGGCAAGGTGGAAGTTGTCACGCAGTTCCAGCCGGTTCCGCGCTTGCGGGCCCGCCGGGTGGAGATCGACCAGGTCTTCGTCAACCTGCTGAGCAACGCCGTGCAGGCGATGGACGGTCGGGGACGTCTCGAACTGGCCACGTTTTCCAAGGGCGGCACGATGACCGTCCGGATCTCCGACACAGGCTGCGGAATTCAGAAGGCACTGATCCACCGGATCTTCGATCCGTTCTTCACGACGAAAGACCCGGGAAAAGGTACAGGCCTGGGGCTCAGCATCGTGTGCCAGATCGTGAACAAGTACTGCGGCACGATCGGCATCGAGAGCGAGGAAGGGAAAGGGTCCACGTTCACCGTTCAATTTCACGCGGAAAAACGCAGAGAGGAGGCTCACGATGGAGTGGCAGGACCCTGTTATGGCAGGCGGGAGGCTGGGGCGTGTGCTGGTGGTCGATGATGTTGAGATCGTGCGGAAATCCATTCGGACGACGCTGGCCAATGCCGGCTACGAAGTGGTGGAGGCCGAGAATGACGAACAGGCGATCAGAGTCATGAGAGAGATGACAGACATGCTTCCTGTGGACGCCATTCTCAGCGATCTTCGGATGCCCCATATCAACGGAACCGAACTGATTGCCTATTTCAGGCGCCAGTACCCGATGATTCCGGTCGTGGTGTTGACTGGGTACCCGGACGTCGAACTGGCCGTGTCCTTGATGCGGCAGGGCGTAATGGATTTTCTGGTGAAGCCGGTCTTGCAGAACGAGCTTCTAACGGTGGTCAAGAGGGCCGTGGAGCAGAAGGGGATGCGCAAGCAGCAGGTCATATCGTAGCAAACTCAACCAAGGAGGACGCCATGGGCATGGGGAGAGTGCTGGTAGTTGATGATGAAGCCGATGTGAGGAAGTCGGTCCGCTTGATCCTGACCAGGGCCGGCTACGACGTGGTCGAGGCCGAAGACGGAGAAAAGGGGATCGCCGCCATCAAAGCCGACGGCAACGCCTTGTTGGTGGACACCATCGTTTGCGACCTGTACATGCCGAAGGTCAACGGGATGGAGGCCATCGCCTATTTCCGTGAGCAGTTCCCGTCCGTTCCCGTCGTCGTGCTGACCGGGAAGCCGGATATCCCCAACGCCGCGTCGCTGTTCAAGCAGGGGATTGCGGATTACCTGGTCAAGCCGATCGAAGCGGAGAAGCTCACGTCCGCGGTGCATAGGGCGGCGCAGGGGCATGTCCTGTTCAAAGACCAGTTCGCCACATGAGGTCGGCAGGCCAAGCTGCAAGGGGATGCGAGCAATGGTGACCATACAAACACCGACACAAGCCGCGGTGTCGTTCCCGAACCGGCGCCAGCAATGGCGCCGGCACGAGGATCTCAAGCTCCTCCAACGGGAGCGGGAGCTGGAGGCTGCGCGGCGCATCTGCCAGGCCCTCTTCCAGCATATCAACGTGGATGAGCTGGTCGAGCGGGCGCTCCGGACGGCGCTGGATGTGGTCGGGGCGGAGGCGGGCTCCGTGTTGCTTGCCGATCTGGAATCCAAACAGCTGGTCTTTCGCTACGTGATCGGCGGCAAGGCGGATCTCCTGCACGGCACCGCGATTCCCTGGGACAAGGGGATTGCGGGGGCCGTGTTCCAGTCCGGGGAAGCGGCGGTCATCGGCGATGTGTCCCGGGACGACCGGCATTTTTCCGACATGGATGCCCACACCGG
>SCTG01000238.1 GCA_004298335.1 Nitrospirota bacterium
GACATATCTTCATTCCATTCCTGGAATGAAACCGAGATTTGGCAATGACATTGCAGAATGTCTAGTGCGATATGTATATACACAGTATATATATTGAGTACGTGCAGAGCGACAGCGGTTACCAGAAAGGCGGATCATGGGATTGGACTTGTAAAAAAAAAAAGAAGAAAAGATATATATTGTGACCGCGTTTTTGTTGTCGGACTTTTTGCACTCTTCGCATTGTTCCAGTTTTTACTTTAGGTATCATCTCCCTTTCTGGTAACCGCTGTCGCTCTGCACGTACTCAACATCATAACTGTGTTATGACATATCGCACTAGACATTCTGCAATGTCATTGCCAAATCTCGGTTCCATGACTGGGAAGTCATGACATATGTCAGGATTTGGTCAGTTTGGGTATCAAAATGACGAAAAATCGCTAAATTCCTAGTAGGCTTTCTTATGGTCATTTTTTCGGTTTTGAGCCGTTACTTAACCCAAAATCCCCAAAATATTGCCCCGGACACCCTTTTCTGTGGTAGTACCCCCCCCAGGGCAAATCTGGCACAGTCAAAAATCCATCTCAAATAGATATTGTTTAGATAGCCGCCATGGTCAAAATCGGGACTTTTTGGGACCCAAACCAGGTCTGGTATGTATTCAGGTACCTACAATAGTGTTTTTTGTCACTTTTGGGGGTTTCACAATAGTGTTTTTGACCAGGGTATCAAAAATCGGTCATTTTGTGGACTTTTGCCTATGAAACACAGCAAAATCGAGGTTTTTGGGGTTTTGGCCATTCTGGACATTATTGGGACATCAAAATCTGGGTTTTTCGACATTTTGACCAAAATCCTGATACTGCAAACTCAAATGTGTCATTTTTGTCATTTTCGATCAATTTGTCAGATTTGTGACATTTTGGACATTTTGGACATTTGTGACATTCTAGACATCCAAATCGTCAAAACCTCGATTTCTGACAAAACTGATCAAAATTGCCAATAGTAATATATTCTATTATAAGCACATAATATAATACAATATTCACATTCTGACAATTCTTCATATGACCAGTTCTGACATATCTTCATTCCATTCCTGGAATGAAACCGAGATTTGGCAATGACATTGCAGAATGTCTAGTGCGATATGTATATACACAGTATATATATTGAGTACGTGCAGAGCGACAGCGGTT
>SCTG01000149.1 GCA_004298335.1 Nitrospirota bacterium
ATAGGTCTGCGCCCCGGAGGTCGTCACGCTGCCTGTCAGCGTCGTCGTCCCGCCCGCATTCGTCGTCAGCGAGGTCAGCGCCGTCGTCCCGCCCACCACGTTCCCGAACGTCGTCGCCCCGGTGCTGTTTGCCGTCAGCGCAAACCCGCCGTTCACCGTGCTGGTAAAATTGATGCCGCCTGACCCGGCGCTTAACGTGGACGAAGCGGTCAACGCCACCGGATTGTTGAACGTAATGGTGCCCCCGGCGGACGTCAGGTTGGCACCAAGGTTGATGCTGGTGCCGGTGAACTTGAGATTGGTTGCATTGGTTGTTGTAATATCAAAATTAATATTAACTACACCCTGAGCATTCAGAAACAACGTATTGCCGCCGGTGATACTCCCAGCAGCACCTACAGTGATGTTTCCGCTGTTTGTGGTCTTTACCTCTACGTTTGTATTGTTAGTGTTAAGTTCGGTGTCGATCGATGCCCAAGTTACCGTGGCGTTCATCGTATTGTCGGTAGCTGTAAATACGCCAGTTGTATCAGTGCTGTTGGCATCTGCCGAATTGTCGATCGTAATGTTGTCCGGGTCGAGCAGTAGTGTTCCAGGTTTGCCCTTAGGAGCCCCAGCGTCTACCCTGCCTCGGAAATCAAGGTAGCGTTCGCCTGATACCTCCACGAAACCGCCATCGCCGCCATGGGCTCCGCCGCGGGCGGAGATGTTGCCGTAGAATTTTGTGCCATCGTTCGACCACACGGCTACCTTGCCACCGTCGCCATTAGAGAGAGCATCGGCGTTGATGGTCGAGCCCGCGCTCACATAGACGCGTGAAGCGTTCTGCACGTCCGGATTCGTGCCGTGGAAATCGCCGCCAAACCGCACCGTGCCGCCGCCAGCATCGCCCGCTACATTAATACGTCCATCAAAGAGACCGATCTTGTCGCCCGTGACCTGCACCGTGCCGCCGGTCTGGCCCGCGCCGGCGCCGGACGCGTCAATCGTGCCCGCCACGCTGACAATGCCCTCGTTGCCGCCGGAGAGCACCACGACGCCGTTGCGCTCCACCATGCTCTGGGCCCGGATCACGCCCTCGTTGTTCACCACCGATTTGATGATGTCGGTCGCCGCGTTGGCGGTCAGGGTCACCATGCCGCCGTCGGCCTGGAGCGTGCCGGTGTTGGAGACGTAGGAAGCCAGACTCTCGCCGTTGGGGCCGGCGACCGAGCCGGACACGGCGTCGGTGACCACGAACTCGATGAGCCCGTCGCCGCGCATATCTAATGTGGCGGCTTTGCCGGCAGCCAGGGCGATCGAGCCCGCATTCGCGATAATCACGCCCTCGTTACGGACCGCGGCGCCCAACAGGGCCACGTAGCCGCCTGGGCCTGCCGTGATGACGCCCTGGTTCACAACCGCAGCATTGGCATACCCGGCCATCTGGCTGAACCGGTAATTCCCGCTCAGGAAATCCTGGTTCGAAATGTTCAGGGTCGTGGCGGTCAGGCTGGCCACGTCCACTCGGGAGGCGGACCCGAAGAGGACGCCGCTCGGATTTTGCAGGAAGAACTGGCCGTTGGACCAGAATGAGCCGTTCCAGATACTGGGGGAGTCACCGGCTACTTTCAGCAAGGCAATGGACCCGGCACTGGGCTGGTACCACTTGACGTATTCGCCCCCGTTGATATTGGCGCTGGCAGTGGTGCCGATGAACCGGGAATTATCGCTGGTGATGGTCTGCGTATTGCCGTTTATGACGTTCGTGGAGTGCCCGTTGACGTCCGTAATGGTTTGAATAAACGCCAGGGAAGGAGTCGGCGCTAAAACACCGGTCATCAGGCCGGCGGCCGCAAGGCCTTTGGTCCACCTCTCTGCAGGGAGTTTGAGGCGCACAGTGGTTGTGCGCTTCTTGTCCAGCCCCTCCCGGCGAAGTGCCTTGGCTTTTCGACCGCTCATGGCAACAACCTCCCTATGAGGAAAAAGAAAGACGCGTGGCTCTGGCGTGAGGACATAGTGAAGCCCCGTGGGTGGTGCTCCCGGCTACAAGGGTCCATTATAGGCGCCGCTTGTTCCCAAAAGTTATGATTCCTCGCGACAACGAATGACAAATTAGACCTTGCGCCGGGCCTGGCGGGAAACCTTTCCTCCAACCCCCGGTAGAACACCCAATACCTGCTTACCCGGCTCGGCGGCCCGAGGCTCCAGGTCCCGAACCTGGGCAATCGGATGTTTCGTGCTTCCAAGGAAAGCCTGTATCTGTTTTTCCAGCTCCAGCATGCGCTCCGCCTTTTCCGCAATCCGAATTTCCAGGTCGTTTATCCGGACAACCGATTGCTCGGCGCTTGCACGCAAGGCCTGCACCTGCTTTTCAAGCTGCAGGCAACGCTGAGCCTCCTGCGCAAGCCTGGTCTCCAGGCTTTTCACCCGGACGGTGGCGGAATCGACGCTCTCGCGAAAAGCGTGCATCATTGCAAACGGCGCTCCATAAGAGAACCCAACCCTAGAACCGCAGGGCGGCGCTCACGTACAGGACGCCGGCATCGCCCGGACCCGTGATGGGATGGATGGTGATGCCTTCGTTGCGGCTGGTCGGACGCGGGCGTCCGATGGCCGACGCCCAGTCGATCTTGAGCGACAGCGCCCCGCGGTCCACCGGCGAAGGCACGCCGAACGGGAGGTTGACACGGAGGCCGCCGCCCGCGCCGGTCAGGTAGCTGAACCCGCCCTGCGTCAATGACTGCAGGGGGGTTGCGAAGGTCCCACCGTGATCCACAAAGGCCGCCAACTGGAACATCTCCTTAAAGGTCTGGGTGCTGAACGGCACCTTCGCCGACGACGGAACGGGCACGACCAATTCGGCCGTCGCGGCATAGCCGTTGTCGCCGATCGACTCGGCAACCGGGTAGCCCCGGACCGTGTAGTAGCCGCCGATTGTGAACCGCTCGGGCGAGAGCAGGCGATCGCTGGCGAGCTGTCCCGTGGCCCGCAGGATCATGTAGCTGTCGTTGAGAACCTTCGGAACGACCGGCAAGTTCTGGATGAACGGAAAGCCGAGCGACTGGAAGCGCGCCAGATCGCCGGTGAGCTTGCTGAAGTTGCCGGGACCGGCCCCCTGGTTATTGCCGTTCGCGTCCACGCGTGAAAAACTCGTGCCCGGCGCGTTCTGCTCCGAGGCGCCCCAGAAATCCACGCCGCGATGCCACGTCAGGCCAAAGTAGGTCCGGCCCAGGAACGGATCGCGATAATCGCCCCGGACGCCGAGGCGGAAGATCCGCAATTCATCCTTGCTGACGAGGTTGTTGGAAATGATGTTCCGGATGGTCTTCATGTCGAAACCGGCGACGGCCGTGAGGCTCAAGGCCCCCGTCCTGGTGATGGTCTGGAGAATGTCCCCCGAGATGATATCCGCCCGGCCGACCGGACGCTGCGAGGCGAACTCCTCGCCGATGACGTTCTCGGAATGGACCCAGGTGAACTGCAGCTTGGTACCGAAGCTCGTCACGGGAATGATATAGCCGAAGTTGGTCAGGAAGAGATTGTCGTCGGACTTGGACCCGCGAAGGGTCAGGTTATCGCCGAGGCCGGCCAGGTTGCCGAGACCAAGTTCCCCGCTGTACACCCACGGCCCGGTGAGCCGGGACCCGTAGTTGTTGATGTCCGTTGCCAGCGTATAGGGGATCCGCTCCTTAGCCGTCAGCTCGAGATCGGTCAACCCGCGCGTCTCGCCGGGCTTGAGAGCGGCCCGCACTTTCAGACCCGGGTAGTCGTTCATTTCGTTCAGCGCCGTCTCCAGCGTGGCCTCGTGGATGATGCCCCGCTTGCGGACCGGTTCCATCGCCCGAAGGATAGTGGACGATTTATACCGCGTATTCCCCGTCACGCCGATCTTGCCGACCTTGCCTTCCAGGATGGCGATCTCGACGACGCCGCCGCGGATCTCCTGCGGAGGCAGGTAGGCCTGGGCCAGGATGAATCCCTGGGCCGCGTAGTACTCGGAGATCGAGCCGGCGAGTTCGGCCAGTTCGCGGAGGGTCAGCGTCTTGCCGACGGACGATGCGACGACTTTCTCCAGGGCACTGGTCTTGACGACCGTGTTCCCGCTGAACTTGAACTGGGCGACCTTGACCTTCGCCTCGGCGCCCTTCGGTGGGCGCGCCCGGGCCGGCTTGTCGATCTGCGGAGGAGCCTTGGGCTTTGACTCCTGCTCCAGTTTCTTCTGCTGCTCTTCCATTTTCCGCTGCTGTTCGAGCAGGACGTCCGGCCGTTTCTCCGGTGGGAGGACCTGCGCCAGGACCGGCGACCCCAACAGGAGTGCCGCCAGCGCGAGACTGCACGGCAACACGAGCAAGCGCAACTGCTTCATTCCGGCAATCCCTCCCACCCTATTTGGCCCACCACGGGAATGAGTTGTCCGCTTGGCCTCCCGCCCGGTTCGCGACGGACAGGAAGCTCTGCAGGGAGATCAAATGCGCGTAAATCATCGCCAGCATGCCCGTCTTGAGATAGGCCGCCACCTTTTCGGGGATCAGATCCTGCAGCTTCGTTTCGTCCACGACCAGCGCGTTGCGGACCGCAAATTGGGCCTTGTCCTTGGTCCGCACGATGTCCACGTTATAGGGAACCAGCAACCCGTCGGTCTTCAGGACCTCCAGCAATCGTCGGGTGCGCTGGTGCTCGCCGTGAAAATTCTTCAGGAATTCGACTTGCGTGTTGAGAAACGCCGACGGCGCGCCGTGGTCGTCGAACAGGGGCTCCCCTTTCTTGGGATGAAAGCACCCGCTCCCCTCGTCGAACGCGACGTCGAAGTCGTCTGGCTTGCCGGGGATCTCCGCCAGCACGAAGGGATAGCGCCTGATGAAGGCCGGCACATAGGTCGCGGTCCACTGCCCCTTGTCGTTCACAAACGTGTTGATTCCCTCCGTCAGGGAGAGGACGGCCTGGGCGATCACCGTGCCATCGGGGCTCTGGACGAAAATGATGGGGTATTGCCGGCAGGCCAGCGGGAATTCCGCGGCCATCAAGGGAACGCTCGTGACTTTCCGGGCGAATTCGAAATTAGGGAGGGGCGTATAGCGGAGCTTGGCATGGGCAACACGGTTCAGCCGCGCCGGACGATTGTAGAACAACAACTCCGCCATCCTAAGTCAAACCCCTAATGGTATCCATGCCCCTCTAGTCCGGGCATAGCGCGCACACAAAAATTCCGGGCGGATGGTATCGAAACCGGACGGAAAAAGCAAGAAAAATTTACAGGTTAATCCCCTGTATTTTTAGGGGAATTGATGGCTATCGGGGATTATAAAGTGTCGGCGTCGTTCAGCGTCTTTGTCAACGTATCGTGCATGGCCGCCATGCGGTCCCGGATCGCGCCCGGTGTAGGATTTAACTGACGGGCCCGCATCAAACGGGCAATACCCCCCAGTTCCGTCAAAACCAGATCGACTTCACTATGCTGCCGCGCAAGGCCTCGAGGCGGCGAGAGCGCGGTGAATTGCTGCTTCCAGGCGCGGAGTTGCCGTATGCCATGTTCGAGCGTGTCGGCCGATTCCTCGCTCGCAGGCCCCGCCCGCTCGGTGACCGCCAGCATCACCTCCACTTGCGCCAGGCTGTTTTCCGCCAGGTCCCGCACCTTCCTGAGATAGGCGCGCATCTCAGGAGATGGCGGCTTTGCCACCGGATGAGGCACGGGCAGCGGCCCCCCAACAGATCGGAACGGTTCACGAGTAGGGGCGGATGGCGATCCGCCCTCCGGAAGGGGCGCACCTCCGTGCGCCCCTACGCCCGCTTGTCTCGGCGGCGGCACGGCAGGCGTCGGCATGGCCTGCGGAGGGGCTTCGCCGTGGCCCCCTGCCGGTCCCCCTCCGGCCTTCGGGTCACGGGTCGAAAGATACTGGACGCCCAGCACGATCAACAGGGCAGCCAGGCAGGCGGAGACGATCAGTGAACGGCGCGTTTCGAGCAGCCGGCGCTTCGAGTCCTCCACGGCGGGCTTGACGTCCTCGACAAGTTCGACAGGCACGACGGTCCGGTCAAACACCGGCTCGATTTTGGGGATGCTGGCGGTGGCCATCTGGAAATGGTTGTCGACCGTGACGGGATGAATCGCCACCGCGGCGCAGAGCGCCAGCGAGGGCTTCAGCAGTTCCTCCGGGTCGCGGTCGGTGACCGCCACCTGCCTGAGATAGGCCGCGGCCGCCATGGGAAGGAAGTAGTCGATCCCCCCCTCCTCCCGGTCGCAGCCGATTGTCGCCAGGGCATACTCCCGAGGCGGGGCCAGGAAGGTCGAGACAAAGCGCTGCGGGCAAGCCATGGGGTCGCCGTCAACAAGCTGCAGCGGGCACGTCCCGAACCGCGCGGCGACCCACTCCCGCAGGACGCCCGCCAGGGCCCCCTGCCGCTCGGGAGACAGGGAGGCGAACGCCCGCCCGGTCAGCATGGCGGCATGGATCAGCAACTCCCGGCGCTCGTCATCGGCAAGCGGAGGCGTGAATTCGGTCTGGATGCAAACGTGCGTCCGGTCCCGGAACCCGATGGTGATGCTGCTGCTCACGAGTCGAGGCCGGCGCCGGCCTCCCAGGCGATCCGCGCGCGCAGAGCCGCCAGCCGGCTGGTGTTTTCCTCAAGCTTCGGCAGCCGGTATTTCCGGTCGACGGCGACCACGCGCTCGAGCAAATCAACGGCCTCGGCCCGGTTCCCCTGCTCCTCCCGGATGCCGGCCAGCAGATACCAGGCCCCGGCCATGCGCAACTCATCGCGCAGCCGCCGGCTGATGCCCAGGCTGGTCAGCGCGCACGACGCCGCGTCCTCATGATGCCGCCGGATCGCGTGGGTCTTGCCGATCATGCGATAGGCGTCCGCCACGCCGGCCTGGTTCCCGAGCCGACGCATGAGAGTCAGCGAACGCTCATACTGGGCCAGCGCGTCGTCCAGGCCGCCCGTTTCCCGCGCGATCAGCCCGAGGTTGGAATGCAGGACCGCCAGGCTCGCATCGTCCCCGGCCGCCGAAAGCATGTCCAGCGCTTCCAGGTAGTAGGCCCGGGCCTGCTCCCATTCGCCCGCGTCGGTCCGCAGGTTGCCGAGGTTCGCCAGCGTGGCGCCGATGCCGCGCTCGTCCCCGAGGAGCTTCTGCAGTTCCAACACCTCCTGGTAGTACTGCTGGGCCTGCTCGCGCCGGCCGCTGACCGCGCAGACGTTGCCGAGGTTGCCCAGTGTCGCCACGAGCGCGCGCAGGTCGCCGGTGGCCCGGTCGCACTCCAGCGCCCGCTGGTAATAGGTGAAGGCGTCGGTGTAGAGCCCGCGCCCGAAATACTCGTTGCCGATCTGATTGAGCTGGTCGGATGATGACGAGGAAGGCATGGGGCTACCCTTCGATGGCCCGCCGCACCGCCTCCTTGCCACCCGTGAGAATCGAGACGCCGTCGCCGACAAGGACCGTCTCGAAATTGTACTTCAGGAGGCGCTTGAGGGACTCCCGGGCCTTGGCGATGTCGGCGAACTTGTCGGCCGGAAGCATATTCAACTGGCCGGGCGGCTTGCCGAGCAGCGAGTCCCCGAGGATCAGGTAGCCCTTCCCCCGGTCGAAAAAAAGCGCCGACTCGCCCGGCGACTTCATGTCCTTCAGGTGAATAGCCCACAACCCGCCCGGCAGGAGCTCGCTGTCCTTGTAGGTCTTGTCGATGGGAATCTCCATCAAAGGCGCGTCCGCCTCGGGCGCGTAGACCTTGGCCTTGAAGTCGCGGCGGCAGACTTCGGCCTCCCGGACGTGATCGCGGTTCGTGAGCAGGATGTAGTCCACCGTCCGCCCCTTCAGGATCGCCGTGCGGTCGGCCGCCTCCATCGGCGGCGGGTCCACCAGGATGCAGTGGTCGTTGACGGTCAGGACCAGCCCATTGAAGTCGAGCTGCTTCTCCGGGGAGAAGAAGGACCACTGCTGGATGTCGGGGGCGATCGTCTTCATTCAGAACGCGGTGATGGAGCTTTGGACCTCGCCGGTGACTTTTTTCAGGATGTCCGGATCCTCCGTCAGGTCGAGGATGTCGTCCTCGCTGACCGTGAGGAACTTGCGCTGGCCCGCCTTGGTGAACGAGATCAGGAACATGCCCCGGCTCGGCGTGACCGGCATGACGACCTCCACGGACGGGTCGATGCTCTTGACGACCTGCAGAAACTTCTCCTTGCCCTCGTCGAACTCGCCCATCAGAGTGTCCCCCCGGTCTTCCCGCCCGCCGCGAGCAGCTTCTCCACCTCGGCCTTGATCACGTCCGCCCCGCCGATCTCCATCGTGCCGACGCGCTGCCAGCGGATGATCCCCTGCTGGTCGATGACGTACACGTTCGGAATGAACTTCCCGCCACCATAGAGCTTGTCGGTCTCCTTCTTGGGATCGACCATGTAGGGATAGGACACCTTCACGGGAAACTCATGGAGAAATTCCTTCACCTTCTCTTTCGAGTTGCCGGCCGAGTTGACGCCCAGCACCTGCACGTTCTTGCCCTGCAGGGCCTCATGGACCTTCTGCAGTTCGGTGCCCTGAATGAGGCAGGGCTCGCAGATATGGAACAGGCCCAGCACCACCACCTTGCCCTTGTGCTGGGCCAGGCTGACCGTCTTCCCGTCCAGCGTTTCCAGCGTGAAGTTCGGCGCGGGATCGCCGACCTTGAAGAAGCCTTTCGCCTGCGCCGCGGCCGCCAGGACCCCGACCGCTACGATTGCGAGCAATGCTCTCGTGAAGTATTTCATATTCGTCCTCCGCGTTCACTGCATCTTAGCACGCGGCAAAAAACACCGGCAACCAACCCTAGGGCGTACGCCAGACGACCCGGCCATCCTTGTTCAGCAGGATCAGAGAGCCGGCAGGGCGCTCTTCGACAATGAGGTCGCCGAGCGGAATGTTACCTTCTCCAAGCAAGGCGCCACCAACCCGGTTCCTGTCAAGAAGCACCACCCTGGGGTTGCCGGCCGCGGTGACAAAAACCGTAGCATGGGATTGGGCCGCTTCGTCTTTGAGATCCAACACTGCGTCCCCGCTGACCTCAACCCCAAATTTGGCCCGCAGTACCCCGTCTTTGCCGACCATGGCGAGGCCGACACTGCCGTCAGGCGCCGTTCCCAAAGCGGCCCGTAGCTTGCCGCTCTGATCGAAGATTCGGAACATTTCCGCATCAACAAACCTTGCCCGCTGGGGCGCCTCCTGGGCAACCACCGGTTCAGGGGCGGCCAGGTGACCGGACATGCATCCGCCAGCAAACCCGGCAACCATAGCCAGCGCCAGCGCGACGTAATAGTCTTTTCCGTGCATTATCATTTCCTTTCAGTCGGTCGAATAGTCCTGTCCGGCGATCTCACACCTAATCGTTCACGTTCGGAAAAGCGCTACTCACATCGGTTGCAAAGATTTTAAGATTTGACTCATCTTACCCAGGGATTCCAGGACGTACTCGGTATCGCCATTGAGATTGATGATGAAGTAACTCTGCACTTGTTTCAAGTGCTTCAAGTCGTATTTCCACCATTCGCTTTCCAGGAGCGCACGAACCACGCTGTCTTTGAATCTGAACCGTTTCAGGCTGGCCGGGGAACCCGCATAAAATCCATACGGCTCCAGCACTTGATTCTGTGTCACCAATGACCTGGCACCAATCACAACACCATTGCAGATCCTGGCCCCGCCTAAAACCATCACTTCATCGCCCATCCATATATCATTCTCTAAAATCGTGTTGCCCAACATTTTGACTGGTGGTTGCTGCATGCCCCATATCGACAAAAAACTTGTAGAGACATACTCTTCAGGATGCTGCCCATTTAAGATAAACCTGCATCGCTGACCAATAGAGACAAACCGCCCGATTTTCAGTTCCTGGGCATCGGTGTCGTATTTGCATTCCGAGCCGAGGCCAATGCCCGTGCATTTTCCTATGTGGAAGGTTCCAAAATTCGGGGCCTGGGACGTCCAAGTGGTCAAAAACCCATGGGGAATATAGGAATAACACCCGTCTTCATATGCGATCACATCAAAAAATTCTTTTAACAAGTGCAGCTTGTCAAAACCCAAGGAACCGTTGTCGGTGATTATTTTCATGGTCGCCGCGTCTCGTTGACCATCTGCAAAAAGGCTCGTTCGTATTCCCTCACGACCTCAATGTTCTCATACAGAACGTGGTTACGGTCCAAAATCTTGGCCTTGATCTTTGCCCGGTGTTTCGGATTGGTTCCCAAACGGACCGCGAGTTTCACATAGTCTTCCCTGGTGGCCGCGACACAATCCATCACATCCATCTGCTTGTAACACCCATAGGTCACGCGTCCTCGCATGAATTCGCTCGGCAGGGTCACGATCGGCGTGCCAAGGAACAGCGCCTCAAAGGTCGTATTGCCGCCGCTCCAGTGCAACGGATCCAGAATCACATCGGCAACCGACAGGAGGCCGAGAAAATCATGCCCGTTCAGCCGCGGCACAAAGCGAATGCGTTCGATCCCGTGCGGGATGGTTTTTCGAAAGCGATCCATGAGCAACGTGTTCCAATGTTTGGAAGTCCCATCGAGCAGGATCAGTTCGCCTTGTTGATCGGAATGCAGGATACCGGCAATGAATTTATCGAAGTCTGGATGTATCTTGAACAAACTTTGCGGGCACAAATAAAGATGCGCGTTCTCGCTCAAGCCCAGATCGCGGCGGGATTTCAACGATCCGACAATCACCGGCTTGTAATAGCATGTCGGCAAGTTTTTGAGATGGACCAGGCGTTCACTGTAGTGCCCGCTCGCCTGGTCCGGTTCGAGAAACTCGCTGGACACAAAGTAATCCATGGTCTTGATGCCGGTCGTCACCGGATGGCCCCAGGTCGTACACTGGACCGGTGCCAGACGGGAATATGCAAGATAATATGTGAAGGGATCCATGCCAATATCGGCGTAGAAGAGAATATCGAATTGTTCCTCTGCAATCCGGCGGCGGACCGCGTCGAGGGATGTCGGCAAAATGATCGTGTGGTCCGCATTCCGGGCAATAAACTCGGAAATCGCATCCGACTTGCGGGGAAAAGTCAGCACGCTGACCGAGAACGCCCGACGGGAAAGCCGGGCCATGATCCCGCGCATCAAATTGCCAACGGTATGATTCCAAAAGTACATTGAAATGAAGCCGATTTTGATCTTGCTACCTGCAGGCCGGTACGGCGACATGCGGCAATGGTCCGCTATGTAACTCAGCGACGGACAGGCTCGCTCGTATAACCGGCCGATCGATTGCTGAAGATCGTGGTCATTGAGCCCTTGATACGCGATGAAAAAATTGGTGGCGTCCACCTCCATGATCGGATCCGTGATTGACAGCGTCTGCATAAGCAGGCCGGCGACCTGTTCCTGGATCTTCCGCCGTGTCATAAGCAGATGGTTTTGGGACTGATAGATGACGGGCACGCTCGTCCCCATCAAGATCCGCAAGCCGTCGCCAGGCATGACTTCCAGGCACTGCCGATAACAGGCCATCGCTTCGTCAAGCTTGCCTTGAAGTTTCAATACAAAACCAAGGCCTTTGGCGGCCTTTGGAAAGGCCGGCCTCAACGCCAACGCCTGCCGGTAGTAATCGACAGCTTCCTCCATTTTGCCCTGAACTTGAAACACAGAGCCCAGGTTGCAGTAGCCGTCGGCAAAGTCCGGCTTGAGTGCCAGCGCCTGCCGGAAGTGAGCCACCGCTTCCTCAATTTTCCCTTGGACCTGCAGGATCAGCCCCAGGTTGCTACATGCTTCTGCAAAGTCCGGCTTGAGTGCCAGCGCCTGTCGGAAGTGGACCAAGGCTTCTTCCAGCTTGCCCTGGGTCTGCAGGATCGCACCCACATTGTTGCATGCCTCGGCACAGGCAGGATCGAAGGCCAGCGCCTCCCTGTAATGAATCAGCGCGTCCTCCACCCGACCCTGCTCTTTCAAAATGTTGCCCAGATTGTTATGGGCCTTTGCGTAGCTCGGATTCAGCGTCAGCACCTTCCGATAGTAGGTCATCGCCTCTTCCGACGCGCCCTGTTGATGCCGCACCACGCCCAGATTGTAGTATGCATCCACATACTCGGGCTTGAGGACCACCGCCTGTTCGAAATGCGCCACGGCCTTCTCTGTATCGCCCAACACACGATAAGCTTCTCCCAGGTTGTTGTGGTACACCGCCTCTTCCGGGCAAATCGCGATCGCCCGGCTCATGTAGTCGATCGCAACCTGTGGTTTGCCGACGTGGTGGGCAATCATTCCCAGATAGTGCAGTGCCGCGTGGTTGGCCGGCTGAACCTCCAGGATCTGCCGATAAATCGCCTCCGCCTCCTGCAGGCGGCCAGCCTGGTGATGTTGGAAAGCGATGGTGATCGCTTCATCGATAGTCGGCACGATGTTCTTCGCCTTTCGATCAGCCTGGTTTCTTACAGCACCAAAACTGGTACATGGATTTAAAGGTTTCTGGGTGCGCCTCTTCAAAGCGATGCCAAAAAGTAAGGCTGCTTCGCGCATTGCTGTCGGGGAACATGGCGCGGAATCGCTCCTGTACTTGCACATCGCATTCCAGGCCAAGAAACCGTAGCCCCAGCCTATCGAGGCAATCGGCGATGTCCGGTAAGGTAAACAGATGCTCCTGCGAGTGCATGATGAGATCACGGCAGCCGCTCATCGAAAAATAGTCTGTAAATGTCATCGCACCCCGCACCGGATGCCCATCCGGCAGATCGCTGATCGCACGGCGACAGTTGCGAATACCTTCAGCTGTCGCAGAGAATCCCTGCGTTCGGGCAAACCGGCGGGCTGCCTGGATTCCTTGTCGAGCCTTCGCGCTATAGAGCCCAATCTTCATCAGGCCGTGCGGCTCCAGCAGACCGGCAAGTATCCGCCATCCCGCCATCGGATCTTTCAGATGATGCAACACCCCTGCACTTTCGATAAGGGCAAACCGGCGTTTCAGCCGGCTCAACTCGAGGATATCCCCGAGACGAAACGTGATGTTGGTGATGCCCAACTCCTCCGCCATGCGGGTGGCATACGCTAAACTGGCACGGCTGAGATCAACCGCCAACACCTTGCACTCGCTGAGTCCGAGCGCGATCTGTATAGGATGGTGACCCGCCCCACACCCGGCGACCAAGACGGATACCGGACGAGAGAAAACATGCTCCGCGGCATCGGGACGAAGTCGTCGGGCCAAGACCTCCAGCGGCATGGGTTGAGGATGCAGGACGCTAACCCACCGTGGATAGGGATTTTCCTCGTATTGCTTGCTGACGGTCCGTGACACCACGTTTTTGATGTCCGTCACAGCGGTCAGACGAGCAGCAATATCCAGTTCTCGCTTACGGTTCATCAATTGCTCGCGCACAATCGGCTGGAACGCCTCCCCCCAGCTCGCACATGCCGGCTTCAACAGCCGCTCCCAGCTCTTCAGTCGATGCAAATAACCGTATAGCGCCAGAAGGACCAACGACCCTTCTAAAGCAGGAAAAACGGTCGAGGGGCGCTGCAATGCCGATTCAATGCCCCGGCGAAGAACCTCAACTCGACGTTCTTCCTCCTCGGTCGCGTAGAAGGCATACTCGGCAATGAAACATTGCCGCGCCAACGCGGACACAAAACCCCGTGGAATCGTATCATCCGCAACGGCAAGCCCTTTCTGTATGTCTATGCGCAGCATGATCCGCCGCCGCAAGTGCGTCAGCACCTGCTCCATCTCCGCATCGGCAACCACCATGCGGGACAATGCCGCCAGCAGCAATGGCTCGTTCATGAACGCCTGAGCTTCCACGGACGCAATGACGAACGGATCATCTCCTGCCTGGGCGACCCTTATTAACGTAGAGAACGCCGGCATATTCTTCAGCAAACCGATCATCGCCGCGCCAAAATCCTGCGCCGACACGCGGTCGTCACGGCAAAGACTCACGATGACTGCACGGGCAGACTCGCCGACTGAAGCCAGGCTGACACCACGGAGAGATTCGGCCAGGGCACGACGCAACGCCACACTT
This sequence comes from Nitrospirota bacterium, assembly GCA_004298335.1. GTDB lineage: Bacteria > Nitrospirota > Nitrospiria > Nitrospirales > NS-4 > SCTG01. The sequence continues at coordinate 13,983 of SCTG01000149.1, forward strand.
GCAGGCTGTGCCTCCAGAGCCTTAAACAGAATGGTCAGCGCATTCTGCACATGCCCCTGACCACGAAAGACAGCCGCGATCACCGCGAGGTTGTTGGAGGGATCGCCATAGTTCGGATTCAGTGTCAACGCACGCTGATAACTCGACGCCGCATCATTCAACTGGCCCCGGGCCTGTAGAACAGCCCCTAGGTTGTTGTGATAGATCGCCTCATCCGGATAAATCGCAATCGCCCGGCTCATGTAGTCCACCGCAATCTGCGATTTGCCGACGTGATGGGCGAGCAGTCCGAGATAGTGGAGAGCCACATGGTTGACCGGTTGAACCTCCAGGATCTGCCGATAGAGCGCCTCCGCCTCCTGCAGGCGACCGGCCTGGTGATGTTGCAAGGCTAAATTGAGCGCTTCAGGAATCGTGGTCATGTGCTAAATTCGGCACCTCGATCGGCCTCGGGGCCTCCCCGCGCATGTAGCGGTCCCACATCACGCGATACGCCTGCTCCAGGTGGCGCGCGTAGCGCTCGCTGTCGAAGAGCGGAGCAGCCAACCTGTTCTTCGTCAAACGCTCCCGCACGGCCTTCAACGCGGCAGGACTCCGAGCCAGGCGTACGGCCTTCGCTTCATAGTCCGAAAGGGAAGCGGCAATCAGCTCGGGCAGCTCGACGGCCTGCAGAAGGCTTCCCGCAACCCGTGATGCGAACGTCTCGCCGGGGCACGTCAAGACCGGCAACCCAACCCACAGCGCCTCACTCGCGGTCAGGTGCGCATTAAATGGCAGGGTATCCAGGAAGAGCCCCGCCACGCGGAGGCGCGCTAGGTGCTGCGCGGCCGGAACCCTCGGGGCGAACACGAGGCGCGCGGGATTCACCCCTCGCGCCTTCGCCTCGCGACGCAGGTTCTCCGAGACTCCGCTGTTCGATTCCAGCAACCAGAGCACACTGCCCGGCACTTCTTGGAGCACCCGCATCCAAACATCAAAGACCATGGGAATGATTTTATGCGTGCTATTGAAACAGCAAAACACGAACCCTTGCCCGGGCAACCCACACTCCTTTCTTGTCGGAGTCCGTTCCGCGACGTGCCGCTTGCGGTCATGGACAAGCCAGCAGCCCGGCAGATAGACCAACGCTTCCGCATAGTCCACCTCCTGACCCGGCGGCGTGATGAATGCGTCGGTGAGCATGTAATCGATAAACTCCGCGCCCATGGTGCCCGTGTAGCCCAGGTAGTTAACCTGGATCGGCGCAGGACGCAGGGCGACAATCTCGGTGCGGGCGCCCTTCGTGTAGCCGGTCAGATCGATCAGAATATCCACACCGTCCTTATGGATCAGGCCAGCCGCCTGCTCGAACGAGGCCGCACGGATATCCACAAACCGGTCGCAGGCGCGGGTAATGCGCGCGCGCGTCGCCCCCCCGTCGTCCGGACCATAGGAATACGCGAACACCTCGAAGGCAGTCCGGTCGTGGAGTTCAAAGAGTTCGGCGATCAAATGCGCGACCGGGTGTTCGCAATAATCCGTGGAGAGATACCCGAGGCGAAGTCTCGACTTCGGTGTCCTCGTAAAGCGAAAGCCGATCCCCTCCCGAAGCGCGGCGACCCGGGACAGGCGGTTGGCGACCCAGTTTCGGGCGCAGGCCAGCTGCTCGGATGGAGAGCTTGGGAGGCACAACATGGTAAACGGGGCAATCAACGAAGAAGGGCTGTGCCGTATCCGTCGCCTCTGCCGCTCAACAAGCTCGTCGAATCGGTTCCACTCGCAGAGTTGCTGGCATTGATGCATCAGCTGGTTTTCCGCCTCCGCGTAGTCCGGCTTGAACGACAGCGCCTGCCGGAAGCACCCCACCGCCTCTTTCACCCTGCCCTGTTCCTGAAGCAACGCGCCGAGATTGTTATGGGCCTCGGCAAAATCAGGCTTGAGGGCCACCGCCCGCCGGTAATGTGCCGCCGCTTCTTCCGTCTTGCCCTGTTCCTTCACCACGTTGCCCAGGTTGTTGTGTGCCGCCGCATAGGCTGGATTGGCGGCCAGAGCCCGCCGGTAGCATGCCTCGGCTTCCGCCAGCCGCCCGAGTTGGCCATGCAGGAGACCGAGATTGTACTGGGCCTCGGCAAAACCAGGTTTGAGCGCCAACGCCCGCTGGTAACTCGCTATCGCTTCTTGACTCTTACCCAATGCCCGATAGGCCTCACCGATGTTGTTGTGAAACTCTGCCACGCCGGGATTCAGCGCAATCGCCCGGCCGATGCGGTCAACCGCAATCTGGTGCCGGCCGCCGTGATGCGCGACGACACCCAGAAGATGCAGGGCGTCCGGATGATTCGGCTGGGCCTGCAGGATCTGACTATAGAGCGCTTCCGCCTCCTGCAGGCGCCCGGCTTGGTGGTGCTGGAGGGCAATGCCGAGTGTCTCAGAGATCCTCGCCATATTCCGTCAACCCTTGCACCACTGCTTCCACATCCGGCGATAGGCTTTCTCGATCCCTGCCGCCAGAGCATCCGCATCGCACAGGGGTGAGGCCGCCATCCGCTGGCGCAGCTCCATGCGAAGAGACGCCAAGCGTTTCCGCTGCTTGGCCAACGCCACTGCCTTGACCACGTATCCCTTCGGAGTCGACGCAATCAGCCCCTTCAAGCCGAGATTGGACAACAGCGACACTCCATAGCGGCCGCACGACAGGCCACCACTAAGGGTCACAACCGGAACCCCCATCCAGAGCGCTTCGCAACTGGTATAGCAGCCGCCGTAGGGAAAGGGATCCAGCGCGATATCGACATGCCCATACTCCCCAAGGTGAACAGGGAACGGAGTCGCCGGACGAAGATCGAGCCGCTCGATACTTATCCCTTGCTGCTGGAACAGCTTTTGATATCTGTCCTGTTGTCCCGGATCGGCGAGGGTCCGGTCCTTCAACAGCAGTCGGGCATCCGGCACGGCATGAAGAATCTTCGCCCACCAAGCAACCACGTAGGGCGTGACCTTGGCAAGGTTGTTGAACGAGCCGAATGTCACATGCCCGTTGGCGACAGCCGGCAGAGGGGCCACCGGCGGAGCCTCTGCCGGCGCCTTGTAGCAGATGAAGCACCCTGGCAAGCGGACCACCTGTTCGGCAAACCACTCGGAGCTGCCAGGCGGCGTCAGGTAGCAATCACTCAACTTGTAGTCCATCGACGCCAGACCCGTCGTCGTCAGGGAGCCAAGATAGGTGACCTGAACCGGAGCCGGTTTCCGGGCGAAAACGAGGAGGCGATTGCTTTTCGAATGACCAGAGAGGTCCACGAGAATATCGATGCGGTCATCCTTGATGAGCCGGGCGGCGGCGTCATCATCCAGGCCGGCGATGACTCGCCAGGCATACGTTAAGGCCCGAAGACGTTCAGTCACCCCGTCGGAGCGCACCACGGTCGAATACCCGACAATCTCCAGATCGGTCCGGTTATGTGCGGCCAGTAGGGGCTCGATCCAAAGGCCGATGGGATGGCGCAGAAAGTCTCCGGAAACATACCCGATGCGCAACTTGCGCTGCGGATTACGATCGTTGTTATGCGCGCGAACGTTCGCGGAGAACGGCTGGGCATGGGTTTTGTTCCATGTTCGATGCTCGGCGGCAATCGACTTGGAAGAGTGGGTCGGGCTGTAACACATCACGAAAACCAGATTGGAATGGGCAAGGGCGCAATCGGGCTTGATCTCCAAGGCCCGGCGATACCACCTCACCGCTTCTTCCGGCTGACCCTGGTCTTTAAAGGCATTGCCGAGATTGATATAGGCTTCAGGAAGCTCGGGATTGAATTTCATCGCCCGCTCATAGCAGGCCACCGCATCACCCAACCTGCCCTGCTCGCTCAGCAAATGGCCTAGATTATTGTGTGCCTCGGCGAAATCCTGCCGAAGAGCCAGCGCCTTGTGGTAGCAGGCGGCGGACTCCTGCAGTTTGCCCAGATGCTGCAGGGCGACGCCCATGTGATTGAGCGCTTCCGGGAAATCCGGGTGGGTGGTCAGCGCCTGCCGATAGACGGCCACAGCCTCCTCCAGCTGGCCCTGGTCCTGCAACGCCACACCCAGGAGATTGAGGGCCATGGGGAAGCCGGGACGGATGGTCAGTGCCTGGCGGTAGCAGGCAATGGCTTCCTCCAGCCGGCCCCGGTCCCGAAACGTCACGCCCAGATTGTTATGGGCTTCGGCAAAGTCCGGCCGGAGAGCCACTGCCCGGCGATAGCAGGCGATCGCATTATCGAATTTTCCTTGGTCTCGGAGAACGTTGCCCATATTGTTGTGGGCCTCGGCAAAATCAGACCGGAGAACCAGCGCCTGGCGATAGCAAGCCATCGCCGCTTCGAATTGACCCAAGGCCCGATGAGCTTCACCCAGATTATTGTGAAAGTCGGCCTCGCCGGAATTCTGCACAATCGCCCGGCTTATGTAGTCGATCGCTACGTCGTGCCGGCCAACCTGGTGGGCGATGAGACCAAGCCAGTGGAGCGCGCTGGGATGGTTCGGCTGGGCTTGCAAGACCTGCCGATAGAGTGCCTCCGCCTCTTGAAGGCGGCCGGCTTGGTGGTGCTGGAGGGCAGCGACGAGTACGTCGATTCTCGCTGCCGGCTGGCTTTCGCCCCTCACCACGATGGTAGACAGCCATTCCTCCCATTCGCGCGCCCTCACCGCCCATGTCGCCGTTTGCTGGACAAAATGGACCTGCTTCTTCAGCCATTCCGCATGCTCGGCAGGAGATGATCGGAATCTGTCCAAGACGCCTACGGCGAAATCGGCATATAACTCCGCATGTCGTGCTCTATCGGAGGGTGGCGCTAGCAGATGCGCAAACCCGGCCGTCGTTTCCCGCAGGACGCCCAAGTCGCTGGTGATGATAATGCAGCCGGCCACCATCGCCTCCATGACAGAAATGCAGGAGGTTTCTCGAAAGATGCTGGGATACGCCAGGCACGTTGCCTTTTTCAGTTCGTCTGCCAAAACCGACTGGGCCACCGATCCGATGTACTCCACCCCCTCAGTTGCTCTACAGCGTGCATATAGGGGCGCATAGTCATCCTGGTTCTCCGCAAAACCATACGCACCCATGCTCGAATATACTTTGAGCGTGGCACCAGGGATCGCGGCTCGGATGCGCGGGAACGCCTCGATCAATACGTCGAGCCCCCGATACGGAGCGCTTGTGTAGCACATGACGGGCGGCCACGGTTTCTGCGCCGTGATCGCATCCAGGGTCGTAAAGAGATTCTCGAAGACCGGGCTGACTGCGTTGCCGATGATTTTTATGCGCGCAGGATGCACGCCGAACGCCTGCTTATAATATTCCGCCTGCCATCTACTGACCATAATAAAACCATCCCAGGCGCTATGAGCCCCCACATCCGCCATGCCTCGAACAGCAGGCTGATTGGGATTGTGCTGCGTCCAGAGAAGAATCCTGGTGCGTGTCTCGACTGCGCTTCTGATCAGCCGTGCAACTTCCGGGTCCCCCAGGTTAAGAATAACCACCACATCGTATTGCGAATACTCAGAGACGGGGGTCTGTGTCATGTTGAAACACTTCACCCCGCAGGACTCTCCCGGCGTTTTGGTCAAGTTGTACAATGCGACGGCATGGCCACGTTTACCTAACTCTTCCGCGAGGTAGCACAGCGCGGATTGAGAGCCCCCTAGAGGCTTGACACGCGGAGTGCCAACGCCATAATCAAAACCCTCGGTGGGATCAATAAATGCGATCCGCATCAACGGCGAGCCTTATCTTTCATAGGCACCTCGATCGGCCTCGGGGCCTCCCCGCGCATGTAGCGGTCCCACATCACGCGATACGCCTGCTCCAGGTGGCGCGCGTAGCGCTCGC
>SCTG01000150.1 GCA_004298335.1 Nitrospirota bacterium
GTGGAGAAGAAGATCCGCAGCAGGATGGCAAAGGCGGCGCCCTTCGGCGCGATGGAGAGATACGCCGTGACCGGCGTCGGCGCGCCCTGGGCTTCAAGATCGGGGCCGTGCCGCTGCACTCCTGGATCCCCGACACGTACCAGGGCGCGCCGACGCCGGTCACGGCGTATCTCTCCATCGCGCCGAAGGGCGCCGCCTTTGCCATCCTGCTGCGGATCTTCTTCTCCACGCTGGTTGCGCTGAAACCGCAGTGGGTCTGGCTGATGATCGGCACGGCCATCCTCTCCATGCTGTACGGGAACATCGTGGCGATCGCGCAGAAGAACATCAAACGGATGCTGGCCTATTCCGGCATCGCCCAGATCGGGAACATCCTGATCGGCATGGCGGCGGGCACCAGGATGGGAGCCGAGGCCGTGCTGTTCTACCTGCTGACGTACCTGTTCGCCAATCTGGGGGCCTTTGCGGTGGTCATTGCCTTCAGCCAGACGAGCAACAGCGACGAGATCGAGGACTACAGCGGGCTCAACCGGCGTTCGCCGTTCCTGGCCTTCGCGATGCTGATCTTCCTGCTGTCGCTGGCCGGCGTGCCGCCGCTGGCGGGGTTCATCGGCAAGATCTACGTGTTTGCGGCGGCCATCAAGGAAGAGCTCTACGCGCTGATCACGGTGGGGCTGATCAGCATCGTCATCTCCCTGTACTACTACATCATCGTCGTCAAAAAAATGTACATCAACGAGCCGGCCGACCCCACGCCCGTTCCCGTCCCCGGCGCGCTCAGGGCCGTCATTTATGTGGGGCTGGCGGGCACGCTGATCCTGGGGATGTGGCCACAGCCCTTTATGAATTTTTCCGTCGCGGCGGCGGCTGTGTTCTCCACCATGGGCGGCGGGGCCGTCGCGGCCGGCCTGCCTTTCGGGAACTAGCGGGGGCCATTTTTGCCGGCGCGGAGGCCCTTTCTTGACTCCCGGCCCGTAGTGGATTACGATGCGTCCCGTGCGTATGTCCTTTGGTGTGCAACTCAGTGAGGGGAGGAGGCCATGATGATTCGAGCAATGCGTGCGATGGGCGTTCTGGCAGCGGTCGCGTTCGCCGGCCAAGTCGGATTGGCCGCGGCGGCCGATGAGCCCAAGAAGGCGGAAAAGAAAGCCCAGGAAGCTCCGGCGGCGGCGAAGCCCGGTGGCGGGATCCAGAGCAACAAGGCCAAGGCCTCCGAGTCTCCTCGGTTGACGAAGGGCAATGTCTGCTCCGGCGAAACACCCAGGATCAAGAAAGTCAGCCCGGACGAGGGGAAGCCCGGCGAGAAGGTGACGATCACCGGCGAAAACTTTGGCCAGCCCGGCTGCGTCAACATGGTGTCCTTCGGACCCGGCAGTCCCGCCAAGTTCACCCAGGTGGACGACAAGACGATCACGGCCACGGTGACGGACGGCAAGAAGGGGATGGAGCTCCTGACCGTGACCGGTGCCACGAGCACGGCCACCAAGCCCTTCCTGCGCAAGTAACACCTGTCCTCTTTCTTTCGTCAACGCGCCGTTCCGGGGAATCCCGGGCGGCGCGCTGCCGCTTCCCGCCTGCCGCCTCGTATATAATGTCATCGTGACGAAGAAGCACGCGGAAGCCGCGTACATCACAGACAACGCCGGCCTGAAAGCTCTCTGCGAGCAGCTCCGGGACCACGAGCGCCTGGCGGTGGACACGGAATTCATGGGCGAGGATTCGTTCCACCCCCGCCTCGAAATCATCCAGGTCGCCGCGGGGGACGTGGCCGCCATCATCGACCACCAGGCGGTGACCGAACTCGACCGGTTTTTCGACCTGCTCGTCGACGCCCGCATCCATAAAATCGTCCATGCCGGGCGGCAGGACCTGGAGATCTTCTCCGTGCTGTCCGGGTCCGTGCCGGCGCCCATCTTCGACACGCAGGTCGCGGCGGCGATGGTCGGGTACGGGCCCCAGGTCGGGTACGCCCAGCTCGTCCAGCAGGTCGTTGGCATCGCCCTGGACAAGTCCGAGACCTTCACCAACTGGGCGCAGCGGCCGCTCACCCCCCAGCAGATCGCCTATGCGTTGGAAGACGTGCG
>SCTG01000151.1 GCA_004298335.1 Nitrospirota bacterium
ACCGGGCGAAACAGTACCCCGAAAACAGCGGGACTTCGACTTCCTTCTTCCGGTCCTTCCACTGGCTGAGCCGGTGGACGGTCGGCAACAGGTGCTCGAGGCCCAGCGCCGCCAGCCGGTCCCGCACGAGCTTTTCATGTCGCGACCGCGTCCGGACGGCATACCAGCGTGGAGTTCCGTCGGCTTCAGGCACAGCTTCGCCCTCTCACTTACAGTGCGCAATCCCGGTCCGCCTATCGTTCCGCCGGCGGCCGCCCCGGCTGTGCCAGAACGTCCCCGACGGCTCTGTGAACACCGACGTTACAGCGTCGCGATCTTCTCGCGCGGCACGCCCACACGGGCAAGCCGGGTCTGGACTTTTTTGGCCTCTTCCAGATCGGCGATCAGCACGAAATCGAAATCCCACTTGGTCAATTCTTCGACCGGCCACAGCGGATAGGAGAGGAACGTTCCCTTTTCCCCGTCCACGAAACCGACGAGGGTGAGGTCCATCTCCCGCAGGCTGATGTAGGCCATTTCGGCCAGCTCCCCCGTTCCGTAAATGACGACCCGCTTGGCTCCGGCCTTCGCACGTTCCGTCAGCGCGACTTTCATGCGTTCCCGCATCTGCCGGTAATAGGTCAGGGAATATTCCATGTACTGGTAGGTAAGGCGGGTCTTCTCGGCCATGCCTTGGGGAGTCAGGAGGTACTTGATGCGGTGCCGGGGGATGGTCGTGATCTTGATGTAGCCTTTGTGGGCCAGACGCTTGAGATAGAGGTTGGTCAGCCCGAGCGCGACGCCGAGGTTGCTCGCCAGCGTACGCTGGCTGACACCGGCGTTCTGCTCGACCTCATTGAGAAGCTGCAGGTCTCGCTGGGCCTGTAAGTCCATATAGGGGTTATGAAATCTCCGTCAATCGTTCAATAGTTGAACGTTCAACATTTGAACATAAGAGGGTGGCATAGTCAAGAAAAACAGTCTGTAGTGGAAGTTGCCGGATCGGAAGGAGGTCTTTTGCTAATCCTGGTAGGGCACTTCGGTGATGACGGGGCCAAAGCGGGAGATGAGGGACTTGCAGGCCAGTGCCTCGGCCGACAGCCGGCCGATCCGGTCCCGCACGATCCGGGCGTAGAGTTCTTCGATCCGGGCGGCGCCCGCCTTGTAACCGCTGATGCCGTAGTCGTCGAGCGCGGGCATGCGGCGGAGGATGTTGGCATTGGGATGCACGCCGGGGATCATTTCGAGATACCGGTTGGCCCAGAGTGGCGGCTCCTCGCTGACCTTCGGCCAGTCGGGGCTGATGCAGTGGAACCCCTGTTTCTCCAGTTCGCCGCGGACCAGCATGTGGCTGATTTCCTTGCCCAGAAAGTTGAGGTCGCTGGCGGCGCGGGCCTCCGGCGCCAGCCCGTCGAAGATTCCCTTGCGGCAGACCAGGCACTTCGGGTCCTTGGCCAGCGCAAAGCAGGCGCGACCGCTGCGCTTGCGGATCGCCTCCCATCCTTCCGTCGTGATCCGGCAGTCCTCCGGCAGGAACACCCAGTAATCACCGGCGCAGTTGGCGTCGCACAGGAGGTAATTGTAGGCCAGGCTCTTGGGAGCCGGGTTGCGGATGACCGGGAGCCCCAGGGACGGAAACTCGCAGCCGTTCTGGATGAGGGTAACCGGCACCCCCGTCTTCTGGAAGGCGGCGACCTGGGCATGCAGGAAATAGGCGTGATGCCTGAGCTCGGCCTCGGGGTCGTCGGGGAAGACGACCGTCGCGCAGATGAAGCAGTGCAGCGTCATCCGACTTTCTTCCGGAAGTAGTCGATGGTGCGCGCGAGCCCTTCATCGAGGC
>SCTG01000152.1 GCA_004298335.1 Nitrospirota bacterium
CGAGATGTACAACGACACGGTGCTGGCGTTCAACAAGTCGGGCAAGGAGACGGTGCGCATCCAGGTGGAGGAGCCGATCTACATCCGGCCGGCGGAACGCGTGACCTGGCTGTAAGAGCCGAGGCGAGAGGGGGAGGGCGCGGGCCCTCCTCCTCCGTCGTGTCCTTGGGGAGGCCTGGCGATGGAATGCCGCCGCTGTATGGGCTTCATGGTGGAAGAGGTGTTTGAGGACGCGCGCGATGATAGCGGGGCGCGGTGCTTTGCCGGGTGGCGCTGCGTCAGCTGCGGAGAAATTCAGGACCCGACCATTTTGACGAACCGGACGGAGCGCCCAAGGCCGTTCGCGCCTCGGGCTCGGAAGAGGCATTCCACGATACCGAGCTGAAGGCGCATCCTCAGGGGGAGGCATGAACACGACGACGAAGCTGCTCTCGCTGGCCCTCGTTTTGTGCTGCTTGTGTCTCGGGCTCCCGAATCAGGCCGCGTGGGCTGTGCTGATCCAGGACGAACCCAGCGGGTTCCGTGGCAATCACTGGGGGGACTCCTCCCTGGACGGCCCTCCGCTCAGGTTCGTCAAAGGATTGGGGACGACCCAATCCGGGAAGTCGGTGGAGCTCTACGATCGGTCCACCGTCGGCATCATCCTGAACGGCGTACCATTTTCCCGCATCCGCTACCGGTTTCTCGATAATCAGCTGGAAAGCGTGCAACTCAGCTATGAAGGATTGGCGAATCGCGAAAAACTGCTCCAGCTGATGGAAGAACGGTACGGCCGCCTGACGCCCGGCGAACGCAAGCTCGTCCGACGTGCCGAATGGGACGGCTACGAGACGGTCGTCGACCTGAGTTACAACCCGGAGACAGGGCTGGGGTCGTTGTGGTTTATCTCCACGCGACTCAATCGCGACTTCGTGTGGCCGGGGTACTAGCCCCCTTCGTGTCGGTCGGCTGTCGGCGCCATGTCTAGACCGCGTGCGTACAACAACCTGCGGGCGTGTCTGGCCGTGCTCGGGGTGGTGCTCGTGTTCGGCGCCGCCGGCGTTCCCTCCGTGGCCGCCAAAGAGCTGTTCAAGGACGAGGCCGGCCGGTTGATCTATGCGATCGACGACGACGGCGTGGTCTCGATGTTTGAAAGCAGTCCGGGGATCGATGTCACGCTCTCCGTCACGCGCGGGACCCGCGCGGAGATGCAGCCCAAGGTGGCGGAAGTCTCCCCCGATACGGTTTCGGCCGGAACCTCACACCTCTTGAAGATCAAAGGCAAAAACCTGGTCGGGGCCACGGTAAAATGGAATGGCTCGGGGATTGAAATGGGGCCCTATGTGACGAAGCCCACCGTGCTGGAGATCCCTCTCCGGGTCGCGCCGAATACGCAGCCCGGCGACGTTGCCTTCCAGGTCACGACGCCGATCGGCCGCACGCAGGCCACTCTTCGCATCACGGAGATGCAGATCGGCGGCGGTGGCATGGCCGCTGCGAGACGTGAGAAGGACCAGCGGAAGACAATCCCCACATCCGCACCTGCCTCCTGTCCGGATGGGATGGTGGGCGTCGCTGCGGAATCGGGCGGGTTTTGCATTGAGGTGGCCCGGTCGTTCAGCGGGGATATCCGGAAAGCCGAGAAGTCGTGCGCCATGACCGGCAAGCGTCTGTGCCAGGTCAACGAATGGCGGGAGGCCTGCGAGCAGGCCCGGAACGGAAGCCTGTCGCTCAAGGACATCATCGGGAACTGGGAGT
>SCTG01000212.1 GCA_004298335.1 Nitrospirota bacterium
TGGACGACAAGCTGTCCAAGGTGGTGAGCGACACCTTCGTCAAGCTGTACGAAGAAGGCCTGATCTACCGCGGCAAGCGCCTGGTGAGCTGGGACCCGATCCTCAAATCCGCCGTGTCCGACCTCGAAGTCGAAAGTGAGGAAGAAGATGGCTCGATGTGGCACATCCGCTATCCGATTGCCGGAAGCGATGAGACCCTCGTCGTGGCCACCACCCGTCCTGAAACCATGCTGGGCGACACCGCCGTCATGGTCCACCCCGAAGACGAGCGCTACACCCACCTGATCGGCAAGCTGGTCAAGCTGCCCATCACCGGCCGCCTGGTGCCCGTGATCGCCGACGAGCACGTCGACAAGGACTTCGGCACCGGCGTCGTCAAGGTCACCCCCGCGCACGACACGAACGACTACCAGGTCGGCCAGCGCCACAGCCTGCCGATGATCACCATCTTCACGCTGGACGCGCAGGTGGTGTCGCATCTTGAAGAGATCCCCGAGGCCTACCGTGGCCTTGACCGCTTCGTGGCCCGCAAGGCCCTGGTCGCCCAGCTTGAAGCCGAAGGCCTGCTGGTCGAGGTCAAGAAGCACAAGCTGATGGTGCCGCGCTGCGCCCGTACCGGTCAGATCATCGAGCCCATGCTGACCGACCAATGGTTCGTGGCCATGACCAAGCCCGGCGCGCAAGGCAAGTCGATCGCCGAGCAGGCCATCGAAGCCGTCGAGTCCGGCGAGGTCAAGTTCGTCCCCGAGAACTGGGTCAACACCTACAACCAGTGGATGAAGAACATCCAGGACTGGTGCATCAGCCGCCAGCTGTGGTGGGGCCATCAGATCCCGGCCTGGTACGGCAGCAACGGCGAGATCTTCGTGGCCCGCACGGAAGAAGAAGCCCATGTGCGCGCCAAGGCCGCTGGCTACGAAGGCACGCTGACCCGCGATGAAGACGTGCTCGACACCTGGTACTCATCCGCCCTGGTGCCCTTCTCGACGCTGGGCTGGCCCGAGCAGACCAAAGAACTCGACCTCTTCCTGCCCTCGTCCGTGCTCGTCACCGGCTACGACATCATCTTCTTCTGGGTCGCCCGGATGATCATGATGACCAAGCACTTCACCGGCAAGGTGCCCTTCAAGCATGTCTACATCCACGGCCTGGTGCGCGATGCGCAAGGCCAGAAGATGTCCAAGTCAGAAGGCAATGTGCTGGACCCGGTCGACCTGATCGACGGCATCGAACTGGCCCCGCTGCTGGACAAGCGCACCACCGGCCTGCGCAAGCCCGAGACAGCACCCAAGGTCCGCAAGAACACCGAAAAGGAGTTCCCGGATGGCATCCCCGGCTATGGTGCCGACGCGCTGCGCTTCACCTTCGCGGCGCTGGCCAGCCTGGGCCGCAGCATCAACTTCGACAGCAAGCGCTGCGAGGGCTACCGCAACTTCTGCAACAAGCTGTGGAACGCCACCAAGTTCGTGCTGATGAACTGCGAAGGCCAGGACTGCGGCATCGTCAAG
>SCTG01000153.1 GCA_004298335.1 Nitrospirota bacterium
TGGATTTCCGGAACCGGGATGGGGGTTTTTTTCAAGGAGGCGCTCCCGCTATGGCTAGGGTTTGACACTCTTCACACAGTTGTAAGCCGCCCTGATGTGAGCGCGAAGGATCTTTTTCGCCTTCTGCCGACACCGGAAGGATTCATTTTGATCCGCAACCAACTCATTCTGCTCTGTACAAATCTGGCCGTTCTAGGTGGGATCGCCTGGTTTCTTAGAAAGTTATGGGAGCGGCCGATGACGGGAGAGAAAAGCTGAATGCGGGTCCTGATGGTCTGTCCTTCCTATCCTCCGCAGGACGCCACCTGCGGCGTCGGCGACTATACACGTTGCCTTGCCGAAGAATTGGTCCGGCAGGGCGAAGACGTGGTCGTGCTGACCTCGGATCGCTACCGTGGGAGCACCGAGGGCCCCGTTCGGATCATGCCGACGTTTCGGCGCTGGACCTGGGGTGCGGCAATGCGGTTGGCCAAGCTCAGCACGTCTCCCCGGGCCGACGTCATCCATTTCCAGTATACCCCTGAGCTCTATGGACGGGGAATGGGCATGGTGCTGGCGCCGCTCCTTCTTCGCATACAGGCCAGGCATGCTGCTGTCGTCGTCACATTCCATACCTTGATCGGAGGAGGGTTTCGGTCGAAACTGATGGCGCCCTATCTTCTCGCCGCTGCGCATCACAGTATTGCCGCGAATGAAGAAGTGACGGCATTGATTCACCACCGGCTGCCAATGCTTAGGAGGCGGGTAAGCGAGATCCCGATCGGCGCCAATATCCCAGTGGTGTCTGTGACACCGGGGGCAAGCAAAGATACTCTGCGTGCGTCTCTGAAGCTTCCTCTAAAGGGGCCGATAATGGTCCATTTCGGACTGATCTATCCCGGTAAAGGGCTTGAAACCTTGCTTGAGGCCCTTGCGTCCATCCGCCGGGTCCATCCTGAAGCTCGGCTTGTCGTGGTGGGGGATACACGGGCGGAGAATCGTCTCTACCGGGAGACGCTCCTGGACTTGGCGGCGCGCCTCGACGTGACCCCGGCCATCATCTGGACCGGAAGCCGGACAGGGGAAGAGGTGTCGCGTTTTCTCCAGGCTGCCGATATATTCGTCGTGCCTTATGACGGCGGGGTTTCCATCCGTCGAGGCAGCTTGCTGGCAGGATTGGCGCAGGGATTGCCTGTCGTGAGCACATATCCAGTCGTGCCCTCGGCTTACCTCCGCGATGGAGACAACATCTCCCTGGTTCCTGCGCGCAACTCGCATGCGCTTGCCGAACGGATCGTCTCGCTGTTGGCTCAGCCGGACGATGCGCTATGCCTGGGAAAGGCAGCGGCGGCTCTGGCCGAGCGGTTTACGTGGCCGGTCATTGCCAGGGAAACGCGGGACCTTTATGACAGGCTGCTGCGGCGATGAAAATCCTGGTGCTCACGCCAACCTTTTTACCGGTGGTCGGCGGCGCGGAGATAGTGCTGTATGAGGTGTACCGTCGGCTGGCGCGTCGGCATGAGGTCTGTCTGCTCACGCCTACCCTGCGCGACGGCACAGTCTGTGACCCGGGAGTGCTGGCCGACATTGGTGATGTTCCCTTCGCAGTCGAGCGGTACCGCGATCGTGTGTCATTTATGAGCATTCCGGGGCACCGGTTGACCGGAGGCGCGATCCCTCCCTTTTCACTGTCCGCAGTTGCTGCAGTGCGGCGCGCCGTCCGGCGGTTCTGCCCGGATGTGCTGAACGTGCATTATGCGATGCCGACCGGTCTTGCCGGCGCGGTGGCGGACCGATGGTGGGGGATTCCGACGGTGCTGACCATGAACGGGCGGGACGTTCCAGGGCCGGGTGTTCCGGCATTATGGAAGTGGTGGCAGCGAGCGCTGATCGCTCTTGTCACAGACGCAACGTACGTCTCTTATTATTGTAAGGACGCACTCTATAGGAGCGATGTTGCCAGGGGACAGGTTGTTTATAATGGGGTGCAGATTCCTCCGCCTTCGGGGAATGGCGTTGCTCTCCGGGAAGCTCTGGGAATCCCGGCCGGAAAGCCGATGTTGTTTGCGCTCCAGAGACTCAGCCCGGAAAAGCAGGTGGAAATCCTGCTTCACGCAATGAAGCATTATATTGACAGCGGGGGCGACGGGATTCTTGTGATCGGTGGCACTGGTTCGGATGCGCCGCGACTGAGCCGGTTGGCTGCCGAACTTTGCATAGAGAAGCAGGTGTATTTTACGGGGTACATTCCACAGGGCCAGCTGAGCTCGTATTTCCTCGCCTGTGATGTGTTCGTGTTTCATTCCACGTTTGAGACCTTTGGTCTGGTGATCGCTCAAGCCATGAGCTACGGGAAAGCGGTGGTCACTGTACGGAATACGGCCATTCCCGAAGTGCTTGGCGATGGAGGGCTGCTTGTTGAGACGGGAGACTGGCGGGCGCTCGGGGAGGCGGTTTTGGCGCTTGCGAGGGATGAAGGGATGCGCCGTCGCCTAGGGCAAGCAGGTCGGGCCCGGACTGAAGCCCTGTTCAATTGGGATCACGTGGTCGAGCACTATGAAGCGGTATTGAGTCGCGCAGCCGGGATGAGGGCATGAAGCACATCAGTCAGGCGCCCCTTCCTCGAACCCTCGTGCTCGTCCATGCTACGGATATACTTGCGGGCGGGGAACGCTCGTTGCTTAATTTGATTCGCCATCTGGATGCGGCGCGGTTCCGGCCTCACGTTATCTGTGATGCCGGGGAGGAATTCATCGAGGCAGCCCGGGAGGCCGGGGCGGCGGTTGACCGCGTGCGGTTTCCCGGGTTCAAACCGCCGGGCCCCTCTGCGTGGAGAGCCGTGCGCGCGCTGGCCCAATGCTGTGTTTCAGCGAAGGGCGCATTGCTCCATGCGAACACTCCCAAGACGAACCTGTATGCCGCCGCGGCTGGTTTTTTAACGGGGCTTCCTGTCGTGTGGCATTGCCGAAACCTCTTGGAGCCTGGGATGTGGGATACCGATCGGCTGTGCGCATGGATGCCGGATCGGATCATATGCAACTCGGACGCCATTGCGACGCGTTTTGTCGGGAGTCGCTGGCGGGAACGGGTGAGGACTATTTTGAACGGCGTGGACCTGCAGGAATTCGATGCGGCCATTTCCGCCTCTGCCGTGCGGGCCGAGCTCGGCTGGGAGCGCCATCCCATCCTTGCCGCGACGAGCCGCCTAGACCCGGAAAAGGGGCACGAGACCCTTCTCGAAGCGATGGGGATGGTGGTGGCCGAGCGTCCGGATGCGCGCTTGCTGATCGCCGGGCAAGCGTCGGTGAGTCCGGAAGCCAGACGCGCCGTGCTGCAACGGCGGATCGAGGAACTGAAGCTCGGCGCGGCAGTTCGTATCTTGGGATTTCGGCGGGATATGCCGCAGATTCTGGCCGCGGCCGATATTTGTATTCTCCCCGCCGATGCCGAGGCCTGTGGTCGGGTCCTTTTCGAGGCCATGGCCATGGCCAAGCCCATAGTGGCGACGGCATCCGGAGGGACACCGGAGATCGTCCTAGACGGAGTTACCGGCCTGTTGGTGCCCCCGCATGAGCCGCGCGCGCTCGCGCACGCAGTGCTGTCCTTGCTCAATGATCCTTTGCGGCGCAAAGTCTTGAGTGCAGCCGCGTACGAGCGAGTTACCAAACAGTTCAGCATCGGGGCCCATGTCAGGCAAACAATGGAGGTATATAGTGAAGTGCTGGAATCCCGAGGGATCCGTTGATCATCGAAGTGGACATTCGGGAATGGCAGCTGGGCTATTGCACTGGGGTTGGGTGGTTATTTGAGGAGATACTCATCTTACGTCATATGACGGCATAGAATTATTCAAGTAATAAATGATGTCATGGTGTATAAGTGTTTAACTATAAACGAGATATACTTGAATTTTCTATGACTGTAGGATCTGAAAATCCGAGTGAGGCCTGGGACAAGTTCATGGTCGGCCATCCGTCCGGCCATCTGATGCAGTCCCGCGCTTGGGCGTGTGTGAAGCGTGATACGGGTTGGAAACCGCTGTTCCTTCGCCTTGAAAATGGGTCGGGGATTCGAGCCGCCGCTCTTCTTTTGCGCCGGTCCCTGCCGGGCACAAGGCTTTCCCTGCTCTATATGCCTCGCGGACCTGTTCTCGATTGGAGCAATTCAAATCTGATCGAGGCATTTTCCCTCGCCCTTCGACAAGTTGCCGATGATACGGGTGCCTTCTTTGTCCAGGCTGATCCTGCTATACCTGTCGACCGGCTGGACGTGCATGAGATGCTCATGCGGATGGGGTTCCATCGGGAGGAGAAGCACGGCCTCTTCCGTATTTCCCAACCGATTCACGTCATGCGGATTCCGGTGGATCGGTACGGAGGACCTGAGGGGCTGCTCGCGGTGTTGCCCCACAAGACCCGGTACAATATCGGGCTCGCATCACGCAAGGGTGTCGTGGTGAATCCTCGCACCGATCACGACGCGCTGCGGATCTTTCATCGCTTGCTGTGGGAATCCGGCCGAAGAAAAGGCTACGCTGTCCGTGGATTCCGGTACCATGAAGCAATATGGCGCCACTGCGTACAATCGGGATTAGGAGAGTATCTCTTTGCCGAGCACCAAGGGCGGTTATTGGCGGCGATTCAGGTGATTCGATTCGGCCCGATTGCCTGGTATATGTATGGGGGTGCCATCGACGAGGATCGTCAGTTGATGGCCACGTACCTGTTGCAATGGAGCGGCATTAC
>SCTG01000154.1 GCA_004298335.1 Nitrospirota bacterium
GGAGGAAGACGGCCTGCGCCTGATGCCGGCGGCCCAGCTTCAGAATTTCCCGGCGGGTGGCCAGCAAGGGCTGGCCGGGGAACTCGCCGGCCTCTCCAAGGACGGCTACCGCATCCGGGCCAGAATCATCGGCGTCGTCAGCAAGTTCGGCGATGCGGCCGTGGTCCTCGGCCTGGCCACCGAGGACAAGTACCCGCAATTGAAGCCGCGCGTGGACGCGCTGGCGGCCAGTTTCGCTTTCACACAGCCCAGGACTCCTCCCGCGAAGGATTTTCTGGCGGGGCGCTATGAGGCCTACAGCGGATCGTCCAGCGGATCCTTTTCAAGCGAGTCACGCATGTCCCTCTGCGCGGACGGGACGTTTGGAACCAACCGCGAGACGCATAGCTCGGGTTCCGGCGGCACCTATGGCGGGCAGGGCCGCGGCGGCGGACGCTGGACCGCCGACGGCGACGAATTTCAAGGCACGGTCACCCTGATGTACGGCAACGGAGCGCGGGAGCAACTGAACTACGTCACCTCCACAAACCCCAAGGACCGCAGCTACTATGGCCCGGCTGTCCGGTTCGGCAACAAGCTGTACCAGAAGACGGGAGACGGCTCGTGTTCGCGGTAGAACGGAACCGCTTATGATGAAACAGATCATCGCGCTCGTGATCGCCGGGGTCCTCGCCCTCCTCTACGCCACGCCCGCCTTCTACCTCCGGTCGGGCGTCAATCACGACAACCCGGAGGCCGTGTCGCGGTACCTGGGCATGCCGTCCCAATCGTCCGACTTTCCGGACGGCACGACCGTCTCGATTTACAAAGTCGAGAAGATCCCACCTTTGTGCGTGGAGTACGTTCTGACGTTCAAGAACGTTCTCTCGGGCGAAGACGCCTCCCAGCAGGCGATCACCGTGAATCGGGTCCTGAACAAGTGGACGTGGCGCTGGTGCCAGGCGGAGAAGACGGGACAGAAGAGCTAGGCGCTCGCGCGGGTCCGGTCGCCGAGGAGGGCCGTCACGAGCCAGCTCACCACGCTGATGATCAGCGCCCCGCCCACCGCCGTCCAGAATCCGTGCACCTCAAACCCCGGAATCAGCAGCGACGTGAGCCAGAGACAGAAGCCGTTCAGCAGCAGAATGAAGAGGCCCAGCGTCAACAGCGTGACGGGCAGGGTCAGGAGCAGGAGAAGCGGCCTGACGACGGCATTGATGAATCCCAACCCGAGCGCCGCTCCCGCCAACGGCCACCACCCCTTTACTTCGACCCCTGGCAGAAAGTAGGCCGCGGCGAGAATCGCCAGGGCATTCGCGATCAGTCGCACGAGCAGCCACATCTATTTCATGCCTTTCTTCAGCAATCCAAACAGTCCGCGCACGACTTCACGGCCGATCTGGCGCGTGAGCGGCGACTTCAGGATTTCCTCCGCGATGGACGGCTCCGGTTTCCCTTTGCGGCCGCGCGCCGGCTCCTCCGCCGGGACCTCCATGCCGGCCGGCTCTCCCGCCGTCCCCGCAGGCATCACCATCTTCTTCTGCAGGATCTCGCGGGCGGACTCGCGGTCGATCGCCTGCGCGTACTTGGCCCGCAGCGCGCCCGCCTTGATCGCCGCCTGCAGGTCCTTTTCGTCCAAGGCGCCCATGAGCGAATCGGGAGGGATCAGCCGCGTCGCCACCACCGGCGTGGGCCGCCCCTGCGGGTCGAGCACCGTCACCAGCGCTTCACCGATCCCGAGCGAGGTCAGTTCCTTTTCGATGTCGTAGAACGGCGTCCTCGGGAACGTGCCCGCCGTCGCCTTGAGGGCCTTGGCGTCATCCGGCGTGAAGGCCCGCAGCGCGTGCTGGAAACGGTTGCCGAGCTGCGCCAGCACGTCCGCCGGGATGTCCTTCGGCGTCTGCGTCACGAAATACACGCCCACGCCTTTCGAGCGGATCAGCTTCACCACCTGCTCGATCTGCGTGAGCAAGGCCTTCGAGGCTTCGTCGAACAGGAGGTGCGCCTCGTCGAAGAAAAAGACCAGCACCGGCTTGTCCACATCGCCCCGTTCGGGCAGGTGGTGGAACAGCTCGCCCAGGAGCCACATCATGAACGTGGAGAACAGCGCGGGGCGGTCCTGGATATCGGTCAACGAGAGAATGCTGACGACGCCCTTCCCGTCTGGCGTCGTCCGCAGGAGGTCCTTGATGTCGAACTCCGGCTCGCCGAGGAACAGGTCGGCGCCCTGCTGTTCCAGCTCCACGAGCTTCCGGTTCAGAACTCCAAGCGCGGCTTTGGACATTCCGCCATACCCTGCCAATTCTCTCGAGTCGAGCCCAGTCAGATAAGCCAGCACCGCGTTGAGGTCAGGCAGGTCCAGGATCGGCAGGTGCCGGTCGTCGCAGAACTTGAAAAGGAGCGTGAGGACGCCCTGCTGGGTGTCGTTGAGAGCGAGCACCTTGGAGAGCAACAGCGGACCGAACGAGGACACCGTCGCCCGCACCTGCGTTCCCTGCTTCCCCGTCAGGCTCAGAAACTCGACCGGGTGCGCCCTGGGCGCGAATGCCACTTGGAGGTCCTTGCACCGGGCCTGGACCTTCTCGTTGGACGCGCCGGGACTGGCAAGGCCGGAGAGATCGCCCTTGAGATCGGCCAGAAACACCGGCACGCCGGCCTCGGAGAGCGCGCCGGCGAGCAACTGGAGGGTCTTCGTCTTGCCGGTCCCGGTCGCGCCCGCGATCAGCCCGTGCCGGTTCATCATGGCCATGGGAAGGCCGACCGGCAACTCGGGGAATACCTTGCCGTCACGGATGGGACGGCCGACGTCGAGCGTCGCGCCGGGAAAATGATAGCCGTCTTTGATCGTCTTCGAAAAGTCCTGGGCCATTCCGCCATCCCCCCGATTGCTAGAGCAATCTAAAAGGATGCGCCGGGGGTGTCAACGGGAAAGGTGGTCCCGGCCGGCTTGACAACCGGCCCTCAACAAGAAGAAGCTGTTTTCCTGTTTCACGCGAAAAGGAGGCCGGGATGACACGTGGAGGAAAAGCGAGGGCGGGACTCCTCGTCGCGCTGCTGGGAATCGGCGCGGCTGTCCCGCCGGCCTATGCCGAGCACGGCGTCTCCTGGGACCTTGCCGTCAAGTATCTGCTCACCACGATCAAAGCGTTTCGCACGACGTACGTGCTGGATGTCATCGGGACCCTCAAGAAGAGCGGGGTCGAGCCGAAGGAGCACTGGAAGAGCGAGCTACACGCCATTCCCCTTCCAGCCCAGTTCGTCCTTTCGGCCGGAGAAGAAGTGGCGATCTATGAGATCGGATTGATCGGCCTGAACCCGCTGTACGAAAAGAACCTGCCCAAGACCCCGGCGGAAGCCGAAGCGCTCAAGAGAATGCAGGCGAACCCGAATGAGCGGCTGATCACGTTCGCAGAGGGCGATCAATACAAGGGCCTCTCAGCCGACCTGGCTATCGTGCAGTCCTGCGCGGACTGCCACAACACGCACCCCAAAGCCGTAAAGCGGGATTTCAAAAAGGGCGATCTCATGGGCGCGCTGGTGGTCAGGCTCAACAGAGAAAAGCATTAGCCTGTTTCACTCCGCGGGAGGCCGCTTCGCCGGCGAACGCCGGGTGGATTCGGTCCGGGCCTTTTTCTTGCGCTTCTCGCGGAACGTTCGAAGCTCTTCCTCCATGGCATAAAACGTCGCCCGAATCGCTTCCTCGAACGTCTTCTCCGTCTTGCTCGCGGTAAAGGTCCCGCCGTTCACGTTGCACACCAGCCGCGCGCTGGCGATGTGCGGCCCCTTCTTGTGATGGCGGTTTTTCTCCAGCATCACCCGCGCGTGGATGATGTCGCCGTGGCCTTCCTGGAGATCGTGCAGGCGGGCTTCGATTTCATCCTGCCAGCGCGGCGTCATCTTGAGATTGCGGCTCTCGGTGCGAATGTCCATGCGCTCTCTCCTCCTCCGATCCTCGTCGACAGTATTCACATTCATTATACGCCAAACAGCGCTCAGCTCCCGGCCGCTTCCGCGCGCAATTTTCCGACCCCTTCCGCATCTCCCAACACGATCACGGTGCAGCCCGGCGCCAGCACCGAGTCCCGGGCCGGAACATAGACAAACTTGTCCGAGCCCGGCGCCTTGAGGGCCATTGCCGACATCCCGCGCTGTTCCAGGTCAATCTCGCTCAGCCGCTTCCCCGCCATCCTGCTCCCGGCGGCGATCCGGACCTCTTCGACCCGCACCGCCGCATCGCTCTCCCTCAGCATCTGGTCGAGAAAGGTGACGACGGTCGGCCGCACCATCTCGCTCACCAGACGGAGCCCGCCGATGAACTGGGGCGAAACCACCGCGTCGGCGCCCGCATGTCTGAGCCGTTCCAGCAGCTTGATGTCGTGGGCTTTCGCCACGATCCGCAGCTTCGGATTGATCTGCCGGCACGTCATGGCCAGCACCAGGTTGTCCCGATCGTTCTGAAGCGCGCAGATCACCCCGGTCGCCACTTTGATGCCCGCATGGATCAGCACCTCCTCGTCGGTCGCGTCGCCCACCAGATAGAGGCCCGGCCGGTCGCCGATCACCTTCTTCAGATGCTCTTCATCCGTATCGATGGCCACAAACGGGCGCTTGGTGGCGAAGAGTTCCTCGATCACGTAATGACCGACCTCGCCGGTCCCGCAGACGAGGAAATGATCGTGCATGACGACAATGCGCTTTTCCATCTTTCGTCTCCCCAGAATGTTCCGCAGATCGCCTTCCACGATAAAGGCCGTCATCTGGCTCAGGGCATAGCCGATCGTGCCGATGCCGATCAGGATCACAAGCATCGTGTAAATACGGTCCGTGGCGGTCGTAATCGGAACCATCTCGCCATATCCGACCGTGAAAGTGGTCACGACCGTCATGTACAGGCATTGGATGTACCCGATGGGTGAGCCGTCGGGGTTCGTGCGCCCCCAGTTCAGGATCCAGTAGCCCGCCGCGAAGGCGAAGTTGCCCCCCACCAGCAGCCCCAAGGCCCCGACCAGACGGCGAATGCGTTCCTTGAAAGACCGTTCGTTCATCGCGGAATCAGATGCACCGCGGAGGCCTTGACGGTGGCCGTGACTGGCGTGCCCGGTTGGAGCGCCAGGTCCTGCGCTGCCTGCCTGGTGACCAGCGCCGCCAGCGCGAAGCCGCACTCGACGGTCACGCGCGAGACCGGCCCGGCCGGACGGACCTCCGTGACCCGGCCCGCGAGATGATTGCGGGCGCTGCTGCTCGGCTGCGTCCCGATCTCCAGCGTGACGTCCTCGGCCCGGATGCAGAGATAGAACTGCTCGCTCCGCCCGTCCGGCTCGACGGCCCAGAGCCGCACCCTGCCCACCTCCAGCGCCGCCAGGCCGTCCTTGCGCCCGACCACGCGCCCGGTCGCAACCGTCTCCACGCCGACGATGGCGGCGACGTCCGCATCAGCCGGGCGGCTGAAGACCTCATCCGGAGGGCCGACCTGAAGCACGCGGCCCCCGCCCATCACCGCGACTTCGTCCGCGAGCGCCAGCGCTTCCACCCAATCGTGCGTCACGCACAGGGTCGGAATGTTCTGCCCGCGCAGCAGTTCGCGCAATTCGCCTCGCACCTGCTCGCGGGTCGGCGCGTCGAGCGCGGACAACGGCTCGTCGAGCAGCAGGAGCCGGGGCCGGCGGACCAACACCCGCGCCAGGGCCACGCGCTGCTGCTGCCCCCCGGAGAGCTGGGCCGGGCGGCGGTCGTCCAGCCCTTCGAGCCGCAGGAGACGGAGCATCTCGTCGAGCCGCGCCTGCCGCTCCTTCCGGTTCAGGTCCGGGATCGCGTAGGTGATGTTGCCCGCGACCGTGAGGTGGGGAAAGAGCGCGTAGTCCTGGAAGAGGTAGCCGATGGCGCGGCTCTGCGGAGGAGCCTGCCCTCCCGTGTCCGCATCGAACCACGTTTCGCCGGCGAACGTGATCCGGCCGCGCGACGGCCGTTCCAACCCGGCCAGGCAGCGTAAGACCGTCGTCTTGCCCGAACCGGACGGCCCGAACAGTACCGTCACGTGCGGCTTGCCGACCGGGAGCCGGAGAGTCCCGTGAATGGACGGGCCGCCGTTGTACGCCTTCTCGAAGGCGGCCGTCATTTCATCGGCCATACAGCCCACAGGTTCCGGTTCATCGCGTAGACGACCGAGAGGATGACAAACGACACGACCAGCAGGAAGAACGCGGTCTGCCCGGCGCCGGCATAGTTCAGCGCCTGAACCTCGTCGTAGATGTCGATGGACACCGTGCGGGTCACGCCCTCGATGTTGCCGCCGACCATCAGGACCACGCCGAACTCTCCCATCGTATGGGCGAAGCTCAGCACGACGCCGGTGACCACGCCGGCGATCGACAGCGGCAGCGTCACCCGAAAGAACGTCGCGAGCCGGGAGATGCCCAGTGTCCACGAGGCTTCCACCAGCCTGGCATCCACGGCCCCGAACGCCGCGGTGAAGGGCTGCACCGCAAAGGGCAGGCTGTAGAGGACCGAGGCGAGCAGGAGTCCCTCGAAGGTAAACGCCAGGGGATGCCCGATGACGGCCTGGTAGCCCTGGCCGAGCGGGCTCTTCGGACCGATCGCCACCAGGACGTAGAACCCCAACACCGTGGGCGGCAGGACCAGCGGCAGCGCCACGACCGACTCCACCAGGAATTTCCACCGCCGGCGCGAATAGGTCAGCCAGTAGGCGATCGGCATGCCGACCACCAGAAGAATGACGGCGGTCAGCGCGGCCAGCTTGAGCGTCAGCAGAATCGCGGTCCAGTTCAAGGGCTACCGCTCCTTAATAATCATGACCTCGGTGGCCTTCATCAGCGCCACGGCCGTATCCCCGACCTTCAAGCCCAGGGACTCCAGGGCGTCGCGCGTGATGACGGCCGTGATCTTGTGCTCCCCCACGTCGAGGTTCACCTGCGCCAGGATCGCGTCCCGCTTGATCGCCGACACCCTGCCGACGAACTTGTTGCGCCCGCTGACGTCCTCGCCCTCGGCTTTCTTGCCCAGCCATCGGTCGAGCAGGGACTTCTTGAACCGGTAGCGCCCGCCGATCTTCGAGCTGGGGATCTTCCCCTCCCACATGTAGCGGTAGAAAGTCGGCAGGGCCAGGCGCAGGTACTTCGCCGCCTCCCGAGCGGTCAGCACATCCTGGGGCCCCTGGGCGGAGGCAGCTCGGCGCTTACTGGGCATGGCGCACCTCTCGAATCGAACGTTTCGAAATACTAGGGAGAATGTCGAGAGAAGTCAATTATAACGAGGCCCATTCCTATCTCAATTGTCTCAACCGCGCCTTCACGGAACAAAGAAGCCGTACCGCTTGAACACCGCCGTCCCCTCCGGACTCTTGATATGGTCAAAAAACGCGCGGGCCGTTTTCGGGTCTTTCGCCGCTTTCAAGACCACGGCTCCCTGCTCAAGCTTGGGATAGGCCGCCACCGGCACCTCCCAGAACGCGCCGGTCTCCTTCATAGCCGGCGCGACCGCCAACGACAACGCGATGACGCCGATATCCGCCCCGCCCGTCTGGATAAACTGCGCCGTCTGCGAGATATTTTCCCCCAACACCAGCTTGTCCTTCACCACGTCATAGACCTTGAAATGCTCCATCGCCGCCACCGCCGCGCGTCCGTATGGAGCGTGCTTCGGGTTGGCGATGGCGATCTTTTTCACCGACGGATGCTGCAGGGCCTTGATGCCCAACGAGCCCGCATCGATCGGCGAGCCCTTCGGCACCCACACCACGATGCGGCCGACGGCATACATATAGAGCGTCCCCGGCTCCGCCAAACCGGCTTCCTCCAGTTTCTTCGGGTAGCCGATATCGGCGGAGAAAAACAGGTCGAACGGCGCGCCGTTGGAAAGCTGGGCAAAGAAATTGCCGGACGAGCCGAGGGACAATTTGACGGTGTTCCCCGTCTTTTTCTCGAAGTCCGTCACGATCTCCTTGAGCGCGAAATTCAGGTCGGACGCCGCGGCGATCGTGATCTCGCCGGCTCGGGCGCCGGCGGGCGCCAGGCAGCCGATCCCCGCCAGAAGCATCAAGACGATCACCAGCTTTTTCATGGTCCGCATCTCCTTCGCTCCTCTAATATCGGAACTGGATCTGCGTCGTAAAGAAATTCTTGTTGTTGGCATTAATGTCACCGCTTCCGGACAGCGGCGTCGAATTCTGGTTCTGATCGGCCTTGAACTCGTAGTTGAGCGTGAACTTTACGTTCGTGTGCAGGTAGTAGTTGAACCCAATCGTGTGCCGGTAGAGCGTGCTGTTCGGACGGTTGGTGTCCACCGTGAACTCCTCATAGCGATACGCCGGCTCAAACCCCGGCAGCCAGGAAAACGGCCGGAAGAGCACATACTGGTACCACGTCCGGCGCCGGAAGCCGGCGTCGTTCCCTTCAATATATTCGGCCTGCAATTTGACCCGATCGTCGAGGGACGGCGGAATATACGTGTACATGACGCCCTGCCGGGTCTTTTTGACGTCGGCGTTGTTGGGCAGCACCGCGGCATAGCCGGGCGTCTGGTTGAAAAAGGCGGTGCCGGTATAGCCCGCCACGTACAGCTTCATGCCCTCGGTGGGAGTCAGGATCAATCGCCCCGTGAGATCCTTGTCGGCGTTGTTGTCGTTGAAGTTCCGGCCGGCGCCGTTGACAACCGCCCACTGGATTTCCGGTTCCATCGGCAATTGCGGTGCCTTATGCATCAACTGGATGCCCACATCGAGCTGCTGCAGGAATCCGGTGGAGTTGCTCTTGCCGAAGGGATTGAGGGTGGGATCGCCTACCCGCGTCTCAACCCCTCCAATCGCAAGGTCCGTATAGTAGGCCCGGTTGACGAAATCAAGCAGCCCCTGCGAGGTGCCCTGCTCAATCCCGAACGGCTGGCGGAACTGGCCCACCCGAATCTGACTGACATATGGATGGATGCCGTTCAGGTAAGGGATGTCCTTCGCGTAAAAGTCCATGTACATGCTGTTGAGCGCGACCTCGCCCTGGCGCGCGAAGTCCACCTCGGTATAGTAGGTGGACCAAGGCGTCAACCGTCCGGTCACGTAGAACTCCGCGGCGCGGATCCGGAAACCGTTCTCGTCGCGGGTCGGGATCGTGCCGGCCAGTCCCGTGGCCGGGTCGACGGCCGCTCCGGGCTTCCGATCGGTGCTGTCCGCATTGTACTGCGTCTTGAGTGCCACCAGCCCGACGCTGATCCGCTCGCTGTGCTTGAGCAGGCTGTCCAGCGTCGTGAAGACGTTCCGGTACTCGTTCTTGCGCAGGTTCTCGATCCCACCCGGCACCCGCTCCAGGTCGGCATAGGACCCGACCGGCGGCTTCTTCCCCCCCGGCTGCGCCTCTTCCGTGGATACGGTCGGCGTTTCATCCTTATAGGTTTCCCGGGCGACAGGGCCCTTGAACGGCACGTCGGCCTCCCGGGCTTCCTTCAGGATCTGCTCATACTCGCTCCGGTCGATGATCCCCTTTTTGAGCAGCACGTCCAGAATCCGCTTGTCAT
Source organism: Nitrospirota bacterium (assembly GCA_004298335.1). Classification (GTDB taxonomy): domain Bacteria; phylum Nitrospirota; class Nitrospiria; order Nitrospirales; family NS-4; genus SCTG01. The sequence goes on from SCTG01000154.1 coordinate 9,499, forward strand.
CCGCCGAAGCGGTCCCGACAGCGACGATCAGGAATCCGATCAGGCAACAGACGATTCTTGCAACCATGACTGCCCTCCCCGTCCAATCAAAAATTAAATGCTAAAAGTACCGGATAAAATGATACTTAAAATATATTTTACTGTCAATACTATATTAATTGTATCATTACGGCGCAGGCCGCGCCTGCCCTTTGGAATGGGGGAAACGGGTCGGTGGGCACTGGAGGCGGTTGCCGAATGCGCGGAATCCGTGTATAAGACTCCCGCGCCGGTCCTGCCGCATAGGAGCCACGGAATGCTGAAAAGACTGCTGCCCGGCCTTCTCGTTCTGCTCTGCGCCGGATGCTCCGGCCCGGCCATCTCCTCACGCGCGGCGGTCGGCGAAGCCAACTGGTTCGTCCGCCTCGACACCTTTCTGGATTCCCGCGCGGCCGCCGATTTGCGCTTCGATCATCCCTCCCAGCTGTCCGAATCGGAACTGGCGGCGATCCTGAGCCGGGTCCAGGTGCAGGAGCGTGCCGGCTTGCTGGAGCGAAAACCCTTCCCGCAACCTCTTTTCTCGCCCGGTGAAATCAGGCAGATGCTGCCAAGCCTGCAGAAGACCTTGCGGACGGCCAAGCCCACCGAGTGGGCGGTCTTTTACTCGGCGTTGCCGGGAGGAGCGGGGCAGGAAGTCACGTCAGGCGGGCTGTTCGTGAAGGGCAACCAGCTGCATGTGGTGGTCGCCAATCACCACGAAAGGATCCCGTCCGGATCCGACAACCTGGCCGCCATCCGGGCGAATCCCCTGAACCCCTGGGGAGGAAAAGGCGCGATGCTGTCGTTCGAGCCCGCACGATTCGTGGCGGGGACGCAGGCCACATGGCTGAGTCGATCGGCGTCGGCGCCGGCCAGCGAGCTGGTCCTGGACCATTCGGCATTTCTCGCGGAGATGCCCACGCCCGCCGCGGCGGCTGCCACGGTCGCCGCCCCGCAGAGCGCGGTCATCCTGCCTCCGACCATGCCGCAGGCCTCGCCGCGCAACGCGGCCCCCCCGCCGATGACAGACCAGATCTCCGCCCTGCAGAATGAAATCGAGCGCCTGCGGCGGCGGCTCGAAGAGCAGGACGAGGACATCGCCATGCTCAAAACCCGCCTGTTCGAGCTTGACACCCTCATCAAGAGCCCGCCCAGGAAAAATCCGGCCCGCTAGAAACAGTACCGTATTGGGGAGCGTTTATCGGCTGCGTCCGCGGTGGCCGGACGGTCTGGAAGAGGACGGCGGCGGCGACCACGACCCGGACGGGCGTGGATGGGAATATGCGGGCTGGTGGTGCGGGCGAGGTGACGGCGTGGAAGTGACAGTGGAAGGCGGCGCGACCGTCCCCGGCGCCGGGCGGTAGAGGGGAATAACCGTCCGCGGCACAGCGCGGTAGAAAGGCGTCAGGAGACTCGGCACGTAGACGGGTGAAGGAACGACGACCTGCGGTGTCGGATACGTCGGATAGGCCGGGTACGATGCGACCCGTTCGAAGGGTGGCGCTGCGTAAGCCATGTCCGGTGATGGTGACGGCACGATGCTGAACGTGCCGGGCGCTTCCGGTCCCGGAAGTTCTGCCTGACTTAGCAATTGGTTCTCCTGCGGTCGCGGCACGGGGACGGCCTGCGTGGGCAACGCATCCCTCTTGGCCAACAGCGGCTCCCGCGCGACGAGCGGACCATTCGGGACGATTTTCCCCGTGATCATTGTGGAGCCGGCCCCCACAACCTCGCCGGTTTCCACGGAAACGGCTCTCGCCATCACTTCCGTCGTGCCACCGGCCAGCGTAGTGTAGCTGCCCAGGATCAGAGTGTCCGCGTTCAGGAGATGGCCGATCTCCTGGAGCGAGAGCGGATCGAACGGCCCTGAATAGCCCCGTTCGATCTCGTCGAGGACTTTCTTCAGGTACGTCCGCTCAACGACCGTTCCCACCCGGTCGGCATAGAACAGGTTGGTGACCTTTTCGGTGAGGTAGGCGCCGAGGGATTCGGGATTGGCGCCGGTCGTGTTCTCGAACGGAAGCACGGCAAGGCGTTGGCCCTGACGGACACGCAAGTCGGCGGCGAGTTGGGCGGTCAGTGCGGCCAGTTGCTGCTGAACCTTAGCAGGCTCGGCCTTCTGCTCCTCGCTCCGGCCGCCCCACGTGTACCCGGGCCATTCAGGGTCACGGTACGGAGGGCCGCCGGCGCACCCCCAGAGCACGGGCAAAGCCGCGAGGGTCAACGCCATCACAAGGCCGGTCCGCCGACGCATGGCACGCCTCCTCGTTCTCCAGGAGACAGGGAGCAACTGCCGTCTTTGTATTATATAAGGGATCGGCCCGGCCGGCAACTAAAAGCGCAGGGACCCGACAGGACCCTCTCTCTACGGCTCTTTGGACGGGCGCAAGGCCTGCTGGACGCTCCACCCGGTTTCGGCGCCGACGATCAACACCGCGCAGGCGTAGTAGACCCACATCAGAAAGAAAAACATGCCGCCGACCGCGCCGAACCAGGCGGCCGTGCCCTCCGCCGCGTCCACGTACCAGGCGAAGGCCCATTTGGAGAGCTCGAACAGCGCGGCTCCCGTGAAAGCCGCCACGGCGAGCGCGGGGCGCGGCAGCGGCCGGGAGGGGCAGAAGCGGTAGAGCAGGTAGAACAGCGCCAGCGTGAACAGAAACCCCAGGAGATCGCCGGCAAACACCCAGCCGGGCCCGATCACCGCCCCCAGGCGCGGGAACCGTTCCAGCAGGCCATCCGCCAGCGTCAGCAGGGAGGTCAGCCCGATCATCAAGGTCAGAAGCCCGCTGGCCAGCAGCATGACCAGCACATCCGACGCCTTCTCCTTGAAGAAGCGCGACGGCTCGCGGGTCTGGAACACGGTATTGAGAACGCCGCGCACGGAACCGAACGTCAGGCTGCTCGTCAGGAAAAACAGGGCGCCCCCCAGCAGACCCAGGAGGCCCTTGTTCTCAAGGACCATCGAGAGGTTTTCGATGAAGGCCAGCCGGGTGATCGGCAGGAGTTCCTGCAGGACGGCCTGCAGCGCCTCGAGGGCCCGGTCGGAACTGCCCAACGCGTACCCCAGCGCCGATACGATCAACAGTGAGAATGGAAAGCAGAACAACAGGAGGTCGAATGCGAGGCCGGACGCTAGAAAGAGACCGTTATCGTCGAAAAATTTGACGGCCGTGCGTTTCAGGACGAGCCCGGCGCCCTGCATGATCGTCGAGAGCCGACCAGCCATTGTCCTACACGAATGGCATAGGAACAGGCCGCTGTCAACTTTTCTCTTGGGTCGAAACGGCTCCGGGATTACAATAGACCTCCGCGGACAGGGTTTCACGCAACGCGAGAGGAATGCGCGCATGACGACGGGTAGACATGACGAAGATCTGCGCGGCAGAGAGCGGCGGGTCCTGCCGCGCTACCGCCTCATGAAGCAAGTAGACATCGTGGTGGCCAAGGGAGATGAGACGTATTGGGGAAGCCTGAAAGACCTGAGCCGGACCGGCATTGCAGTCGCTCTCCGGCAGGACCTCAAGGCAAGCCAGGACGTCACCGTCCGTTTCCGCATGGAAAGCGACGACGGCAAAGTGGTCACCGAGGAATTGCCCGCCACGGTCATCTGGAAGAGCAGGGAAGACGCGGGGCTGGAGTTCATGAAACCGCTGATCGCCGGTTCCTCGGCGCTGAAGAAAGCGCCCTTCCTCGCCGCCCACCTCGACAAGAAAAGCTGAAGCGGCCGTGCGCCAGACCGGATTCAGCGCCGGCGCAATTTGTCCTCCGGACGCCGGGAGGCCGCGGATGTCTTCTTGCCCGGCGCAGAACGTGTCTCTCGCTCGGCCAGAATCTGCTCCGCCATCAGCCAGTCCTCCACATCATGGCCGGGCTCGTAACCGCGCTGCACGTAGAGTTCATAGGCCAGCCTAACCACCGCCTCTCTGTCGACGGTCTCGGAAGAAGATGGCGTCTTTTTCACCTTCGGCTTTTTGCTTGGCATGGCTGCTCCCCTTTCCTCAAAACACACTATGATGGCCTCCTTGAAAGGAATGAGCAAGGGGCTTGTGGAGAAAGGCGACATTGACTTGCCGCGGTGTTTTGTCCACACTTGAGACATGGATCTGTCGTTGGTCTCAATAACGGAGATCAAGGTGCGCGACCGGGGCGTCGCCAAGAAGGTCGGCGCGCGGGATTTCGCGCTGGAACCGGGCGACCGGGTCATCCTGGAGATGAACGAGGAGGTGACCTACGGCGTGGTGTACGGGCGGCCGCAGCGCACACCGTTCGTCCCGCCCATGCGCGACATGAAAACGATCCTCAGAAAGGCGGACGAAGCGGATCTCCAGGCCATTGCCCGGCAGGAGCGGCTGGCCGGCGAAGCCATGGCCTACTGGCGGGACCTCATTGACGCGCACCGCCTCCCCATGAAAGCGGTCGAGGTCGTGCCCGCCTTCGACCATCCGAAAATCACGTTCATGTTCACCGCCGACGAGCGGGTGGACTTCCGGATGATCGTGAAAGAGCTGGCGGGCCGGTTCCGGACGCGCATTCAGATGCAGCAGATCGGCGCCCGGGATGAAGCCAAGCACCTCGGCGGGCTCGGCGTATGCGGCCTCGTCCTCTGCTGCGCCAGCTTCCTCACGGAATTCAAACCCGTCACCATGAAGATGGTCCGGGCCCAGGGCCTCCCCATGGACGACAACAAACTGCTCGGCCTCTGCGGGCGCCTCAAGTGCTGCCTGGCGTACGAGTATGAGGAAGGGTCGCGGGCGTCCGGCGCGCGCGCCCCGGGGGAAGGCTTTCAACTGATCCAGCCGGAACGGCTCCCCACGACGCACTGACCGTTTCTCAGATTCCCCAGCCGCCACTCAGGTGGATATTCGTGCCGGTGATGTACCGGGCCTCGTCCGACAGTAGAAACCGCACCGCCGAGACGGCGTCCTTCAGCTCGCCGATGTAGCCCGCCGGAATCTTCTTCGCCATGGCCGCCAGCTCCGCCTCCGGCGCGCTCCCCGAATTGATGAAGCCCGGCGAGACCGCGTTGACCGTGACCCCGTGCGGCGCCAACGCCTTGGCCAGCGTGCGCGTCAGGATCAGAACGCCGGCCTTGGCGATGTAATGGGCCGTCACCTCGGTCTGCGCCACCATCTGGTCGGCGTTGGCCATCGAAAAACTGACGATCCGACCCGCTTTCCTGGCTTTCATCGCCGGCGCCAGGGCCTTGCTCATGTAAAACACGGCGTGCAGGTTGTGGGCGAACATCTCGGCCCACCCCGTGGGCGTCTCTTCCAGGATGTTGACCCGGTGGTACGGGCCGGCGCAGTTGATGAGCGCCTCCACCGGGCCGAACTCCCGTTCGACCTTTTCCGCGAAGGCCGCCGCCGCCGCCGGGTCCGACACGTCGCACCGCTGGGCCAGCGCGCGCCGGCCATGCTTCTGAATGAGCGCCACGGTTTCAGCAGCCTCGCGCTCGGATGCCCGGTAGCACAGGGCAATATCCCGGCCGGCCGCTGCCAGATCCAACGCAACCGCGCGCCCGATCCCCTTCGCCCCGCCCGTGATCAATGCGACTTTGGAAGCCATGAGAACAGTGCCGCCTTACTTCGGGCGCAGGTCGGGAAAGAAGGCCGCCAATTGCATGGCGAGCCCCATGTCGCCCGCGATCTTCAACCGCCCGTTGAGCAGCGCCGACACGCCGCTCAGTTTCCCCTCGAGAATCGCGACGCAATCCTCCCCCGCCATCGACAGCGTGACGCTCGGCGAAGGATGGGCGCCGTCGCAGACCCGGCAGGACCGGTCGGCGACGTGGAGCTGGTACTGCCCGCCTTCGTCCCCCGACAGATCGAACTGATACACGGCGTTCACGCCGCCCGCCGCGTCGGGACGGAAACGGGACGGCAGCGCCTCGAAGAATTCACGGACGGTCCTGGGGCTCATTTGACAAGCCTCTTTCTGCTGTGCGAAAAGACATTCGTGAATGCGAATTCCGCCTGCCCCAAGTGCGGGAAGCCGACCGTGCCGGTGACGCGGGACGGAGCCACCGCCCCCGTCTGCCCGACCTGCGACACCCCCGACCGGGTCTGCACCTGGTGCAAAGTGCCGATGACCAAGCGCCTGGTCGCCGACGGGAAATTCCTGCACTACATCTGTCCGAAGTGCGTCTTCCAGCATACCTCCAAGTACGCCGCGAAGTAAGCCCGGTTATTTCAACAGCCGCGTCACCGCCAGAAGCAGCAGGAGCAGCGCCATCCCGCCGAAAAACGGGATGATCGCGTGGCCCAGCACGCGCTTCAGCAGACGGCGCTCCGTCCACTCGGGATGGCTCGCCTGCAAGTCCCGGTACACGAACTCGTACGCCAGCACGAGGAGGCTCAGCGAGAGGACGAAGGTCCGGAGCGTCCGGCCCCAGGTGTACTGGCCGCTCAGGAGAAAGTCGAGCGTGAAAAACCCGCCGATCGCGTTGACGATCGGCACCACGACGAGGAGAAACGCCCCATTCCACCGTCGCAAGCCCGGCGACTCTTGCGCCGCAACCGGCTCGTTCATGCAGGCGGAGTAGCGGGGGGAGTCGGCGTGCCCGCAGGAGGGGTCGGCGGTGCCGGAGCCGTGACCGTAATGGGCTCAGACACGGGCGCCGGCGGCCTGGGCGGCGGCACCGGCATCTTCTGGGAGGGACGCGCGCGGCCGGCCTTGCAATCCGCACAAAACCGGGGTCGGTCCTTCAAGAACTTTCCGCCGCTAAGGCAGGCGTAATGGACGACCTCATTGCACTGGGAGCACCGGGCCCATCCGCCCGTCAGAAAGGTCACGTTCCGGTAGAGGCCCTTCCGGCACACCGGGCAGGCGGCCGGCTGGATCTCCAGCGTCTGGGTCTCGATGCCCTGGTCGATGCGGCGCCATCCCATAGCGGGGCCCAGTATAGACAAGCCGGACCGTTCGCGCAAGAACTCCGTCGCTTCGCGTTGACTCCCCCCGGGTGCTTTGTTAACCTGCCCGCCAATGGACATCAAGCAGTATCTCGAGCAGAAACGGCAGGGCGTGGACCGGTTCCTCGACGCGGTCATGCCGCCCGAATCCGAGCCGCCGGCGAACCTCCACAAGGCCATGCGCTACAGTCTCTTCGCCGGGGGGAAGCGCGTGCGGCCGATCCTGGCCATCGCGGCCTACGAGGCCCTCGGCGGAACCGCTCCGACCATCCTGCCCCTCGCCTCGTCCCTGGAGCTGATCCATACCTACTCGCTGATCCATGACGACCTCCCCGCCATGGACAACGACGACTACCGGCGCGGCAAGCTCACGAACCACAAGGTCTTCGGCGAGGCCATGGCGATCCTGGCCGGCGATGCGCTCCTGACGATGGCCTTCGACCTCGTCAGCCGTCCCGAGTCGGCGGACGGCCTCGATCCCCGCGCGCAGGTGCGGGTCATCCAGGAGCTGGCCGCCGGCTCCGGCAACGTGGGCATGGTGGGCGGACAGGTCGCCGACATCGAGGCCGAGGGCAAGGACATCGACCTGGCCACGCTGGAAAGCGTGCACCGCTGGAAGACCGGCAAGCTCATCCGGGCCTCCGTCCGCATCGGCGCCATCGCCGGCGGCGCCGACGCCGACCAGTTGAACCGCCTGACCTCCTACGCCGAGGACATCGGCCTCGCATTCCAGATCGCGGACGACGTGCTGAACGTCACGGGCACGCGGGAGGAGCTGGGAAAAGACGCGAACACCGACGCCTCCCGCGGCAAGAAGACCTACCCGACGTTCTTCGGCGTGGACGGCGCCCGCAAGCTGGCCGACGAGCGCGTCGCGTCGGCCATCGCGCATCTCAACGATTTCGGCCCCAAGGCCGAGTCCCTCCGCGAGCTGGCCCGCTACATCACTGCAAGAAAAAATTGATGACAGCACTCGTGACGGGGTCCACGGGGTTCATCGGCGCCGCCGTGGCGCGCGCCCTGCTGGATCGCGGCGTGGACGTCCGCGTGCTCGTCCGGCGCGAGAGCGACCTCGGCAACCTCCAGGGGCTGAAGGTCGAGCAGGCGTGCGGCGACCTGCGTGACGCCGCGTCCCTGCGGCAGGCCCTCGCGGGCTGCCGGCAGCTCTACCACGTCGCCGCGCACTATGCCCTGTGGGCCTCCGATCCGCGGATCTTCTACGACATCAACGTCACCGGCACGCGCAATCTGATGGAGGCGGCGCGCGACGTCGGCGTCGAGCGGATCGTTTACACCAGCACCATCGGGGCGATCGGCCTGCCCGTCGGCGGGGGGCCCGGCACCGAGGAAACGCCGGTCTCGCTCGGGCAGATGTCCGGCCACTACAAGCGCTCGAAGTTCCTGGCCGAGCAGGAAGTGAGCAAGCTGGCGAGCGCCGGCCTGCCGGTCGTGATCGTCAACCCGAGCGCGCCCGTCGGCGCCCGCGACATCAAGCCCACGCCCACCGGCCAGGTGATCGTGGACTTCATGAAGGGCCGGATGCCGGCCTATATCGAGACGGGCATGAACCTGATCGACGTGGACGACGTCGCCGCGGGGCACCTCCGCGCCATGGAGAAAGGCCGTCTCGGCGAACGCTACATCCTGGGCAACCGGAACTTGATGCTCCGCGAGGTCTTCGCGCTGCTGAGCCGCCTGACCGGCGTGCCCGCCCCGACGATCAAGCTGCCGCGCCTGGCCATCCTTCCTCTGGCCTACGCAAACCAATGGTTGGCCGATCACGTCACGCATCGCCCACCGCGGATTCCGCTCGAAGGGGTGAAGATGGCCAAGTACGTCATGCACTACGACTGCTCCAAGGCCATCCGAGAGTTGAGCCTGCCGCAGACGCCCGTGGACGTCGCGCTCGAAAAAGCGGTGCGCTGGTTCCGCGACCACAACTACGCCTGAATGGAATTCCTCGCCCTCCTCGGCAAGACCCTCCTCCTCCGGCCCTACGTCTTCCTGTTCCTGGCCGTCGCCCTGGCGACCTCCACGTGGCTGATCGGAAAACGGCGGACGGCGATCTTCTTTCTCCTCACCTGGATGACCGCCTTCGTCTGCGAGTTCTCCTCCACGCGCACCGGCGTTCCGTTCGGCTGGTACTTCTACAACGGCTCGACCGTCGGCCGGGAACTGTACATCAGCAACGTGCCGTTCATGGACTCGCTGTCGTTCTCCTTTCTCCTGTTCACCAGCCACTGCCTCGCCCTGACCTTCCTGCTGCCGGCGCGGGGCCGGGGCCGGACCATGGCGATGCGCGCCGACCGGACGACCCGCACGTCGGCGCCGGCGCTCGGCCTCACCGTGCTGTTCTTCGTCCTGCTGGACGTGGTCATCGACCCCGTCGCGCTCCGCGGCGACCGCTGGTTCCTCGGCAAGATCTACTACTACCCCGAGCCGGGTCTGCACTTCGGCGTACCGATCGCGAATTACCTGGGCTGGGCCGTGGTGGGCCTGGTGGCCTTCGGTTTGTACCAGCGACTCGACAGGTGGTTGTCCAAACACGAACAGGCGGAAGTGGGTGTGGGAGGGGCGCCATTGGCGGGGCCCCCTCCCACTATAAATGTCGCCCCCCGACTGCTCGTCGGCTGCGCCCTCTACTACGGCATCCTGGGGTTCAACCTGGCAGTCACCTTCTGGATCGGCGAGCCGCTGATCGGCGCCACCGGTATTCTCATGTACCTGCCGATTACGGCCCTGCTGCTGCTGAAGCTGGCCGGGCGGCTGCCGATGCCGGCACCTAGCCAGTAAGAACGATCCTCTGTATAATGGGGCCGCTCGACCCGGGAGGTACGCATGATCAGGAAGCTCATCATCGCCGCAGTCCTGGTTCCGGCCGTCTGGTTCGGAACCGCAGCCATGCACTTCCCGCCCATCTTTCAAAAAATGTTCGTCGGGTATGTCCTGTTGGGCCTGACGGTCTTTCTGCTGCTGGACGCTCCCCCCTTGCCCGCCTTCACCGGCTGGAAAGCCTTGGTCGTGCTGATCGGTTTCTATGCCGTCCTCTCGGCCATCTACATCGGCGGCGCCTCCTTCCTGCCCCAGTACGACCCGACCGTGGAGAAGGGCAAGATCGACAAGATCGTCAAGCCGAAGATGGAAACGCCGGATGCGCGCAAGGCCAAGCTGGAAGAGATGGTCAAGAAATCGGAGGAGCTGCAGGCGAAGACGGCGACGCTCTTGGCCGGACTGGAGAAACTCGCGCCCTCCGTGCCCGAGGGCGGGAAGCCGGGCGGCGGCGCGCAGGCGGTCTCCGCCGGCAGCGGCGACATGATCGCCCGCGGTATGGAAGTGTACGACCTGCACGAGTGCTACAACTGCCACAAGATCGGCGGCAAGGGCTCGGTGAAAAAGCGCGGACCGATCCTGGACAACATCGGCAACCTCCTGACGCAGGACGACATCAAGAAAAAGATCTTCGACCCGACCTACCTCTACGCAGACGGCTTCGAGAAGGAGCACAAAAAGGGGCTGATGCCGGACAAGTACAAGGAGCTGATGTCCGATGAAGAGGTGAGCGCGCTGGCGGCGTACCTGGCCACGCTCAAGAACCAGGCCGTCGAGACGCCGAAGCCGGTCTTCGTCAAGTCCAGAGTGGACCACGGCTTCATCGTGTACGGCTACGTGCGCGACAAGGCCGGCAAGCCGATCCCCGACCTGCCGATCCTGGCCAAGCCGCTGAAGGAAGGCCGCGAGAGCCACGAGGGCAAGACCAACAAGGAAGGCTATTACGAGATCTTCCTCCACATCCACAACGAGGACTCCGGCACCAAGATCGTCGTCTCCGCCAAGGACGCGAAGAAGGAGATCACCGCCACCTACAACCCCGAGGACAAGGTCACCAAGCGCCAGGCCGCCGTGGACCTGGTGTTGTAACTTTCAAGAAAACGGCCGGCCTGTCCGTGGAAACACCAGCCGGAATCGTTGTCTCGGTCGCCTGGGAGGGGTATCATAAACCCTCGCAGTCAAGAGGGCCGGGCCCATGGCAGAATCCTGCTTTCGATGTTCCGTCCGTGTGCTGCTATTGAGCCTCGCGCTCCCGTTGGCGGCCTGCGCCGCCGACAGGACGGCCGGCGGACCCGCCCCGACGAAAACGCTTTCCACGGAAGCCGAGCAATCGGCCGCCCCCGAGCGGAAGGACAAAAAGCCCCCGGCGGCAAGCAGCAAGAAGGGCAACCCGAACCGCACACCGACCGAGGAGACTTCAGGCCCGCCGGCTCCGGCAAAGCCGCCGGCCGTCGGTGGATCGGGAGGCTGACCCCCCGAGGAGGCCGTTCTGCGGAACCTAGTATCCTGTCTTCTCCTCTGCGGCATCATGATTCCGTTTGCCGGCTGCGCGTCGATCGGCCGCGAAGATCCATCCCCCAAGGCCGCCACGCCGGCCGCTGAGCGCAAACCCGGCCACACCCGGCAACCACCGGACGGTTCCTCCCCCCTGCCTCCTCCATCGAAGCCGCCAGCCACGACGGGAGGAACAGGCGGCTAACGCCGACGGCCATGCGCATGTTTTCCCTGCACCGGGACTGGCAATGGTCCGATGTAGCGGCCGTGATTGCCTGCAGCGTCGTCGCCGTCGCGCTTCCCCTGCTGCTTGAACTGGTCCATCCGGCGCTGTTCGAGCCGGTCGAGCTGTGGACGGTGGATCTGAGATTTCAAATCCGGCCCTCGATCCCCGTCGCACGGGATCCCGAGCAGGCCCAATCCGGCGCCCTGGTGGTCATCGACTACGACGACCGCGCCGCGCACGACTACGGACTCGGCCGCTGGCCCTGGGATCGCCGGGTCCACGCCCAGGTCGTCGAATTTCTCAGAAAAGCCGGCGCGCGCACGGTGATGATCGATTTGCTGTTCACCCACCCCTCCTCCAACCCGGAAGAGGACAGGGTCTTGGTGGACGCGACCCGCCGCGCCGGCTCTGTCATCTATCCCGTCGTTTTCCGACCGGTGCGGGAAGAGAACCCCGCCGACATCGCGCGCTTCCCCGCGCCCCGATTTTTGTTGAGGGCGGACGTCCGCGGCTTCGGGGAACTCCCGGCGGTCGGAGAGCTGACGATGCCCCTGCCGGGCCTGATCGAGGCGGCCGCCGGTCTCGGACACATCCAGCGCACGCCCGACGGGGACGGCGTGCTGCGAAGGATTCCCTTCGTCTATCGCGTGCAGGGCGGCTTCGTGCCGTCTATGTCCCTGTCCGCAGCGCTGCGGTACCTGAAAGCCGACCCCGACTCGATACGGATCGAGCGCGGCCGGGAGATCCGCTTCAAGACCCGCGCGAGGGAGGACGTGACCATTCCCATCGATGCCACGGGACGCGCCTGGATCAACTACGCGGGCCCGTGGGGAGCCCGCTTCGTCCACTATCCCTACAGCTGGCTTCTGCATCAGATGCAATCGGAGCGGGGCCGCGCCAAGACGCTCGGTCTGTTCAAGGGCAAGACCGTCGTGGTGTCCAACCTGACGACGGGCTCGGGCGACCGCGTGGCGATGCCGTTCGAAGGCGATTTCCCCACCAGCGAGATCCATCTCCATCTGCTCAACATGCTGTTGCAGCGGCAGTTCCTGCGGGACGCGACGCCGTTCGAGGCCGCCGCGAGTCTGGGCCTTCCGGTCGCGCTCCTGACGGGGGCGGCCCTCGCGGGCGGACCGGCGGTGATCATCCCCACCTATCTCGCCGTCATGGGAGCCTACCTGTACGCGCTGAAAGAAGCCTTCAACGGAGGGATCATTTTGCCCGCCGTGCACCCGATCCTGGCCATGACGGTCGGCCTGATCCTCCTGCTCACGACGCGCGCGTTTATCGTGGACCGGGACCGGATGCGCTTCCAATCCGTCCTCGGAGGTTTTCTGCCGCCCCAAACCATCAAAATGATCCGCGAGAACCCCCGGCGCATTCCCGGTCTCCTGGCGGGCCACTCCCGCGAGCTCACCATCTTCTTCGCGGACATTCGAGGGTTCTCCACCTTCTGCAAACGCACGGACCCCCTGCAGATCCAACGGGTGCTGCGGGACTACCTGACGACCATGACCGTCATTCTCCGGACGCACGGAGGCACGCTCGACAAATACATGGGCGACGGCATCATGGCGTTCTTCGGCGACGCCGAGCCGGAGGGCGGGGGCGAGGACGTGGAGGAGGCGCGCGTGCAGCGCCACGCGGCCAACGCCGTGCGCGCGGGCCTCGTCATGCAGAAAAAAATGACCGAACTCAACCTCCGGTGGCTGGGCCAGGGCCAGGAAGCCCACCTGATCCGCATCGGCATCAACACCGGCTTTGTGACGGTCGGGAACCTGGGCACCGAGTATCTCTGGGACTACACCGTGATCGGGCCCGAGGTGAACAAGGCGCAGCGCCTGGAGAGCGCCGCCGAACCCGGAGGGCTGCTCTTGTCCCGCCGGACCTACGCGCTGGCCCGGGCATGCGGCGTACTGCCGGCGGATTTGCCGGCCAAAACGGTGACCCTCAAGGGCCTCGGAGAGGAAGCCGATCTCTATGCCGTGTCGCCCGAGATGGTCGCCCATCTGACCCAGAGCGAACCGGTGCTTCCGGCATCATAGCGGGAGGGGGCCCCGCCTGCTGGCGCCCCTCCCGCACCCACCGTACCCATTCATTGCTTTCTCCGGAGGGCACCCGTATAATCCGCCGCATGTCCACCTCGTCGCCACTGATCTTCCAGAAGAACACCGTCATCGAGAAGCACCAGGTCGAGGGCAACGACCCTCCGGGGCGCTCGTTCAGCCGCATGGTCCCGGTCACGCGCACGGCCACCGGCTATACGGCCAGGGTCCAGTACGAGTCCGTGACGGCGGAGACCCCGTCCCTGCCGACCATCGCCGAAGCGCTCCGGTACCTGGCCGGCCAGCTCCAGAAGATGGCATTCTCGCGCCTGCGGACGAGGCTGAATTTTCGCGGCAAGAAATACTACGCGGAAAAAGAAGCCTGGGTGGATTATCCGGATCCGACTTAGTTTCTCACCACACTTTTAAAGATCACATCGTGGATGGCCGGGCGGAAGGCCCGGATCTGGTCGTTCTTGCGCGTCGGATGCACGCGGTTCGTGAGCAGCACCACGATCAGGTCGCGTTCGGGATCGATCCACACCGACGTGCCCGCATAGCCGAGATGCCCGAACGACCCCGGTGAGAAATGCGCTCCGGACGAGGAGGGCTGGCCGTCCGGGCCCTTCGAGGGCGTATCCCAGCCCAGCGCCCAACTCCCATGGGGATCGATGCCCTGCCTGCGCACGAATTCCTTCGCCCACGACATGGGAATCGGTGATGCGTCTCCCCGCACGGCCGCAAGCCACGGCTTCACGGCCCTGGCCGCCGCGTCGGCCGTTCCGAACAGGCCCGCATGAGCGGATATGCCGCCCATCACCGCCGTGTTTTCATCATGGACCTCGCCCCGAATCATCCGGCCGCGCCAGTCGTCCTGCTCCGTCGCCGCAAACTGACGCGCGCCGACCAACATGCCGCTCGTGGGGCCTCCCTCGCTCATGTAGAACAGGCCTTGCGCGCCGAGCCGCCCCCACACCACGACATGGATGAAGGCGGCCCACTCCTGCTTCACAATCCGCTCCAGTATTTCGCCGAGCAGAATAAATCCCAGATCGCTGTAGACACAGCGGCCGCCGACCGGTTCCACCAGCGGCTCGCGATGGATGGCGTCGTAGATGGCGGCCCGCCTGGATGAGAGAGGCTGCTCGCGCAGCTTGCGTCCGTCCGGGACAATGCGCTCATAGAGCGGCCGCCAGGCGGGAAGCCCGGACGTGTGGTTGAGCAGGTGCCGAATCGTCGCCCACCGCAAGTCATCTTGCGTCAACTCCGGCACGTACCGCTCCAGCGGATCGTCCAGGCCGAGCTTGCCGTCGGCCACGAGAAATGCCGCAGCCGCCGCGGTTGCAAGCGGCTTGGTGAGGGAGGCCAGGTCGTAGATGGTGTCCGGCGTGGTGGGCGCGCGATCGGGAAGCAGGCAGGTAAAACCGTACGCGGCGTGGTGAACCCTCCTTCCCTTGTGCTCCACCAACAGCACCGCCCCAGGAAAAACTCCCTCCTCCACCCCCTGCTGCATCTTTTGCGCGATTGGGTCAGACATTTTTCGCCAGAAGGGCCGTGACTTCGGCTTGCGTCAAACCGGTGATGCGGATGAGTTTGGTGCGGGAGTGTTCGCCTCTGAGGATTTCGAGACGGCTGGGAGCAAGATCGAGGAGATCGGCCAGGAACTTCAGGCAGGCATCGTTGGCTTCCCCTTCCACCGGGGGCGCCGTCAATTTGATCTTGAGCTGGTCACCGACCAGGCCCGCCACCTCGTTGCGGGAGGCCCGGGGCTGGACGCGGACGGACAGAGTGGCCTGCGGCCGGGCGGCCGCCTTACCGGCCACCGGCGATGTTCTTGAGAGGGCTGTCGCCCATCAGCGAGTTCATGTCCATCTCCTCCATCTCGATCACCTTGGCAAACGTCTGCAGCATGGACCGCAGCTTCTCCAGCGCCAGCACGCGTTCCTTGCGAAGGTCGAGCAGATCCCGCTGGAGCGTCCGGAAGTCCACATGCGCGCTCTTCAGGAGATCCTCGGCCTTCATCTCCGCCTCCCGCAGGATCAGGTCGGCCTCCTTGCGCGCCGTCTCCTTGAGGGCCTCCGCCATCGTCTGCGTGGTGACGAGCAGCTCGTTGAGCGTCGTCTCCTTCTTTCGCAGCTCGGTCACGTCCTGGTAGAGCTTGTCAGCATGCTCCTTCAGCGCGTGGTTCTCCTTGATCATCTCCTCGACGGTCTGCGAGACGGACCGCAGGAAGGCCTGGACCTCCTCGCGGTCGTATCCCCGGAACCGGCCCTTGAACTCCCTCTGTTGAATGTCCAGCGGCGTGATCTTCATGGTCTCCCCCTCTCAAGGCCCGGCCGGGCCTACCTCATTCGCATCCCGATATCGGTCAATGTCCCCACCAGAAAGAAATCCAGAAAATAGACGGCCGCGATCAGAATCAGCGGCGAAATATCGATGCCCATGCCCCCATAGCCCATCAGCCGGAACAGCCTGCGCCTGATCGGCTCCAGCAGCGGATCGGTCAGCCGGTTCAGCGTCTGCACGATCGGGTTCCACGGGTCCGGGTTCACCCAGCTGACCAACGCCCGGATGATCACCACCCAGATGTAGGCCTGCAGGAACATGTGCAGGACCGACGCCAGGGCCGTCAGGAAATTCCCCGCGACGAACATTATCCGCGGCCCAGCTCTTCCGACCGCTTCGTCGCCGCTTCGACGGCCGCGATCAACGCCGAGCGGACGCCGCCTGTTTCCAGCGCGTGCAGCCCCGCGATAGTCGTCCCCCCGGGCGAGGCCACCTTGTCCTTCAGGCGCGCCGGGTGCTCCCCCGTCTCGATCAGCTGCTTGGCCGCGCCGAAGACGGTCTGGGCCGCCAGCGTCAGCGCCGTCTCGCGCGGGAGCCCCATCTTGACGCCCCCGTCCGCCAGCGCTTCGATCACCTGGAAGACATAGGCCGGGCCGCTGCCGCTCAGGCCGGTGACCGCATCCATCAGGCGTTCTTCGACCACCACCACCCTGCCCAGGGCTTCGAACAGCCGCACGGCCCGGGCCCGCTCCTCCGATGATACGGCGGGCGCGGCGGCCACGGCCGACGCCCCCGCGCGGATGAGGCAGGGAGTGTTGGGCATGACCCGCACCAACTTGCGTGTCCCGCCCAGCCGCGCCGCGATGCGGGACAGCGGGATCCCGGCCGCGATCGAAATGATCAGCGCCCGCTCGGAGAGACGGTCCTTGAGCTCGTCGAGGACCCGATCCATCGCCTGCGGCTTGACCGCCAGGATGATCACCTCCGCCCAGGACGCCGCCTCGCCGTTGTCGCTTCCGGTCCGCACGGCGTACCGTTGATGCAGCGCCGCGAGCCGGTCCGCCGCGACGTCCGTGACCCAGAGCCCGGCCGGCGTCGCCACGCCGTCCGCTAACAGACCGGCCACCAGGGCCTCCCCCATGTTGCCGCCGCCGATGATCGCGAGTTTGAACATGCTCTCCTATCTTACAGGACGGGGCCCGAACAGCGCCGTGCCGATCCGGACCATCGTGGCGCCTTCTTCGATCGCCACGTCAAAATCAGCCGACATGCCCATGGACAGTTCCTTCATGGAGATGCCGGGAATCCCCATGGCCTCCACCTGACCCGCCAGTTCGCGCAGGCGCCGGAAATGCGGCCGCGCGTCTTCCGGCTTCTCCGTGGGCGGCGGGAGGGTCATCAACCCACGTACCCGCAACCCCGTGAACGATCCCATCCGTCCGACCGTATTCACCAGCTCGTCCGGGCTGAACCCGTGCTTCGTCGTTTCGCCCGCCACGTTCACCTCCAGGAGAACGGCCTGGGTGATCCCGCGCGCCCTCGCCGCGCGATCGAGGCGTTCCGCCACGTCCAGCCGGTCCAGGGCATGGAGCAGCGCGAACCGGCCGACCGCATGCTTCACCTTGTTGGGCTGCAGCGGGCCGATCAGGTGAAATTCGATTCC
>SCTG01000155.1 GCA_004298335.1 Nitrospirota bacterium
CGCCAGTTGAACCCCTCGCGATGGAGTGCTACGGTGCGGACATGAGCAAAAAGAGCGTTCCCCTTGAGCCTGTCGTCTTCACGCCGGACGAACTGCGCCTGCTCGGCGACGACACGTTCTTCCGGGCGAAGGCGCGGATAATGAAAAAGATGAAGACGATCCTCGAAGGCGTCCACGGCGGATTGCAGAAGGAACTAACGGGCGTGGAGCTGCTTGCGCCGGAGGGTTTCAATCCAAGCGCCCATCAGTTTGTCAAAGGCGAGCATCTCGAAGACTTTCCCTATCAGTACCTGGACTGCTTCAAGCACTTCGACGGCGAGGTGAAGTTCACCTTCCGTACCTTACTATGGTGGGGACACCACATCGTGTTCGCCCTGGTCCTGGAAGGCGGCCGCCTCGCGCAGTATAAGAAGAACCTCATGAACCGTTATGGAAAAGTGGCGGACCATGGGCTCTCGCTTTGTCTCGGCAGCACGCCCTGGGAATGGAAGCGCGGCGAGGGCTATACGATGGAGCTGACGTGGGAGCGCAAGAGCGAGTTGCAGGCCCTGCTCGACCGCCGGTCGTTCGTGAAGCTCGCCCGCTTCGTGCCGTTCGACGATCCGATCGTGCGGGAAGGCCGTGTGCCCGAGTCCGCCGGCGCCACGCTGCGCCAGTTCCTGCCGGTCATCACTCCTTAGCTTTCCCGCCGTAGTTTTTCAAAATCTCCCGCACGCGGTTCAGGTGGATGGCCTCGGCCTTGTGGCCGTCGCGGCCGACGACCGTCGTCGCCATCGTGAGGGCGTTGAGGATGGCTTCCTGCGTGGCCTCGACCGTCGCCGTAAAGAGCGGGTTCAGATGCGTGTCGGCGAAGGCCGTGAAGGGAAACGTGCGCTCTTTGGGATAGTGGGGAATGACGTTGCCGGTCGAGAAGGCCAGCACGAAGTCGCCGCTCCCGTGCCGCGCGGTGGAGCCGGTGCGCGCCAATCCGAGCGCCGCGCGCTTGGCAAGCCGTTTCAATTGCCGTGCGTCGAGCGGCGCGTCGGTCGCGATGACGATGATGATTGAACCTTCCGGCCCTTCCGAACCTTTGCCGCCGTAGAGCTTGCCGACCGGCACGCCGCCCATCAGCAGTTCATCCCGCCGGCCTGAATTCGTATTGACGAGCACGCCGACGGTATAGCCTCCCGCCGACGATGGAAGGATGCGGGACGCTGTGCCGATGCCGCCCTTAAAGCCATAGGAGATCATGCCGGTGCCGGCGCCGACCGAGCCTTCCGCCACCGGCCCGCCGCGGGCGCCGTCCAGGGCCTTGATGACGTCGCTCTCCGAGACGTGGCGGCCCTGGATGTCGTTGAGCCGGCTGTCGTCGCATTCGGCGATCACCGGCGTGAGCGTGTCGTCCTGGATGCCGATGCCGGGATAGCGGGCGATCATCCAGCTCATCACGCCGTTGGCGACACGGGGGAGATTGAGCGTGTTGGTGAGCGCGATGGGGTATTCGAGGAAGCCGGACTCCTCCACCCAGGCCAGCCCCGTCATTTCGCCGGTGCCGTTCAGGACGAACGAACCCGCCGGGACTTTTTTATGCCACACGTCGTCGCGGGGAATCACGACGGTGACGCCGGTGCGGACGGGGCCCTTGCCGGGCACGAGCGTGCCGTCCCCGCTGATCAGGGTCCGGTGGCCGACGGTGACGCCCGGGACGTCCGTGATGGCGTTGAGTGTGCCGGTGGGATAGGTGCCGAGGGCGATCCCGAGGCTCCGCGCGCGGACGCGGGACTCGTCGCCAGGGCCGGATTGTGTCGCCTGGGCTCCAGCCGAAGCGGGCACCCAGAGCAGCGCTAGAAACAATACAAAGCGGATCAACGGCGGCCGCCGGCCAGCGGATACCCGGCTTGCAGCCACGCGTTCACGCTGCCGCGGATGTTGTAGACGTTTCGGTAGCCGAGTTCCATCAGGGTGTCTTGGGCGACGTTGCTGCGCTTGCCGGACTGGCAGTAGACGACGATGTGGTCATCGAGCCCCGCGCCGATCTCCTTGTGGCGCCTGGCCATCTCCCGGAACTCGATGTTCAGGTCGGTGCCGGGAATGGCGCCCGAGTCGTGCTCTTCGACGGACCGCACGTCCACGAGGATAAAGCCTTTCTCGCGCAAACTGTGCGCCTTGTCGAGCGCGCCCTTCACTTCCTGCACGCTGAGTTGCCGCCCGTGCGAGGCCGACGCGGGTCCGGATGTCACGCCGGCGCCCGTCAGGATCAGAATGCCGAGATATGCGAGCCAACGGAGTGTCATGGTGTCCTCCTTTGCTCAGTCGTTTTTGCAGAACAAGGCGATGCTGGCGGTGTAGCCATGCAGGAAGTTGTTCCCGCCGACTGGCCCGATCTCGCCCATGGCGAAAAACCCGCCCACCGGAATCCCGCCCAGCTGTTCCCGGACGGCCGTGACGTCGTGATGGGGGATGCGGAAGAACCGCTGGCCGCGCCCGTTGCAGCTGAAGAGGAGCGCGCCGATCGGGTCGCCGGCGTGCGCGACGGTGCGTTCCCCGGTCAGCAGCGCGCGCAGGTCCTCGCTGGCCGAGGCGCCGTCCCGGAGCTGGAACTGCACGGTCTGTCCGACCCGCACGTAATCGGCCACCGCCAGGCTGCCGGTTTTTTGATCCACCCCGACCAGGTTGCGGATCAGGAAGTCTCCGCGGTCGAATTGGTCCTTGTGCTCGTCGATGACGATGCCCATGTGCAACGCCCGTTCGGCCTGCCGCTGTTCGGCCGGCGAAAGGAGCCCGAAGACTTCCCGCAGGCAGTCGAGCGCCGGTTTGCCGCTGAGTTCGTGGATGACGTTCTGGTCGGCCTGGGTGATCATGAAGCGGTCGCCGATCGGGCGGCAGCCCTGCGAGACGATGGTGCGTATGCTGACGGCGCCGGTCATGGCCACGCCGATCACGCCGCTGTCGACCACGGTGTCGTTGAAGATAAGACGGTTGGCGCCGGGTTCCTGGCCGCCGCTGGCCATCCCGCCGATCGCCGTTGCGCCGGGGTAGCGTGTGGCGAGGTCTTCCAGGAAGGCCTCGGCCGGTGCGGTGGTGAAGGGCTCGGCGAGGACCAGGAACGAGGGATTGTGCTCGAGACCGGGCATCTGGTCGGGCCATCCCGAGATTCTGGTGCCCTCGCCCGCTTCCACGTACTCAAGATGGAACGGCGTGAACGTGGTGCCGGGCAGGTGGCCGGCCCAGAGGCACAGCGCCGGCTGCCCTTCCACCTCCTGAGTCCCGCCGATCACGCTTTCGGCCGAGCAGCCCAGCAGGACGGCGGGCCGGAGCCGCTCGCGGATTTTGGAGACGATCAGGTCGGCCGAGTCGGAATGGTCGGGCGAAAAAAACACGAAGGCCAGGTCGACCGGCCGGCCGGCCAATCCGGCGGCCACGGTGCGGCAGACTTCCTCGAGCGCGTCTTCCGTGACCACGGTTGTGGAGAGCGCCGTGAGGACCTGCATGGCCGGAGTGTAGCATACGCGAACATTTGCTTGTCCAGCGAAATGCCGGTCGCGGATCAGAGTTCGTGGGTGCTGCCTTCGAGGGTTCCGGCGCAGACCGGGCACTGCTGTAAAGGGGTGGCCGGCGAAGCCAGGGGAGCCGTGATGAGCTGGGAGCGCTTGATGGCGGCGACCCCGGATTCGCAGGGGGTCCACAGGGAGATGCACCCGGGGCAGAAGAACCATTGAGTGTAGCCGGGCCAGTCCCGGTCGCGTTGCGCCACAATGAAATTTGTGTAGCACACCCCTGCCGCGCATGCAATTCCCCGGTCTCTTTTTCTCGCCACGTTGTCATGGTATGCTACGACTGCATGATTCCCGATCTGGTTCTCTACCATGCCGACTGCACCGACGGGTTTGGCGCCGCCTGGGCCATTTGGAAGCGCTATCCCGAGGCCCAATTCGTTCCCGCGGACCACGGTCACCCGCCGCCGATCAGTTGCGCCGGGCGCAAGGTCGTGATCGTCGACTTCAGCTACTCCCGGCCGATCCTTGAGGACATGGCGAAACAGGCCGCGGCGCTGCAGGTCCTGGACCATCACATCACGGCGCGCGAGGCCCTGAACGGGCTGCCCTATGTCCATTTCGATCTGGACAAGAGCGGCGCGGTGCTGGCGTGGGAATGGGCCCACGGCACGGCGGCGCCGTGGTTGCTTCAATACGTGCAGGACAAGGACCTGTGGGCGTGGAAACTGCCCGGCAGCCGCGAGATCAGCGCGGGGTTGAATTCCTACCCCTACGATTTCCAGGTGTGGAATTCCCTGAAGAAGGACACGCTGGAGCAGGAAGGGCGGGCGATTCTCCGGTTCGAGCAGGAGCAGGTGAAGAAGATCATCCGCTTTACGATGTGGGTCCGGTTCGAGGGGGCCACGGTGCCGTGCGTGCACAGTGCGATTCTCACCAGCCAGATCGGCGAACAGCTTTCGCACGGCCGGCCGTTCTGCTTGATCTGGCATGACCGCAACGGGCGGCGCCACTTCAGTCTGCGTTCGGAAGACGGCGGCATCGATGTCGCCAGGATTGCCGTCAAGTATGGCGGCGGCGGTCACACCCATGCGGCGGGGTTCTCGGTTCCTCTCGGTGAGGCCGGCCCGCCCCCCTCGGACGGCTCGACCATGGGCGTCCACATCGTGCCGGCCGATCCCCCGCGGTAGGATTTTCCTAAATACAGCAAGGCGGGGAACCACGATTGCGAGCCTGCATGGGAACCCATGCGGGCGCTGCTGCGTTCGCCGCCGGCCCTGCCTGGGTCTGCGCGCTGTCCCCTTACGCAATTGCCTGATATTACAAATTTAAAGTCCCGATTCCCCCGGTGCTGCCAATCCCCGCGAGACTGGTATCAACCTTGCTGTCATATTGAGGAAGGAAGCAGGGGGCAGGGCTGTCACTGAGGATTGACAAGCGCTTGCCTAAGGACGACAATGAACAAAAAAGTGAGGGTGCGATGAGGTACTCAACGTTCACACAGATCGCGTCGACGGTAGTGCTGGCCGGCTTGCTGTCCGGTCAGGCCTTGGCCGGGCCGCAACTGGCGGTCGAGCCGGCCCGGACCGCGTCCGCCGATGGCAGCCAGGTGCAGGGTTCCGCGTGCTACCGGCTGGGTGATGACGAGAGCCTCCTGTCGGCCCAGAAAAAAGCCCTGGCCCTTGCCCGGGAAGCCGCGCTGAAGAAGATCAAGGCCTTCACGGAAAACGCCGATAAGCTCGGCACCCGCGGCATGGAACCGGAAGTCGTGGCAGCGGCCAGCCGGGTCGGACTCAGCAACGAGCGCATCATCAAGCAGGAAGTGAAGGCCAGCCAGGTCTGCGTCTGGATGACGGCGACGCCGAATTCCAAAGAAGTCGCCGACCTCATCAAGCAGAGATTGAACGCCAAGGAGCTTGCCAAGAAAGTCCAAGACCCGGTGATCGCGTCGGTGGCGTCCAATTTCGGGTTGAAGGTTTCGACCAACAAGAAAGAGGGCGAACCCTTCGTCGAGGGCGAGCGGCTGATCATCTACGTCGAGTCCGAGAAGGATTCCTACCTGAAGCTGGATTACTACACGGCGGAGGGCAAGGTGGTGCATCTTGTGCCGAATGTGTTTACCAACGAAGCCCGCATCCAGGGCGGACAGAAGTATTCGTTCGGCGACGAGGGCGCCGCGGCGGAATTCAAGATTTCCGCGCCGTTCGGCGAGGAGACCATCAAGGCGATGGCCAGCACGGTGCCGTTCGATGCCGCGCTGATCGAGGGAGACCAGGTCAGCGAGGCGACGGTGTATCTCACGAAAGTGCAGGGCATCCTGAAGAACAAGACCAAGGATCCCAACTGGGCCGCCGCCATGGTGCCCATCTATACCTCCAACAAGGAAGATCTGCAGGTTGCGCGCGATCGCAAGAACATTCAGATGCCGACCGCGAAGGCGGGGCAGCGCAGCCTGGGCAAGCAGCCGGAAAAGCCGGAGCAGCCGATCGACATCATCGGCGTGCCGGGCCGCAAGAAGGGCGAGAAGCCGCTCGAGACAATGGGCACGATGGGTCGGACCAAGAGTGGTGGCGAGAAGAACCCATAACGGCGGTCGGGATGCTCGCCGTGTTGGGAATTGGCAGCAAGTCCGGGCACATGAAGGGGCGCTATGGGAGGTCGGGTAAAGCGGCCCGACATTGCCCGGTATGGTCCGCCGTTGGTCGCTGGCTTGGCCGCGGCCTGTGTGATCGGACTGCTGCAGCTCGCGCTGCCCACCTATCTCAAAGAGCTGGATCTCCGGATCAGCGACCGGATGCATCAGCTCCGCGGACCGATCCGGCAGGATCCGCGTCTCGTCCACGTTAACGTCGATGACGGCAGTGTGAGTGTCCTGGGCCGGTGGCCCTGGCCCCGGGCGCTCAATGCGCGGGTGGTCGACACGCTTCGGGACCTCGGCGCCCGGGCCGTCGTCTTCGACGTCCTCTTTCCCTTTCCCACCAGCGTCAAGCAGGACCCCAAGAACGAAAACGACCGCGCGTTCTCCCAGGCGCTCGCCGCGATGGGGAACGTGTATCTTGCCAGCGCGCTGGATCTCAGCCTGAGCCTGGAGACCCAGCCGGACGAAGAGGCGGACCTCAAACGGGAGATGCAATATCCGACCGAGCTCCTGCGCCGCCATACGGCGCCCGCGCCGGCCCATCCGTCGAGTCCCCTCTATTACGCCAAAACCCGGTTTCTCCCCATGGAGGCGTTCGGCCATGTGGCCCGCGGCATCGGCCATATTTCGCGGACGGCCGATACCGATGGTGGCGTGAGACGCAACCCGTTGCTCGTGCAGGTCAAGGACCGCCTGTTTCCCGCCATCGCGTTCCGGGTTGTGGTCGATCTTCTGGAGAGCGACTTGTCCAAGGTCCGCCTTGAACCCGATGCCGTGATCATCGGGGACGCGCTTTCTCCCGGGGAGACCGCCCGAAGGGATCTCCGCATTCCGGTGGATGAGCACGGCCGGCTTACGGTGAACTTCGCCAATACGTGGCAAGAGGCGTTTATGCATATCTCCGCCGCCGATCTATTGGAGGAGGCGGACGATCCGGAGAAGCGTCCCGAGTTGGAGAAAAACTTGAAGGGCGCCGTCGCCCTGTTTGCGGCCTCCACGACGGGGGCGAGCGACACCGGCACCGTCCCGGTGGAGTCGGCGTACCCTCTCAACGGGGTCCACATGAACATGATCAACACCATCCTGACCCGGCAGTTCCTGGTCGAGTCGGGGCCGGCCACCGTGATCGCGCTGATCCTGGGGATGGGGATCGGAATCGCCCTGCTCTCGCTCTGGCTGCAGCCGTATATCTATTTGCTTGTGGCGATCGTGGCGATCGGCGGGTATATCGCCGGCGCGTGGTTCAGCTTCATCGAGTTCGGGCGGATCCTCCCGGTGGCCCCCGTCGTGATCGTCGGCGTGCTGTCCAGCGCCGGCATGGTGACGTACCGGTATGCCGCCGGCGAGATCGAGAAGCGCAAGACCCGCGCCGCGTTCGCGCCGTACTTCGCCCCGGCCGTTGTGGACATGCTGCTCAGCGACAGCACGGATCGTCTCATGGGCGGCCAGCGCAAGGAGCTCACGATCCTGTTCTCGGACGTCGTTTCCTTCACGAGTCTCTGCGAGGGCATCGAGCCGGAGATTGTGCAGAAGGTGCTGCAGGAATACTTCAATGAGATGACCCGGATCGGGTTCGGTCACCAGGGCACGCTCGACAAGTTCATCGGCGACGGCATGCTGTGGTTTTTCGGTGATCCTCTGCCGCAGGAGGACCACGCGCTCCGCGCGGTGCACACGGCCCTCGACATGCAAGCGGCCATGCATCCCCTCCGCGAGAAGTGGAAGCAGGAAGGGCGCCCGGAGCTGGCGATGCGGATCGGCGTCAATACGGGCGTGGTGCTGGTCGGCAACATGGGATCGGACGCCCGCATGGAGTACACGGTGATGGGGGATGCCGTGAATCTGGCCTCCCGCGTCGAAGGCGCCAACAAGCCGTTTCATACCGAGGTCATGATGACCGAGCGGACGTTCGAGATGACCAAGGATGTGGTGGAGTGGCGGGAGCTCGATGTGTTGCGGGTCAAGGGCAAAAAACAGGGCATCCGCGTGTATGAAGTGATGGCGGCCCGGAAGGGCGAGTTGTCCGAGCTCAGACAACAGGTCCGGACGGTCTATAACGAAGGATTGGAAGCCTATAAGCGACGGGATTGGGCCGCCGCCGGCGCCGCGTTCGCCCGGGCGCTCGCGATCGACAAGACGGACGGGCCGTCCCAGCTCTACCTCGAGCGCGCCGAGGAGTTTCTGACAACCCCGCCGCCCGCCGATTGGGACGGCGTGTACGAGATGAAAACCAAATGATCGAGGCCGCGGATCGTCTCAACGGTCGCCGATTGCTGCCCGTGGGAGCGGCCTGCGGGCTGTTCGTGGCGGCCTTGTTCTGGCTCTGGCCGGGAGCCTTTCAGAGCTGGGAAGACAAGACCCTCGACATCCGGTTCGGGCTGCGCCAGGCGATTCCCACGGACCCGCGCATCGTGCTCGTCGACTGCGACGACACCAGCGTGGCCACGCTGGGCCGCTGGCCCTGGGATCGGGCGGTGCACGCGCTGATGGTGGAGATCCTGACGCACGCCGGTGCGAAGGCGATCGCCTTCGATGTGGTGTTCAGCGTGCCTTCGGCCGACAGCGATCTGCGCCTCATGAAGGCCATGGCGGACTCCCAGGGCGTGTATCTGCCGATCGGCGTGGAGCTCTTTCCCTCCGGCGTCGGGAGGTCCGCCGACGCCGCGCAGATCCAGGGGCAGTCGGTGTTGGCGAACACGCTGGGGTCTGCGGGGCTGCCCTGGGCGGTCGGTCCGGACTCCGAAAAGCTGCTCGCCGCGGGGCGGGTCTTCATGCCTGAAGCCCATTTGGCGGCCGCCGCCAGGGGGCTTGGGCACATCGCCTCCAACAGGGATCCAGACGGCGTGATCCGGCGGGTGCCGCTGGTGGTGCGGGTGCAGGACCGGCTCCTGCCGGCATTTTCGCTGCGGGTGGCCATGGGCGCGTTCGACGTGCCGCCCGAGAAGATTTCCATCGTGCCGGGCCGGTATGTGGAGTTGCGCGGGATCAACGGGGAGGCCGGCCATATCGCCCGCATTCCGGTCGACGAACGCGGGCAGATGCTGATCAACTATACCGGGCAGTGGACCGAGACGTTCCTTCCCCATTACGGGTTCTCCGGCGTGCTCGCCCTGGCCGCCACGCCGGAGGGCCGCCGCGAGATCGAGGCGCGCTTCAAGGGCGCCACGGTGCTCGTCCTGGCGACGGCGACGGGCTTCGATCTCAAGTCCGTTCCGCTTGGCGGGGCCGCCCCGGGCGGTCTCGTCCATGCCAACACCCTCAACACGATCTTTACGGAGCGTTGGCTGCGCCAGACGTCTGCGCTCGGAACCTTCCTGTCGGTCGTCCTCATGGGGCTCGTCGGCGCGCTGGCCGTCTCGACCCGCTTGTGGACGTTCGCCTTGTTGCGCGTGGCGGGCGCCGGACTGGTTTATGTGGGCGTGGCGTACCTCCTGTTCAAAGCCTTCGGCCAGGTGCTGCCGATCATCGCGCCGCTGGCCGCGTTCCTCGGGGCCGTGGTCGTGGTGCCCGCGTACGAGCGGACGGCCGTGCGCGTACGGCTCGCGGCGCTGGAGCGACAGATGCGGGAAACGGAGGCCGCGCTGGCCGCCAGCCGCGCACGACTGGAAGCGCACGACCGGGAATTCGATCAGGCGATCGATGAGGCGCGGAAACTGCGCGAGGCGACGCTGGGATCCACGGGCCAGGTCCGCGAGATGGAGACGAAACTGAAGGCGCTGGACGGTGCGTTGCACAAGGCGCATGTGGAGCGCGACCGGCTGGTCATGCAGGTCGAAGAGCTGGAGCGGCAATTCCACGACCTGCGTCCCGTGACCGTGTCGCCGCCGGCCCTGTCCGGCCCCGATCAGGAAGCCGCCATGGCCGAGTGCGCCGCGCACGGGCTGATCACCGGCGACCGCCGGATGCTCGAAGTCTTCCAGATGGTCAAAAAAGTCGCCGTGACGTCCAGCCCGGTGCTGCTGACGGGCGAGACCGGCACCGGCAAGGAACTGCTGGCCCACGCGCTCCATACGCTGAGCCCGAGGGCGGCGGGCCCGTTCGTTGCGGTCAACATGGCGGCGATCACCGAAACGCTCGCCGAGAGCGAGCTGTTCGGGCACCTGCGCGGGTCCTTCACGGGGGCCCACGCGGACAAGAAGGGACGATTCGAGCAGGCCGATCATGGGACGCTGTTCATGGACGAGATCGGCGAATTGCCGTTCGATCTCCAGACGAAGCTGCTCCGGGTGCTCCAGTCCGGTGAGGTGGATCGGGTGGGCGGCACGACGCCGCGGCAGGTGGACGTGCGGATTATCGCCGCGACCAATCGCAATCTCGAGGAGGAGGTGCAGGCCAAGCGCTTTCGCGAGGACCTGTATTACCGGCTGAACGTCGTGCAGCTCACCTTGCCGCCGCTGCGCGAGCGCCCCCGGGACGTGGAGTCGCTGGCGCAACACTTTTTGAGGCAGTTCGCCGCACAGGCGGGGAAACCGATCGTGGGCTTCTCGGAGCGCGCCATGGAGACGCTGCGCCAGCAGGAGTGGCGGGGCAACGTGCGCGATCTGCGGAACGCCGTCGAGCGCGCGGTGGTGTTCGCCGAGGGCCAGGTGATCACCGAGGCCGATCTCAACCTCAGCGCGCCTTCCCATGCAACCGGCCGGGCGATCATCGCGAGTCCCGGGGGGCGGGACATCTCCGGCGACGGCGCCTTTCTCGAGGTCATGCGGGAGTTGCGGTTTGAGATCGATGCGGTCGCCCAGCGTCTCGGGATCAGCCGGGGCACGGTCGCCTCGCGGTTCAAAGGCATCTGCTTCCAGGCGATCGTCGCGCATGAAGGACGGATGGGGGAGGCCGCCGAGGAGGTGGCCGGCGCCAAGGACAGCCGGGTGGAATCGAAGATCCGCGAATACCACAACAACCTGCTGGAGGCGGCCCAGCAGTTTCCCAACGCCGACCTGGCCGTCCTGGAATGCCGCCGCCGCTTCAAGAATCTGCCGCAGCGGTATTTCCCCGCCGTGGAGCAGCTGATCCGGGGCAAGTTCCCCGTCGCCGCGCCTTGACGTCCTGATCAGAATCCCCTTATACTGCTGGTCTCTTCAGTGATCGGGGCGGGAATAGCTCAGTGGTAGAGCATCGCCTTGCCAAGGCGAGGGTCGAGGGTTCAAATCCCTTTTCCCGCTCCAAACTTCCTGTGGACTCATTTTCAGCGGCGGCGGGTGGTGCGCCCGGAGGGACTTGAACCCCCAACCGTCGGATCCGAAGTCCGATGCTCTATCCATTGAGCCACGGGCGCACGATCACGGTAGCGTAAGCGCATTCGCGCCGGGCTGTCAATTCAGCGGATGGGGGGACGTGATGGCGTCCGACAGCGTGCGGGGCGGCTATGAAGGTCTCCGCGTCGTGGCTTTCGAGAGCCGCCTGGCCGACCAGATGACGCAGCTCATCGAGCGCCACGGCGGCCGCCCGCTCGTCGCGCCGTCCATGCGCGAAGTCCCCCTGGAACACAACAGCGCCGTCCTGCAATTCGGCGAGCGCCTCCAGGCCGGCGGGTTCGCCATGGTGATCCTGCTCACCGGCGTGGGCACTCGCTTCATGCTGAAGGTGCTGGATACGCGCTGGCTGCGGGCGCAGACGGTGGCCGCGCTCGGGAAGACCATCCTGGTCGTGCGCGGGCCCAAGCCGCTCGCCGTGCTCCGCGAGCAGGGCCTGCAGCCGGCCCTGGCCGTGCCGGAACCGAACACCTGGCGGGACCTCGTCCAGGCGCTCGATGGGATGGATCGGCCTCTGAAGGGTATGCACGTGGCGGTCCAGGAATACGGGGTGTCGAAGGCCGAGCTGTTGGACGCGCTTCGCGAGCGCGGGGCGGTCGTCACGCCCGTGCCGGTCTATCAATGGATGCTCCCCGAAGACATCGGTCCCTTGACCGGCGCAATCCGGGCGATCATGCGCGGCGAGGCGGATGTCGTACTGTTCACCAACGCGGTGCAGGTGGAGCACGTGCTGCAGATCGCCGAACGGGAAGGCGGCGCCGATCGTTTCCGGCAGGCGATGGAGCGGGTGGTCGTCTCGGCCGTCGGCCCGATCGTGGCCGAACGCCTGCGCGCGCACCGGCTGCCGGTGGATGTCGAGCCTTCCCACCCCAAGATGGGCATTCAGGTCAAGGAAACCGGCGAACGCGCCGCGGCAATCCTCCTCCGCAAACGCGCAATTCCCCGCAACTAGTCCGGGCATCAGTCCCGGCTGGACATCGCAGGATGCGTCCTGCTATCCTGTGAGTGAGCACTTACTTACATGGCGAGCACGGTCATTAAATTAAGCCAGGCGCGCAGGACGCACAAGTCGTCCGGGCGCGAACGGCAGGCCAGCATCATCGCCGCCGCCGCGACCCTGTTTGCCCAGAAGGGCTTCAACGGCACGACCACGCGCGAGATCGCGAAGACCGCCGGGATCAGCGAAGCGCTGCTGTATCGGTACTTTCCCACCAAGCGGGCGCTGTACGCCGCGATCATCGCCGCGAAGAGCCAGCTCTCCCAACTCATGGCGTCCATCGAGGAAGCGGCCGCGAAGCGGGATGATGTGCAGGTCTTCACGTTGATCGCCGGTTTCCGCATTCATCGTGGCGCGGACCCGTCCCTGCTGCGGCTTCTGCTCTTCAGCGCGCTCGAAGGACACGAACTGTCGGACATGTTCTTCCGGAACCGGCACCGGGTGTTTTATGAGTTCCTGGCGGGCTACATCGCCCGGCGCACCCGGGAAGGGGCGTTCCGCAAAGTGGACCCGCTGCTGGCCGCCCAGTCCTTTGTCGGGATGATCGTCTATCATCGGCTGTTGCATGAAATCTTCAAGGTCCCGCCGCACTGCACGCCGGAAGAGGCCGTCGCCGGCTACGTGAATGTGTTCCTCGAGGGTCTGCGGAAATGAGCCGATTGAAGCGCCATCCGTTCCTGACGCTGGCGGGCATCCTCGTTCTGACGCTGGTCGCGCTCGTGGCCTTCCGTCTCGTCAGCAGCGGCGCCAAGAAAGACCCGCGCAAAGAGCGCGTGATTTCGGTCGGCACGATGTCGCCTGTCCGGAAGGACCTCGACGTCCGCCTCGTCTACACGGCCGACATCCAGGCCTATCAGCAGGTCAACATCTTTTCGCGTGTGGACGGCTACATTGCCAAGATCCACGTGGACAAGGGCGATTACGTCAGGGCGGACCAACTGCTCGTCGAGGTGGACCATACCGATTACGTGCATGCGGTGAACCGCGCCAAGGCCAACCTGGCGGCCGCGCGGGCGAACGTCGTGAGCCAGGAGGCGACCATCAAGAACGCAAAGTTGAACCTCGACCGGATGCGGTCGCTCATCAAGGACCAGTATGTCGCGCAACAGGACGTGGACAACGCCCAGGCGGCCCATGACGTCGCCCTCGCGCAGATCGATTCCCTGCGCGCCCAGGTGCACCAGATGGAGGTGGCGCTCCAGCAGGCCGAAACGAGCCTGACGTACTCGTACATCCGGGCGCCGTTCGCGGGCTCCATCTCCACGCGCAATCTCGACGCCGGGGCGTTCGTCTCGGGCTCGACCGGCAGCACCTCGACGCTGTCGCGCGGCATCCTGGTCCTGCAGGACATCACGACCGTCCGCGTCCTGGTGGACGTGGTCGAGAAGGATGTGCCGCTGGTGAAGATCGGCCAGCCGGCCGAGCTCCGCGCGGACGCCTACCCGGGACGGGTCTTCACCGGCAAGGTGACGCGCGTCGTCCAGGCGCTGAACCCGAGCACGCGGACCATGACGGTCGAAGTGGACATTCCGAACCCGGACCGCGCCCTCAAGGGCGGCATGTT
Organism: Nitrospirota bacterium; assembly: GCA_004298335.1. Taxonomy (GTDB): domain Bacteria; phylum Nitrospirota; class Nitrospiria; order Nitrospirales; family NS-4; genus SCTG01. The sequence continues at coordinate 13,922 of SCTG01000155.1, forward strand.
CGCGAGGGTGGAGATCCGGGTCGGCGTCCACGTGGATGCGTTGCAGATCCCGATCGACGCGGTCACGCGCCTGGAGACCGACCAGTACGTGTACACCGTGCAGGACGGCAAGGCCCGGAAGGTGCCGGTCGTGCTGGGCATCCAGAGCGACGGGTTGATCGAGATCGTCAAGGGGCTGGCGGGCGCCGAGCCGGTCATCGTCTCCGGCAAGGACCTCGTCACGGACGGCGTCAAGGTGGACCCCAAGCCAATGGGCGCGCCGGCCCCGCCCGCTCCGTAAAACCTCTCCGTATGTGGCTGACCCTCCTCGCGCTCCGCAACCGCATCGGCATCCTGATGCTGTCGCTCGCGATGGTCGTGCTGGGGGCGACCTCCCTGGACCGCCTGCCGCGCGACCTCTTTCCCCAGATCCAGGTGCCGGTCGCCTTCGTCGGCGTCATCTACAAGGGCGCGCCGCCCATCGACATCGAGCAAAGCGTCGTCTATCCCATCGAAAAGGCGGTCAGCTCCGCCTCGAACGTGGAGCATGTCGAGTCGTTTTCCAAGCAGGGGATCGGCGCGGTGCAGGTCTGGTTCAACTGGGGCGCCGATATCAATGTCGGCCAGATGGAGGTGATGCAGCGCGTCACCCAGATCCTCAACCAGCTCCCGCCCGGCATCCTCCAGCCCTTCATCGTCAAGTTCGACGTCTCCAACATCCCGGTCGCCTTCGTGACCGTCGCGGGCGGCAACCTCGACGAGCGGGCCCTCTACGATCTCGCGTTCAACACGATCGCGCCCCAGGTCGAGCAGTTGGCCAACGTCGCCGCGGCGACGGTCGAAGGCGGCAAGGTCCGGCAGATCAACATCAACCTGGACCCCGCGATGCTGCAAGCGCGGGGGCTCTCGATCCTGGACGTCATCAAGGCGGTCAAGGCGTCGAACGTCATCCTCCCCTCCGGCGACATCAAGGCCGGCAACCTCGATTACAACGTCTTTACCAACAACCAGTTCAAGACGGTCGAGCCGATCAACGACGTGATCGTGAAGGCGACGGCGGACGGCACGCCGGTGCGGGTGAAGGACCTGGGCACCGTGACCGACTCCTCGGACATCCAGACGAACATCGTGCGGACGGACGGCCAGCGGTCGGTCTACCTGCGCGTGAACAAGCAGCCGAACGCGAACACCGTGGAGGTGGTGGACGCGCTCCGCAAGGCGCTGCCGAAGATGATCGGCATCCCGGCGGGCGTGAATCTGGGCGTCTCGTTCGATCAGTCGGTGTACATCCGGCAGTCCATCAAGAACCTCATCGAGCAGGCGATCGAGGGCTCCATACTCGCCGCCGCCGTGATCTTCGTGTTCCTGCGCAACCTCACCAGCACGCTGATCATCTCGGTGGCCATTCCGCTCTCCGTGCTCGTGACCTTCATCACGCTGTATTTCACCGGCCAGACCCTGAACATCATGACGATGGGCGGGCTGGCGCTGGGCATCGGGCGCCTGGTGGATGACTCGATCGTCGAGCTGGAAAACATCCAGCGGCACCTGAACCTCAGCCGACGTCGCTGGGAGGATCTTCGCCAGGACGCCCGCGGGCTGGACCCCGGCGTGAAGATCAACATCGACGAGCCCTCCCGCTGGGAGGCGATTCTGGAGGCGGCCCGCGAGGTGGCCATGCCGATCTTCGCCTCGACGGTGACCACGGTCGTGGTGTTCCTGCCGATCCTGTTCCTGGTGGGCATCGCCAAACTGCTGTTCATCCCGCTGGTCTTCACGATCACGATCGCCCTGTTCACGTCCTTCTTCATCTCCCGGACCGTGACGCCGGCGCTCTGCTACAAGTTCGTGAAGCCGGAACACGAAGCCATGCAGTCCATGCCGGCTTGGCTGCGCCGGTTCATGGACTGGAGCCGGCTCAAGTACGAGCGGCTGGACACCCGCTACCAGGAACTGCTGGCCTGGACGATGGCGCATCGGAAAGCGCTGATCGTCACGGTCCTCACGATCTTCGTCGGCTCGCTGGCCCTGATGCCGTTCATCGGCAGCGAGTTCATTCCCGTGACCGACGAAAGCCAGTTCCGGATCATCGTGCGGGCGCCGGTCGGCCAGCGGGTGGAGAAGACCGAGCAGCAGGTGGCCGAGATCGAGCGCGTGCTGCGCGAGACGATCCCTCCCGGGGAGCTGGAGACGGTCGTCTCCAGCGTCGGGGTGCTGCAGCAGGGGCGGTCGTCTCTCTTCAATCCCAATACGGGCCCCCATACGGCGTTGGTGCAGGCCTACCTGGTGCCGCCGGGCAAGCGGACGCGCAACCAGATCCAGATCATGAACGAGGTGCGGCCCAAGGTGGTCAAGCTATTTCCCGGGGTGCTGACGATCTTCGACCCGGGCGGGATCGTGAAACGAGTCACCAGCTTCGGCTCGCAGTCTGCGGTGGACGTGGAGATCTACGGCTACGATATGGAGAAGGCCCGCGAGGTCGTCCGCCAGGTGGACGACCTCATGCACAAGACCAAGGGCCTGGCGGACATCCAGATCAGCCGCGAGGAGAACTATCCGGAGGTCAATGTTTCGGTGGACCGGGAGAAAGCCGCGCTGCTCGGCATCAGCGAGACGGACGTCGCCAACGCCGTGCTGTATTCGCTCAACGGCAACGGCCAGGTCGATCCGGTCATCTTCACCGACCCGAAAAACGGGAACGAGTACTACATCAGCGCCTGGCTGGACGAGAAGTACCGCAGCGACCTGAGCGACCTGGAGCGGATCATCCTCACCACGCCGTCCGGAGGGACTGTCCTGCTGAAGAACGTCGCGAGCCTCAAGCTCAATTCGGGGCCGGTGAAAATCGACCGCAAGTACTTCCAGCGGGTGGTGCACATCACGGCCAATCCGGTGGACCGGGACCTTGGCTCCATCGCGGAGGAATTGGACGCGAAGTTCGCCAGCCTGCGGTTACCCGAAGGCTTCGGCATCCGGCTGGCCGGGCAGATCCAGCAGCAGCAGGAGGCCTTCCAGAACCTGATTTTCCTGGCCCTGCCCCTGGCGCTCACGCTCGTCTACATGGTCATGGCCGCCCAGTTCAAATCGTTGGTGGATCCCTTCATCATCATGTTCTCGATTCCGATGGGGCTCCCGGGCGTGATCATCATGCTGTTCCTGACCGGCACCACGCTGTCGATCACGTCTTTCATGGGCATCATCATGCTGCTGGGGATCGTGGTCTCGAACGGGGTCCTGCTCGTGGACTATACGAACGTGCTGCGGCGGCGCGGGATCGAACTGCATGAAGCGGTGATGACGGCTTCACGTACAAGGCTACGGCCCATCCTGATGACGTCCCTGGCCACGGTCTTTGGGCTGCTGCCGATGGCGCTGGGGCTCGGCACCGGCGGTGAGACCAATGCGCCGCTGGCCCGCGCCGTGATCGGCGGGTTGACGGTCTCCACCGTGCTCACGCTGTTCCTCGTGCCCGTGCTCTACACGATTCTCGAAGAGCGCTTCCCCCGCAAGGAGGAAGTCATTCCCCGGGACGTGCTCCAGGCCCGGTCCTGACCGCTGTCCGAGGCGGAAGAGTTGTCCTTCCGCCTCGGCGCGGCCTGCCTCAGTGCGTGGCGGGCGCGGTGGACGGCGCGGGCGCGGGCGCCGTCGTGCTGTGCTGCTTTTTCTGCGTCCCCTTCTTGCCGTGCTTGCCCTTCTTCAGCGTGGTCTTGCCGACAGGGGCCTTCGCCTGCGTCACGCTCGGCGTGGATGACGGCGCGGGGGCCGACGTTCCCGCGTAGGCCGGGACGATGAGCGCCAGCGCCAAGGCGCCGGCGGCGAGTGTGTTGAGTGTCCTGCTCATGATCTTGTCCTCCTTTTGTCTGATGGTTGACTGCCTGTACTCCTGCCACTGGCTATCGCATAAGCCTTGCCATTCCCGAAAGCGCTGGCTCCGGCTGGGGTTACGACTTTTTATGCCGTTGCGCGTGGAATGACCGGCTGCCTCCATAGGGGCAGGCGGCATCTGAAAGGAGGTGAGAGAACTCTAATCTTGCGAGGCGGGCTAGAAATGAAAATCGATGATGCTCTTTATTGCCACGTCATCGCTGAAATTATTCAAGCCGAATTGTATGCCGAGGTCCCACGAAATCCTTCCCCATTCGAATTGCACGGCCGGACCCACTGAATGCTGCACCAAGCCCTGCTGGGAGGGCCTCAGTGGTCCGATGTTGGAAAAGCTCTCCAGGCCGAGTCTGACCGTCTGCCGCCAGAATCCATAGAGCCCGGCCTCGTAACCGAATTTCGTATTCTGCGCGTCGGCGATAACGGTTGGATTCAGCCGAATCATCCAACGTTCTGTGCGGCTCTCGGTCAGAAGTTGAACTTCCAGCCGGTCGCTATGGGTAAACTGCCGTCGCGGGACTGTGTACCCTACAAGGAGCCCGACCGCCGGCAGGTAGCCTTCCCGATCCAGCACGCGATAGAGGGTATGAAACTTCGAGTCAACGTAAGTGAATTGGTTTTTGCCTCCCCGCGTCGGCTCGACGAAGTCCATAAAGCCCTCGATGCTCCAGCGGTCGGTCAAACCATACGAAAGCGAGGCGGTGTGGAGCAGCAGGCCCTCGCGCGGCAGCGGGCCGAAGGTGGCGATGGGGGTATTCAAGATCGCGTCCAGGAAATACGTCGCCTCCAGCTTGCCCTGTTCCACATCATAGGGCGAATGCAAATAGAGGTGGTCTGCTCTGGCGTCGGAAAGACCGACGCTCAAGGCCAGCAGACCGGTGAATAGTAAATGTCCAACGACACGGGTCATGTAAAGACCGTTCTCTTCTCTCCGGCCGTTCTTCGGCACAGAGGAACCGCTGTTCAGATGTTTAGAGAGTTAAAGCGTTATGCGGTGACGGGCGGAGCGCGTGGAGAGAGACAGGTCAGCGGGACAACGGAAACATCCGAATCTGCGGGGTCAGCGCCGAGGAATATCGAGCTCAGTTCGACAGGAACGGTAACGGTTGCCTCGGAAAGAGAACTGAAAAAGGCTGGTTTGCCTGCACTTCGGTCCGGTGAAGACGTGAGGAGTGAGAATCCAATTTCCGGATGATCGAACTCGTGCGCCAGCGGGCTGGCGATGTGGGAAGCGCCGCCTGGTGAGCCTGCATGATACTCGCACGGGAGATCGGCCGAGAAGACGCTGTGGGTGATGCCTCCGTGAATGTGGGAAGCCTGCCCATGCTGGTGGTCCGCCTCGGGGTGGACGTGCACCAGCGGCACGGCCAGCACCCAGGCCGATAACCATACCAAGCTGATGAGGCGTAAATAAAACATCACGCGCCAAAGGATACACTGACTGAAGGCTCGAAACCAACCACCTAGGCTAATAGTGCTCGTTTTGACTATAATGGCGGCATGCAGACGCTGGACGTCGAAAACTCCGGGCTGCCGGACCTGCAGTTCGTCCTGATGGTGCTGGCGCTGTGCACGTCCGACCTGCCCTCGCTCAACGTGCCGGAGCCTGTGCGGCAGACCATCTTTCATCGCTGCTGGGCGCTGCTCCATGACACGCCCCCGCCCGAGCGCCGGGAGGAGCGTGTGCTCGACCTGCGCGCGGGGACCGACGTCACGCTCGAAGCCATGGTGGAAACCATCCATCGCGCCCTCGCCGAGCACGGCATCACCCGGTTGACCTGGGACCATCCGCCCAGCGAGCCGACTCGGGCCACAACCCCTGAAGCGCTTCCTCTGATCGATCGGCTGCAGAAACTCTATCCCGCCGCCCCCGACGTCGCCGATGATCCTCCGAAAGGCGTCTGATATGAAACGCACGTGGTGCGGGGCGCTGATCGCGCTGCTCTGGCTTGGAGGGTGCGCGGCGGTCCCATCCCCCGGCGCCCCGGACTTCTCACGACCGGAGATCGCCGACCTCCAGGCGCAACTGGAACGGGATCCCATCCGCCCGGGCGAAACCGTGCGTATCACCAGGCTGGTGGAGAGCCCCGACATGAGCGGGCTCCTGGTGCAGATACAGGGAGCCATGCCGCCGCATTTTCACAAGCGCACGCAGGAAGTGATCTATCTGCTGCGCGGGGAGGGGATGCTGCAGTTGGGAACCGAGCGCATGCCGATCAAGGCGGGCGCGGTGGTGCGGGTTCCGGCAGGCCGGATGCATACCTTCACAAGCCAGGGGCCGGCCCCCGCCGTCTTTTTCGTGGTAACCACGCCCCGGTGGGACGAGCAGGACCGCGTTATGGCGCCGGAGTGAGGGCGTATGCGCGTTCGATCTTGGCTTTCCAACGGTCCATGTAGGGAGGGAAGGTCAGCGATTCCCCGCCTGCCTGGCCCGCTCGTTGGATCTGCACGAGCGCGTACGTTTCGTTGGTCAGCACCCCGTCCTTCTTGAGACGGTCCACAAGAGACGGCCCTCCGGTTTCAAGCATCCCCGGGTCAAGGCTGAAGGCGCCGTTACGCAGTCTGTTGGAAATTTCTTCTTGCGTCGCGTTGCCGACGAGCAGCATGAGGTACAGCGAGTACCAGGCCGCCAGATGCTCCCGGCGTGTCTCCTTCGTGATCTCCCGCTCCGGCCAGTAATGTGAAGCATTCATGTACCGATGGGCGAGGCTTTCGAAAAATTCCGGCACCTTTCCGGCATTCAGGTATCGCCCGTCCGCTTCTTCTTTCAGGATGGAATTCGAGATGATTTCCAGCGCCCAGAGGGAATCCTGGGCCTTCGGGGCGTTTGTCGAGCCGGGGCGTTCGAGAAGGCTGTCGTTATTCAGGATGTGCTCAGTCAGCGACTCATAGAGGTAGAGCGCGTACTGGTTCGTGAGGTGCTTGGCGACCGCCGCGAGCGCCCTCTCGACCGCCTTGGGCGGCGCCGGCTTGGCCTGTTCCTGCGCCCATGCCGGCGCGGTGAACAGGAGCAGGGTCAGCGCGACTGCGATCTGCCGTTTCACCGGTCTTCTCCCGGAGCGAGCTGGGCCGGGTCCTGCGCGGCCGTCTGCTCCGTGCGCGCAGGGCGGTCCCGTCGCATGCTGCCGAAGGTGAAGGTGTCCGAAGCCACCGTGTGTTGTTCGCTGATGAGGACCGCGTCGGTCAGCTCATGGATGATGTGGTCCACGACAAGGTCGATCTCCGGAAGGCCCTGCACCTCATACCGCCACGCCGTGGCGCCGTCGGCTTCGTCGACGGACTGCTCCACAAGCTCCCAGCGCTCACTGTGGCCCGTCGCCCGCCGGACGATCGCCGGGAACGCCCCCACGGCCCATCGCTGATTGTCGATCAGGGCCGATGACAGGCTGAACAAAACGGTTCGGCGGGACGGCGCCATGAACTCAGCATACCCGTCCACCCGTAGAGGGTCAATATAAGAGGGGGCCGGCCGGAGCGCCAACCCTATGATCTATATGGACTATTACGAAACCATTCAAACAGTGCACTGTATCGTTGACCCCGCCGAAGGGGTGTCGTATAAGAAGGCGTCCTTGGCGCATCAATCTGGAGGTTGTCTATGCCTGATCAACTCACGGAACAAATCAAAAAACTGGACGCGCTCCGCCACATGGAAGACCCCGCGGCCCTGGAAGAATTCGATGAAGAGACCGAACAGCTTCTTCTCCAGCGATTCGGTGAAGCCACGAGTCACCTGGAAGCCTATGAGCTGGCCATGATGGGTGAAGCCGAGACCATCGTGAACATGCCGCAATCCGCCCAGGAGGACGCGACCCAGGATACGTTCCACAAGGGCATCGAGCAGCGGCGGCAGGTGCTGGAAGGCTGTCTGGCGGACCTGGCGATGGTGTCCGTCCAGCCGGCGCCGCGCAAGGTCGCGGCCGCCCCTGCGGTGAAGCCCCAGGCACAGGGGGCGAAGACGAAGCCCCGCGCCGTGACGAAAGCGAAGAAAACGAAAAAGACGAAGGCCGTGAAGAAGAAAACGGGCGGGGCCGGAAAATCCGTGAAGAAGAAGCCTGCGAAGAAGAGGCAATCCGCACCGGCGAGAAAAAAGAAAGCCAAGCGCAAATAGCGAGGAGCCGTTATGCCTACCTATATACGCGTCGCGGGGACGTCGGATGTGGCTGCGGGAGCCGGGATCGTGGCCACCGCCGGCGGCAAGGAATATGCCGTCTTCAACCTCGACGGGACCTTCCACGTCATCGATAACACTTGCGTGCACCGCGGAGGCCCGCTGGGCGAAGGCGAGTTGGAAGGCGACACCGTCACCTGCCCGTGGCACGGCTGGCAGTACAACGTGAAGACCGGCGTCTGCCTGACCAAGGACGGGATCAAGGTCGCGTGCTACGACGTGCAGGTGGAGGGCGGGGACATCAAGATCGCCCTCCCGTGAAGGGCGCGCCCCTTAACGAAGATCCCAGACCACCTCGTAGTCGTCGTGCATGAGCGCGACGATGTGGTCCTGAAAACGGAAATGCTTCACGGGCCAGAGGTGGGCCCCATAGTCCACGATCAGGTAGTCCCTGCCGAGGAGCGCGTGGATCTTGGCCTTCCTGAGATGTGACAGGCCGACGCCGGCGGTCTTCAGCACCGCCTCCTTGGCCGTCCAGTAACGGAAGAACGTCTCCCAGCTTCGCTCCGCCAGCGCCCATTCGGCGGCGCCGGCGACATACCCATACAACTCCTCGTTCCGCGGCCGGATCTCCTCGATGTCGATGCCGATGGGGGACGGCCCCACGACGGCCGCGACGAACCTCGATTTGTGGGACAGGGACCAGTGGGTGTTGTCGAACGGAACGGGGGCGCCGCGCGCGTCCGTCGTGAGCGGGCCGAGGGGGACGCCGCTCGCCTCACAGCTGAGGGCCAGCGCTTCGCGCGCCCGCCGGCTTTGCGCCAGGACGCGCGCCCGCCCGCGCAGGCGCTGGTCCTCGGGCGAGATCGGCAGGATGACGGCGTGCAGCTTCATGGCGCGCAATCTTATCACCTCGGCAATTTGCTTTACCAATTCGGCAAGGCTAGAATCCCAGCCCTGGCCAGGAAAGGAAAACGGCGATGAAGGCATTGCGACTGGGCGCGATGGCGGCGTTGGTCGTGGGCGTGACGGGGCTCGGCGGCACCGCCTGCGCGGAGAAGGCCCTGCAGGTCGGGGATGGGATGAAAGTGACCATGGAGTATACCCTGACGCTGCCGGACAAGACGGTCGTGGACAGCACCGCCGGCCAGGCGCCGTTCTCCTACACGCAGGGCAGGCAGGAGATCATCCCCGGCCTGGAGAAGGCCCTGATCGGCATGAAAGCCGGCGAGAAGAAGCGCGTCATGGTTCCGGCGGCGGACGGGTACGGGCTGTACGACGAAAAGAAAAAAGTCGCCGTGCCGAAGAAGAACGTGCCGCCCGAGGCCAAGGTGGGCACCAGGCTCCGCGCGGCGAACGGGATGGAGGCCAGGGTGGTCGAACTGAAAGGCGACTCGGTGGTCGTCGATACCAATCATCCCCTCGCCGGGAAGGATCTCACGTTCGACGTCAACATCATCAAGGTGGAGGCGCAGCCGAAGGCCGCCAAGCCGTCCAAGCCGTGACGGGGGCGTGGCAATGACGCCGGGCTGAAGGAACGGGCATGCAGGCGCTGGACATCCTGGAAGAAGTCTCGATCTTCGCCGACTTGAGCATGGACGAGCTGGCCTTGATCGTACCGCTGGCCGTCATGAAGGAGGGCAAGGCCGGAGACTTCCTCATCCAGGAAGGCGAATGCGTTGAAAGCGTCTACATCCTGCTCGCCGGGACCGCCACCGTCATGAAAACGCGAACCGATGGGAAAAAGGTTGCCATCGACGAGGTCGGGAAGGACGACCTTCTCGGCGAGGTGACGTTCTTCAAGAACACCCCCGCGTCCGCGTCGGTGCAGGCAACCGCGCCGTTCAGGGCCCTGCAGTTCAATCAAAAGGAATTCCATCGGCTGCTGGACGACAATCCGCCGCTGGGCCTCAAGATCTACAAAAAGTTTTCCCGCGTCCTGAGCGTGCGCATCAAGAAGCGCCTCGCCCAGCTCATCGAGTACCTGCCGGCGTAGTCGCGTCTGATGGACCTTCTTTCCAAAACCGACGGGCGCAGGGACGAACCGGCGCCCCGGGTATCGCGTCCGATCAGCGTCAAAATTTTCGGCATTGCGCTGGCCCTCTTGGCGCTGATGGCGATCGTCAGTGGCCTCTCTCAGCGGAACCTGCGCCAGGTGAAGAACGAAGTGGAGGCCCTGGCGGAGTACTACATCCCCCTGTCGCATCTCGTGAGCCAGATGGAAATTGACGTGCGATCGCAGATCATCCATCTCGAGCGGCTGATCCTGCTGCAGCAGTTCCAGCAGGTGGACACGGCCGCGCTCAAGCAGGAAAAAAGCCTCTACGATGAGAAGGGGAAGAACGTTGACGAGGAAGTCGCGGCGGCGTTGAAGTTAGTGGCGGAAGCGGCGGTGTCCGCCACAGCGCAATTCGACAAGCTGGAACTCGCCCGTCTCGAGCCACAGATCAGGGACGTTCAACGCGCGCATCACCACCTTCAAGCGTCCGTGCTGGATTTTCTTTCCGAAGTCAAACACGGCAATCCGCAGGCTGTCCACGTCCTGCATAAGGTCATCGTTGAAGAACGACAGAATTTCGATTCTGAAATTCAGGGAGTGCGGCGCCAACTGCAGAAATTCACGGAAGGCGCTGCCGTGCGGGCAAAGGGGCTGGAGCAGGAGGCGCTGCGACTCAACTGGAGCCTCACGATCGTGGCCGGCGTGCTCGGACTGCTGATTGCGTCCGTCCTGACCCGGAATCTCGTCAAGCCCATCAGCCAGCTTCTTCAGGGCACCAGGTCCGTCGAACAAGGCGATTTGGATATCCAGATACGGGTCACCTCGGCGGATGAGATCGCGGCCCTCACGGAGTCGTTCAACAGGATGGTGACGGAGTTGAAACAGAAGGAGCTGATCAAAGAAACCTTCGGCAAGTACGTGGACCCCCGGATCGTCAAAGGGCTTCTCGAGGACCAGCAATTTTCCAAGGAAGGCGAGAAGCGGATCGTGACGGTCTTCTTTTCCGACCTTGAGGGGTTCACTTCGATCTGCGAGGGCTTGACCCCAGGCGGCGTCGTGCGTGTCCTCAACCAGTACTTTACCCTCATGTCCGAACCCATCCGCGACTGCGGCGGCATTATCGACAAGTACATCGGCGATGCGATCATGGCTTTCTGGGGGCCGCCGTTCACGAGTGAGCGGGAGCATCCGGCACTGGCCTGTTACGCCGCTCTCGAGCAGTTCGCCAAGCTCGAGCAGTTCCGGCTGATGCTGCCCGACATCATGGGATTGCGGCGCGGCCTGCCCCGCATCAACGTCCGCATCGGGCTCGCCACGGGCGAAGTCACGGTCGGCAATATCGGGTCGGAATACTCGAAGGGGTACACCGTCATCGGCGACACCGTCAATCTGGCGTCGCGGTTGGAGACGGCCAATAAACAGTACGGCACGAACCTCCTGATCAGCGAAGAGACCTGGCGGATGGCGAAGGACGCGGTGGAGACGCGGGAATTGGACTGCATCCGCGTTGTGGGGAAGGCGGAGCCCATCCGGGTGTTCGAGCTGCTGGCGAAAAAAGCGCAGGCGGCGCCGGCCGTCCTGGAATTGCGGGATCGCTTCGAGGAAAGTCTCAAAGCGTATCGGCGCCGTGACTGGACTCAGGCGGAGAGCGGCTTTCAGGGGTGTCTGGCGGTCAATCCGAACGACGCGCCGTCAAAACTGTTCCTCTCCCGCTTGAACCATCTCCGCGAGCACCCGCCCGCCGCCGACTGGGACGGCGCCTGGAGCCTGTCGGAGAAGTAGCAAGCAAGGCGGCAGAACCCGCTCTTAGATCACTCCGGCTTCATCGCGCGGCGCATGATGTCCTTGTCGAAGTAGTTCACGGACATGCCGGCGTCGAGGACGATCCCCTGGGCGTTGATGCCGGCCGAGCGCTCGCTCAACAGGAAGGCCGCCGCGTTGGCGACCTCCTGCGTCGTCACCCCCTTCTTCCGCAGCGTCAGCCGCTCCGCGTAGAGGTAGTAGTCCGCATAGCCGGGAATGCCGGCCGAGGCCGACGTCTTGAGCAGACCCGGGTTCACCGAATTGAAACGGACGGTGGAGAACGCGCTGAAGGACTTGGCCAGGAAGCAGATCGTCGAGTCCAGCGCCGCCTTCACCGGGCCCATGATGCCGTAGCTCTCGGCCGCCATTTTGGTCGTCGAGATGGAGACCGCCACGACGGAGGCGTCCGGCGCCAGGAGAGCCTTGAACGCGTTCGCGACGGCGATGAGCGAATAACACGAGATGTCCACCGACTGGAGAAACGTCTTGCGGGGCGTTTCGTGGAACGGCTTGAGGGGCCCTTCGTAGTCGGCGAAGGCGATCGAGTGGACGAGCCCGTGAATCGCCGGGTGGGCCCGGCCGATGTCGCGGGCCGCGGCCAGGATCTCCTCCTCCCGCGCCACGTCGCAGACGTGCAACTCCGCCTTCGGCAGCAGCTTCGCGACGCCGTCTCGGCGCTCCTTCGACCGCACGACATAGACGACCGTCGCGCCCTCCGCTTCCAGCACCTGGCCGATGTGGTAGGCGACGCTCTTCTTGTTCGCCACGCCGAAGACGACGATCGTTTTTCCTGCCAGGCCGAGAAAGCTCACGCCGGGTTCCTCATATTCGAGCCGTCGCCGACGTCCGCCATGCCGACGATGAATTCCGCGCGCAGCACGTTCTGGCCGTCCACGCTGACCGAGCCCTTCATGACCAGCGCGCCCATGATCTCTTCCACGATCTCCGCCTCGATCACCAATTTGGCGCCGGGAAAGACGGGCCGCCGGAAGCGGGCGTTCTGGATCTTGCTGAGCACCGGCACCTTCTTCGGATCGAGCCGGCCGCGGCCGAACAGGAGCGCGGCGCCCGCCTGGAACACGCACTCGCAGATCAGGACGCCCGGCATGATGGGCTGGCCGGGGTAGTGGCCCGCCAGGTACGGTTCGTCCGGGCGCAGCGTCTTGACGGCCTTGATGCGGCGGTCGTCCCGCTCGAGGACCTCGTCGAGAAACAGGAAAGGCGGCCGGTGGGGGACCAGCGCCAGCACCTCGTCCGTCCGGGCCGTCACGTTACAGGCCTCCGTCCACGGACAGCACCGAGCCGGTGATGTAGCCCGCCTCGCGGGAGGCGAGGAACAGCACGCAGCAGGCGACGTCGTCGGGCGTCCCGAAGCGCTTGAGCGGGATCGACGCCAGGTAGTCCTTGCGGAGTTTCTCCGGCAGGTCCGCGACGAACTCCGTGTCGATGAAGCCCGGCGACACGCAGTTCACCGTGATCCCCCGCGAGGCGACTTCCTTCGACAGCGAGCGCGTCATCGCGATCTGCCCGGCCTTGGAGGCGGAGTAGTTCGCCTGGCCCTCGAACCCGAAGCGGCCCGCCGGCGACGTGATCGTGACGATGCGGCCGTAGCGGTTTGGCATGAACCGGTGCACGGCCAGCTTGGACATGTTGAAGGCGCCGGTCAGGTTGACGTCCAGGACCTGCCGCCAGTCCTCCGGTTTCATCATCGCCAGGACGGCGTCCTTGCGGATGCCGGAGTTGTTGACCAGGATGGAGAAGCCCTTGTGCTCCGCGTCGAGGTCCTTGTAGAAGGCCTCGACCTGCGCGTAGTCGGCGACGTCGAACTTGCGGAGGTGCAGCCCCTTGGCGGCGGGCCCCAGGGACGCCTTGAACGCCTCCGACGCGGCGTCGTTCGCGGCGTAGGTGGCCACGACCGTCGCGCCCGCCTCGAGGAAGTGCCGGGAGATGGCCCGGCCGATGCCGCGGGTGCCCCCCGTGACGACGGCGGTCTGGTCGCGGAAGTCAAACACGCGATTCACTCATGGCTGGAGTCGTCTCTTCCTGGACGGAGACGTGAGCCGATGCGTCCTGCCGGACGTACTTGTCCACCTCGTTGGCCATGATGACGCCGTAGTTGATGGCGCCCAGCCAGCCGGACATGATGATGCCGACGGAGCCGGCGTGAAAGAGCCCGCCGATCGCTTTCGACAGGTTCTGGCTGATCTTCAGCCCCTCGAACTTCGTGCCGAACGACGCGCCCGCCATGTGCCGGGTGTAGTATTCGAACGTGCGGGGGGTGGACGCTTCCAGGTGGTCGATCTTGGCGCTCACGCCCGGCAGGTATTTCTCCAGCGTGTCCACCACGCCCTTGATGAGCCGGTCTTTTTCCCGCCGGTAGTCCTCCTCCGACAGCGTGCTCCAGTCCTCGTAGTTGGCGTTCGTCGAGCAGACGATCGCGTAGCGGTCCGACCCGGGCCGCGTGTCCGGGTAGTAAAAGGAATAGGTCCGGCTCGTGACGTCCATGGAGTTGAGGGCCTCCGAATCGAAGGCCGGATGCGTCGAGGTGAAGAACAGGTCCCCGATGTACGGGATGGACTCGCCTTTGCGGATGCCCATGTACACCTGGCAGCTGCTGCTGTTGAGGCGGACGGCGGCGGCCTCCCGGAGGAACTCCGGGCTGAAGTGCTCGTCGCCGACCAGGTGGTGGATGGTGGACTTGAGGTTGGCGTTGGACAGGACGGCTTTGGCGCGGATCGTCCGGCCGTTGCAGATCACGCCGGCCACGCGGCCCTTCTCCAGCAGGACCTTTTCCACCAGGGCGTGGTGGCGCAGGTCCACCTTGTTGGCCTTGAGCGTCGTCTTCATCTTCGTGATGAGCTTGTCCGTGCCGCCCTGGAAGGTGTAGACGCCCTTGCTCATGAAGTTGGAGAAGACGATGCCGAACGTGATGGCGGGGTCGTCCAGCGTGGAGCCGTTGGCGTAGGCGATGGGCTCCATCAGCAGGCGCCACACGTCGGGGCGGCCGGGGAAGTACCGTTCGAAGAGCTCGCGGGTGGTCGTCTTCTGGTCGTCGTAGAAGTTCATGCCGCGGGCGAACTTGAAAAACGCCTCGACGGTCTCGACCGGGACCTTGAAGTGGTTGACCAGCTTGTCGGTGAAGTCGGCCCGGTCGAATGTCGTCATGAAGGAGAACTGGGGGTTGTCGAACCGGATGCCCTTGAGCTGGACGATGGACTCCGCGATGTCCGCCGACCAGTACTTGCGGCAGGTCTTGAGCATGCCGATCGGGAAGCCGTGCAGCGAGATGTCGAAGATGTGCCCGCCCTTCCGCTTGAACCACGTCGCCATGCCGCCGAAATTGTAATGGTGTTCCAGCAGCAGGACCGCATAGCCGCAGGTCGCCAGCCGGTTGGCGGCGGTCAGGCCGGCCAGCCCCGAGCCGATGACGATGACGTCATACTCGTCCTTGACGCCCCTGAGCCAGTCTTGCGCCATCTACTTCTTCAGCACGTGCAGGTTGGCCATTGAAATCCCGCTCAGCATGGAGCCCACGATGCCCAGGAAGCCCTGGTCGCTGCCGCAGATGAACAGGTTGTCCATGCGCGTCCGCCCGGTCTTGAGCTTCGCCGGCGCTCCGTACACCGCCCCGTTCACGTGGCCCGTCCAGTGCTTGATGGTCCGGGGGGTGAAAAAGTCCGTGAACACGACGTGGTCCCGGAAGTCGGGAACGAATTGTAGCACTTCCCGGTGGATTCGCGGAAGCCACTCCGCCTTCGCCCGCTTGTAGGCCGGTTCGTCAAGCGCCGCCCATCCGTCGAAATTGGCCAGGCAGGTCAGGCGAATCATGGGCTTGGCGAGGGGTTTGTCGAAAAGAAAGTTGTCGGGGCAGCAGATGACGCCGCTCCGGGGATCGACCAGATCGGCGGGCACTTCGTAGTGAAACTCCTTGCCGGTGTTGTAGAAGATGATGGTGGCGTCGTGGCCGAGCGCCTTCATCGGCTTGTCGAGCACGTGGATGACCTCGATGAACGACATCCGCCCGGCCAGGCGGTCGACCTGTTCCGGGTCCCGATCGGTGCACAGGCGCATGGTTTCGACGTAGCCGGCGGAGGAGAAAATCGTCTCGGCCGTGAGCCGCTCCCCGCTGTCGAGCTCCACGGACTTCACGTGCCCGCCCGCGACGTGCAGGGCCTTCACGCCGCACTTCATCCGGACGGTGCCGCCGACCGCCCGCACCTTCCGGCGGAGGGCCGTGATGATGCGCCGGACGCCCTCCCGGGGACGGGCCAGCCCTTCGCAGAAGATGCTCTTGAACATCACCACGAACTGGCCGAACTCCATGTCATGCTCCTCGGCGTTGCCGTAGATCATCAGCGGGCAGAAGAGCATGTCGATCAGCAGCGGATCGGTGAGGAAGCCCGACAGGACCTGCCGTCCCGACAGGGGCTTCGCGTCGAGGTCGAGCTCGTCATAGTCCCGGATGTGGCGCACCAGGCGCAGGAAGTTGTCCTTCTGGGCCGGGAACTGCCCGAGGACCTCCCGGGTGAAGAAGGCGAAATCGTTGTTGAAGCGGAGCGTCTTGCCGGGGAAGCGCACTTCGGACCGATATTGAGGCGCCAGCCCGAAGTCCGCCGGGGTGAGCCGCAATTGCCGGTAGATCTTGGTGAGGGGCGCGCCGCGCGTGCCCGGCGGCACGTAGTTGGTCATGGCGTGGAGGCCGACGTCGAACTGGTGGCCGCCCAGCGCATAGAAGGAGTTCAGGCCGCCGGCCGCGTAGTGCCGCTCCAGTACGCACACCTTCTTCTCGAAATAGGCGAGGCGGATGGCCGCCGCCAGGCCCGACATGCCGGCGCCGATGATGAGGGCGTCATAGTGGGTCGACGACATGGAAAAATCCCAAAGGGTACGGGGAAAACGGTAGCAGTCCGGCGGGTGGCCTGTCAAAGGCCTCGATCGGGCGGGGACGGGAGAACCGGCTATTTGTCTTTGAGCTTGGGCGCGAGATACGTCACGCAGCTGTCCAGGCTGGCCAGTTGCCCGTAGTCGGCTTCAGGGACTTCGACCTTGTAGCGCTTGCGCAGCTCCATCACGATGTCGAGAAAGTCCATGGAATCCAGCTCGAGCTGTTCCCTGAGCGCCACGTCGCTTTTAAGGTGGCTCAGGTCCTCATCCGGCGCGATCACGCTGATGATCTGGAGGACGGCTTGCTTGATCTGATCATTCGTCATGTCGAGACTTCCCCGAGGTCCGCCAGGCACAATCGGCCTCAGAAAATACACGATTTATATCCGTTTTACAACCACCACCGAGTTAATTCCCAGCATGCCCGATGAATTGTTCAGGATGTAGTCCACGCGGGGCAGTTTTTGGGGGGAATTCAGCACTAAATTGGGGACTTCGCACTGGGGGTCCAGGTGGTCCACGTTGATGGTGGGGTGTACGATGCCGTCGTCGAAAGACGGCAAATTTCCGGCCAATTCCAGGGCTCCGGCGGCCCCCATGGCATGGCCGATGAAGCTCTTCGTGTTGTTGAAGCGGGTCCTGGGACAGTCGGCGAAGACGGCCCGCAGTGCCAGGCATTCCTGAATGTCCCCGAGGGGGGTTGCCGTGGCGTGGGTGCTGACGATGTCGATGTCCCGGGGGCCGATCCCGGCCCGCTTGAGCGCCGCCTGCATGCACTCGATGTGCCGCTGGGCGTTGGGCAGGACGAAGTCCGACGCGTCCGAATTCATGTGATAGCCGACGACCTCGCCGTAGATCCGCGCGCCGCGGGCCTCGGCATGGTCCAGCCGCTCCAGGAGGAAGACGCACCCCCCTTCCGAGCACACGATCCCGTTGCGGTCGCGGTCGAAGGGGCGGGACGCTTTGGCCGGGTCGGCATGGCTGGCCAGCGCGCCCTGGCTCGCGAAGCTCGCGAAGATGCCGAACGTGTGGATGCTCTCCGACACCCCGCCCGCCACCGCCACGTCCACTTCGTCCAGCAGGAGCATCTGGACGCCCTGAATCAGGCCGGCGTTGCCCGCCGCGCAGGCCGCGCCGATGGTGTAGTGGGGGCCGGTGATGCCCATGTTCAACGTGACCTCGCCGGCCGGGGAATTGGCGACCGTTCTGGGGTTGTGGTGGTGGGACCAGAACTTGGTGTCGTAGTTGAACTGGCTGATGTTGTAGATCTCGTTCTCGGTCTCCACGTTGCCGTGCTCGGTGATGCCGAGATAGACCCCGATGCGGCTCTTGTCGAGCGAAGGGAAGTCGAGCTTCGAGTCGGCCATCGCCTCCTGCGCGCAATAGATCGCGATGGACCCGGCCCGCGTGCCGCGACGGACCTCCTTCTTCAATTGATACTTGAGAGGGTCGTAGTTGCAGACGCCGGCGAGCACCTTGCCCATGTAGCGGGTCTCGAACCAGACGACGCCGGAGACGCCCTTGAGGAGGTTCGCCCGGTACTCGGCGAGCGTGTTCCCGTTGGGCGAAGTGAGCCCGATCCCCGTGATGACGATGCGGCGGTGGTTGTTCATGCGGTCTGGAGCGCCTTGATCGTCCGTGCCAATCCTTCCTCGGTGCCGATGCGCGGTTCGTAGCCGAGGTCTGCGCGTGCCTTCGAGATATCGAAGTAATGCGAGGTGGCCAGCTGGTCGGCCAGGAACCTGGTCATCCGCGGCTCCCCTCGAAGCGGCAGCACAGTATAGGCCATTTCCATGGCCGCTCCAACTGCCCGGGCCGCTCCATGGGAAATCGTACGGTGGACGCCGGGGATCCCCAGCGCCGCCAGGACGGAATTGATCCAGGGCCAGAGCAATACGGGGGTGCCCTGGGAAATGAAATAGGCCTGGCCGCCGACCGGTGTGCCTGTGCCGAGCCGGTCTGCCGCCAGAAGATGCGCGTCGGCCGCATTCTCCACGTACGTGACGTCCACTTTGTTGGTGCCGTCTCCCACCTGGACCAGGAGTCCCTTGCGGGCCCGGTCAATGATCCGGGGGAACAAATGGGGATCGCCGGGGCCGTAGATCAGATGTGGTCTGAGCGAGACCGTCAGCAGGCCGTCGGTGCCGTTCGCTCCCAGGACGAGCCGCTCGGCCTCGGCCTTCGTGGCCGGATAGGGGCAGTCGTAGCGATCGGGATAGGGGGCTTGCTCATCCGCATGTTCCAGATTGCCCGGGGCCGACACGACGCTCGGCGTGCTGGTGTAGATCAGTTTCCGCAGGCCCGCCTTGCGGCATCCATTGAGGACGTTCCGCGTGCCGACGACGTTGGGGCCGTAGTACGAGTCCCACGAGCCCCAATAGCCCGCGCGCGCCGCGACGTGGAAGACCGCCTCCATGCCCAGGCAGGCCCGCTCGACCGCCTCCGTGTCCTGAATGTCCGCGCACCGCACCTCCACGCCCATCTTTTCCAGGTCGGGAGAGCCCCGCCGGCCCAGAACCCTGACCTTGTCTCCTCGCGCCAGCAACTTGGCGACGATGTGCCGGCCGAGAAACCCGCCGCCTCCGGTGACCAGCGCCTTCATCGCAACTGCTCCGCGGCCCAGAGGGCCAGCTTGTCCCGCGAGATCTTCACGTTGTGGCGCACGTCCACGGGAAAGGCCCGATGGAAGAGGACCGACGCAATGCCGGCGGTCAAGGGATTGGCCGCGCCCAGTTTCAGCAGGTCGTCGGTGAACCGCGCGGCCGCGCCGACGGTGGCGGGAAGCTTGTCTGGGTGCGGCTCAATGACGATCACCGGGCGTTGCTGCCCGGCAGGGCCAATGCCCACGAGGGCCGAGCGGAACACGTCGGGGTGCTGGTTGAAGATTGCCTCGCAGGGCACGGTGAACAACGTGTCGGTGGCGGTCCGCACGCGGTCATCCTTGCGCCCGCAGAACCAGACGCGGTCGCGGTCGTCGAGATAGCCGGCGTCTCCCATGCGGTGCCACCAGGAATGGCCGTCCTGAATTTTGGCTTGAGTCGTCGCCTGCTCGCGCCGGAAATATTCCCGCGTGACGACGGGCCCCTTCACCACAATCTCGCCGATCTCGCCACGTGGGAGGACCATGCGCTCGTCCCAGGACGGAACGGCGTCGTCCGAGAGACGGATGATTCGCAGGGTGATGCCCGGCAACGCCTTGCCGACGCAGGTGCCCTTGCCGGCGAGGGCGAGCGCGGCCGTCTCGGCCAGGACTTCGCGCGCCGTGATGGAGGAAACCGGCAGGGCCTCCGTGGCGCCGTATGGCGTGTGGGCGTCGGCGTGATCCGGGAGGATGTGTTGGACCCGCTCCAGGATGGCGGGCGAGACGGGCGCGCCCGCCATGAGCACGCGCCGGAGCGACGGCAGCGTCAGGTTCCGCTCCACGCAATACCGTCCGACCCGGTCCCAGATGGCCGGCGAGCCAAAGGATTGCGTGACTTGATACCGCTGGATCTCGGTGACGAATTTCTCCGGGTCCACCCTGGCCGGATGGGCCGGGTCCATGTCGGGGACGACGACGGTGACGCCCATGGCCAGACTGAAGAGCGCGAACAACGGGAACGCCGGCAGGTCCACTTCGCCTTCGCGGATGCCGTAGCAGTCGCGCAGTTCGCGCACCTGGGCGTCGAACATGCCATGCTCGTACTGCACGCCCTTGGGCGCGCCCGTGCTGCCGGAGGTGAACAGGATCGCGGCGGCGTCATCCGTCTTTGTGGGCGCGCAGGGGAATTCCCGCCAGGCGGATTCGCGAACCTGCGCCAGCGTCGGCCCGCCCCAAAACCAGCGGCGCCCGACCGTGACCGCCGTCCTGACGGTCCGGAAGGCGTGCGGGCGCAGCACCCGCGCAGCCTGCGCGAGAGGAACCGCGATGAAGGCCTCGGGCGCCGCCTCTTCGATGCAGCTGAGGAGGTTCGCCTTGCCCATGCCCGGATCGACCAGGACGGGGACCGCGCCCAGCTTGAACAACGCGAAAGTCAGGCTGAAAAATTCCGGCCCCGGCCGCACCATCAGCACCGTGCGGGTGCCGCGTCCGATGCCGAGGCGGGCCAGTCCCCAGGCGCACCGGTCGCAGTCCTCGTTCAGTTGCCGGAACGTGAGGTGGGCTCCGGTTTTCGGATGGATCACCGCGGGCTGATCGGGATGCGTGCCGGCCACCCGCGGCAGATGGGCCGCGATGTTGAGCAGGGCGGGCCCGGTCGAGGCGGTCGGGGATGAGGCCATCACTGTCATGTGAGGGAATGCCTGGCGAAGAACTCGCGCACCCAGGGAATGATCTGCTCGTGTGCGTCCTCGACCACGTAATGGCCGGCTTCGGGGATCCGGCGGACGTCGGCCTTGGGGAACCGCTTCTGCCATTCGGCAAGAAACTCCGTGGTGAAGCACCAGTCCTGCTCGCCCCAGATGATGAGCATCGGGCGGTCCTGAAAGGCCGACAGCCCCCTGCCGATGTCCTCCACCAACTTGTACGTGGGATGCGCGGGGCTCATCGGGATGTCCTGCACGAACTTGAGAATGGCGACGCGGTGCGCATAGCTGTCGTACGGCGCGAGGTAGCCGGCCTTCACGTCCGGTGTCATGCGCTCCTGTTTCGCGCAAGCCATGGAGGGCGCGAGGCCGGCAAAGGCGTTAAGCCCGCGCACCGCCAGATCGCCGACGAACGGCAGCTTGCAGAGGTTGATCCGGAAGGGAATCCGGGAGGCGGGAAAGGCCGCCGTGTTGAAGATGACGAACCGTTGGACCCGCTCCGGGTGGCGCTCCGCGCAGCCCATTCCGATGGCCCCGCCCCAGTCGTGCAGGAAGAACGTCATGCGCTCCAGCTTGAGCGAGTCGAGCAGGGCCTCCAGGTTGGCGATGTGCCGCGCGAGCGTATAGGGGTAGTCCTGGGGCTTGTCGGAGAGCCCGCAGCCCATGTGGTCGGGCGCGATGACGCGGTGGGTCTTGCGGAACTCGGAGATCAGGGCGCGGTAATAAAAGGACCAGGTGGGATTCCCGTGGAGCATGACGAGCGGCTCGCCGGAACCTTCGTCCACATAGTGATACTTGAGGCCGTCGAGCGTCAGGTAGTGGGAATCGAACGGATACAGCTTCCGGAAGGCGTCCACGCGGGACTACCAGGTCACGCCCAGCATCAGGCAGTTCAGGCCGCTGCCGATTCCCAGCAGGGCCAGCTTCTCGTCGCGCCGGACGTTGCCGGCTTCGATGCTGAGGGCCATGGTGATGGGCAGGGACACCGACCCCATGTTGCCGAGGAATTCGACCGTCGGGAAGTCGATGGCGGGGTCCAGCTTCAGCGTGTCGAACAGCAGGCGGCGGTGCGCCACGCCGACCTGGTGGCAGAACGTCTTCGACACGGCGGCATCGCTCCAGCGCAACTCCTGCTTGAAATCGGCCCAGGTCCGCCCGGCCAGTTCACAGCCCCGGTGGAGCAGCTCTTCCGACTGCGTGGACATTTCCGCGTGGCTGCCGGCGTCCAGGCCCGTGTCGGCGCTGCCGCGGCAGAGGTGATTCTGCTCCGAGTCGGTCTGCACGGCGCCGCCGGCGAGGGCGTGGCCGTGCTTCGAGACGGAGACGTGGGTCATGACGATCGCGGCCGCTCCGGAGCCGATGGTGAGGGACGCGAAGGCGTCCTTGAATTTCTTCCGGGTCATGGTGGGATCGGCGAGGAGCTGCCGGATGGTGGTCTCGACCAGCGGCTTCGCGTTCTCGCCCGCGACGAGGAGCCCGCGTTTGATCTGTCCGAGCTCGATCATGTTGCCGAGCATGACCATGCCGTTCAGCATGCCGAGGCAGGCGTTGGAGATGTCGAAGAGCATGGCGCGCGGCGAGATCTTCAAGCGCTCATGGACGACGGACGCCGTCGCGGGCTCGAGAAAATCGCGCGAGACGGAGCAATTGATGATGCACTCGATCTCCTGCCCGAACACCCCGGCCTGCTCGAGCGCCTTGTTGCCCGCCACGGAGGCGCCGTCGCTCGGGGCCGTGCCGTCGTCCCAGAACCGCCGCTCGCGGATGCCGCTCATCAATTCCAAGCGGCCGTACGGCAGCTGGAGCCGGTCGTAGAGCGGCGCCAGGCGCGTCTCGATCTCGGCCGACGTGACCACCTGCTTCGGCAGCTCGTACCCGATGGACTCGATGCAGACGTTCGAATAGCGCATGGACGGTTGAACCCGAGGTATGGGCGTTTCTTCCAGTATTTTCGCGGATGCGGCCTCATTCTAAACAAGGCCGCCCGATGGGGTCAAGGAATCTGTCGTGTAGGCGATTTGCTTTAGGAACAAGGCAGGGCTAGAATCGGCGTGCCGATCGCCCGCCGCGGTCGCGCAGGAGGCCGGAACGCGATGCCAGACAATGCCGCGGCTGTAGAGCCCGCGCCCCGGGACTTCCGGTCGACTGCTTTGTACACGGACGCCCGGGACCGCCTGCAGTTCATCCTGCTCCAGACGCTCGTCACCATCGTGCTGTGCTACCAGCTCCTGTTCAGCCAGGAGGCGGTCGTCTCGACCGAAGCCAAGGAGTTCATCATCCTGGGGCTTCTGCTATTCATCGCCGGCGTGATGTTTCTGCCGGCCCGCCTGTGGGAGAACGGCTGGCCGATCGTGGCGCTGGTCCTGGGCGACACGGCCATCACGACCACCATCATCTATATCTCGGGCAACGCCGGGTCCTCCCTGTACCTGATCTATTTTCTGGTCATGCTGATCGGGGCGTTCGCGCCCAGCCTGAAGCAGATGATCGGCCTGTCCATCATCCTGTGCGCCGCCTATGGCGCGGTGCTGTACCTGGATTCGCTCGAGAGCGGTTCGTTGTCCGAGGGACGCCTGCTGGGCATCACGGTGCTGCTCATCATGGCGGTCTTCTACGGCGCGACGACGGAGACGGTGCGCCGGGAGCGGCAGAAGAAGGCCGGCCTGGTCGAGCAGATCCACATGCTCAAGCGGATCGAGGCGGAGCTGCAGACCCAATCCGGCCAGGACTGGCTGACGGGGCTGGCCAACCGCCGGCGCTTCGACGAGATGGTCCAGCAGGAATGGGCGCGGGCCAAGCGGGAGGAGGCGTCGCTCGCGGTCCTGATGCTCGACCTTGATTACTTCAAGCAGTTCAACGACACCTACGGGCACCAGGCCGGCGACACATGCCTGCAGCGGGTGGCCAAGGCGATCAATGAGGTGGTGCACCGACCCGGGGACCTGCCGGCCCGTTACGGCGGCGAGGAGTTCGTGGTCGTGCTGCCCCAGACCGACGCTGTGGGAGCCGCCCGGGTGGCGGAGAAGATGCGCGCCAGGATCGAGTCCCTGCGCATTCCGCATTTGAGCTCCCGCGCGTCCGACCGCGTGACCATCAGTATCGGCGTCGCCGCCATGGTGCCCCAGGAAAAAGGCGAGCCGGCCGTCCTGATCGCCGCCGCCGATCAGTCGCTCTATCAGGCCAAGCGCGAGGGGCGCAACCGGGTGCGCAGTCACGTCGGCGAGAGCGCCGTCAAGAAAGCTTAGCGGGCCCCCGGCGCGGGCGCGGGGAGCCGGAGATAGTCGGGCAGGCGGGTCCGATTGTCTTTCTTCGCCGTCTTGAGCTGCTCCCAGTCGAGGCCGATCACGTTCTTCAGATCGACGCCCAGCAGGTTCGCTCCTTCCAGGCGGGTCCCGTTCAGATAGGCCTGCTCCAGGCGGGCCTCTTTCAGGAGCGCGCCGTCCATGCGCGCGCCGCCGAAAAACGCTTTCTCCAGGTGCGCGCCGACGAAGGAGGCCCTCTCCAGATGGGCGTCGCGGAGAATCGCCTCTTCCAGGTGGGCGCCATTGAAAGTCGCGTCCTCCAGATGGGCCCCGCTGAGGATGGCGCCTTCCAGATGGGCGTCGTCCAGGTTCGCCCGGCGCAGGTCGAGCTTGCGCAGATCCAGGCGATGGGATTCGCCGTCGCGGTACGTCCGCTGACGTCGGCCCAGCACGGTCAGGGCGGCCTGGACGTCGGCGGCCGGTTTCGGCGTCGGCTGAACGGCTTCGGATGCCGGATGGTCTCTCCACCGGGCGTGCTCCTTCACGTAGGTGGCGAGAATGTCCATGCTCAGCCCGTAGAATTTCTCCGAGCGATTGGCAATGCGCTCAAGGCCGTAGATGCCGCCGAGCCGTAACTCCAGGTTCTCTTTTCCAAGCTGATCCACCGCCTGCACGAACCGGTCCGCGAGCTGCAGCTCGAGCGTCGTCCGCAACTCCCGCAGGGTGACGTAGAAGCCGGCCAGCAGCAGGACGCCGCCGAGGAACAGGACGAGGGTTGTCTTGGTCGGGCGCTCCATGCCCGCACGGTAGCACCGGCGTCCGCGCTTGGCAAATACGAGAAGATACCGAGCGTATTTGCCGACGCTGGATTTTCCAAAGAAGCTACGCTAGACTCCCTCCCGCATTTTCTGTAGGGAGGCCCCAGCCTATGAACATCACGTCCAGAATGCGGTTGGTCATGCTGTTGAGCGGCACGCTGCTGTTTGCGCAAGCCTGCGACCGGAACTGGCATTTCTTCAAAGACGCCGGCACGCGGGCGTATGAGCGGGGCAACTACATCGAAGCCGAGGGATTGTTCAAGTCGGCGTTGCAGGAAGCGGAAAAGTCCTGGTCGCGCGAGTCTCGCGTCGCCGAGAGTGAGGGAGACCTGGCAGATGCGTATCTCGCCCAGGGGAAGTATGCCGAAGCGGAACCACTCTATCGGCAGCTCCTTGCCGTCCGGGAAAAGAAGCTGGGACCCGACCAGCCGGACCTCGCCACGAACCTCAATTCCCTGGCCGGGGCCTTGCTTCTGGCGGGCAAGCCCGCCGAGGCGCTTCCGCTCTTCCAGCGGGCGTTGACTCTCCAGGAGAAGGCTGTGGGGCGGGACCATCCGGACACGGCGAGCACCCTCAACAACATCGGCGCCGCCTATTTCAAGCTGAATCGATACAGCGACGCGGAGTCCTTCTTTAAACGGGCCCTGGCGATCTGGGAAAAGGCCCTGGGGTCCAAGCACAGCAACGTGGCGTTGATCCTCAACAATCTTGGCGAGCTGTATGCCGCACAGCGCAGGTACCCGGAAGCCGAACCCATCCTTCAACGCGCGTTGACCATCAGAGAGACCGCGCCGGCGTCCGACCATCCGGGCATGGTGGAGACGCTCGGCCACCTGGCGGCGCTTTCCCAGAACCAAGAGCGGTACGGCGGCGTCGCGCCGCTCCTGCTCCTTCGGCGCGTGCTCGCAATCCAGGAGAACGCGCTGGTGCCCAAGAATTTCAGCCTGTTTTCGACGCTGAATAACCTGGCCGAGGTGTACAAAGGCCAGGGAAAATACCGCGAGTCCGAACCGCTCTATACGCGGCTGGTCGTGCTGGTGAAGGAGAACGTCGGGACGGAGCACAGAGGGGTGGCCAAGTTTCTCGGCGCCCAGGCCGAGGTCACTTTCAACCAAGGCAAATACGAGAAGGCGGAGCCTCTGTACGAGCAGGCCCTGGCGATTCTGGAAAAGGTCAAGGGCGCGGACAACTCGGACTACACGACGAACCTCAACAACACGGCGGCGCTCTACCAGGCCCAGGGCAGGAATGACGAGGCCGAGCTGCTGCTCCAGCGGGCGCAGGCGATCGTCCAAAAGGACTTCGGGCCTGAGCACCTCAAGATGGCCCCCGTGCTGAACGCGCTTGGCGATGTCGCCAAGACTCAGCGCAAATATCCTGAAGCCGAGCAGCTCTACCAGCGGGCGCTGGCGATCTGGGAAAAGGCCCTGGGGCCGGAGCATCCCGACGTGGCGACGGGCCTGAACGATCTGGGAGCGCTCTACGTCGTCCTGGGGAAGCACGCCGAGGCGGAGCCGTTGCTGCTGCGGTCCCTGGCGATCAGGGAGAAGACCCTGGGACCGGACAATCCGGCTGTCGGCGCCAGTCTCACCAACCTCGGGATGCTCTACAGCGCCCAACGGCAGTATCCCAAGGCCGAGGCGCTCTATGTTCGATCGCTGGCCATCATGGAAAAGACCATCGGCCCGGAGCACCCCAACGTCGTGTCAACCTTGGAGAGCTATGCCGCCCTGCTTCGGAAAATGAGACGCGATGCGGAAGCCTCGGCCATGGCCGGTCGCGCCAAGGCGATTCGGGCCAAGTACGACCAGAGCAATCCCGAACAGGACAAGGCGGTCCAAAGCGCCCAGGACAAGGAGAAATCCGGCGACATTCAGAACGCCGTCTATGAATACACGCGGGCCATCAACCTGGCCCCGGCGGGCGTCGGGGCCTATAGGGCCTACATCAACCGCGGCCTCCTCCAGGAGAAGCTCGGCCATCTTGAAGGCGCGCTGGCGGACTGCTCGGAGGCGATCAAAATCCAGCCGCGGAACCCCGCGGCTTACGTCGCCCGCGGGCAGATCAAGTTTCGCGTGAGGCACTTCAATCTCGGCTCGGGCCAGGGCAGGCTGATCGCCCCTTCCGGGGGAGTCCTGACTCCCGAAGGCGGCGCGTTCGGGGACTTTGCCCAGGCGATCAAGCTGGCCCCGATGTCCCCTGACGGCTACTATGCGCGGGGCTCGGCGAAGATGGAAGATGGTGACATGCGGAGCGCGATCGAAGATTTCACCCAGGTCCTCAAGTTTGCGCCCGCCCACGAGGAAGCCTATGTCCACCGCGGATTTTCGAGGGTGGTGTCGGGGGACTATCAAGGCGCCCTGGCGGACTTGTCGGAGGCGGTCAAGTTGAAACCGAACCACACCGAGGCCTACCTGAGGCGGGCCTTCATCAAGAAGGAACTAAAGGATTATCGGGGCGCCGTTGATGACGCCACGCGGGTGGTCACGGTGGAACCGGACAATGCCCTGGGGTATTACGCTCGCGGCATGGCCAAATCCGAATCGGGCGATCACCATGGCGCCCTTGCCGACTTTACGGAGACGATCAAGCTCAAACAGGATGAGAAGAAGAAGGAGGAAAGCGGGACTGCCCTCGGTGCGTTTGCCTCGTTCGGCGGAGGCGCCATCGGCGCCCAGGCCTACGCGAGTCGCGCCGGATCGAAGACCGCCCTGGGCGATCACAAGGGCGCCATTGAGGACGCCACCCAGGCCATCAGGCTGGACCCGGGCCTGCAGCTTGCGTACATCAACCGGGCCGCGGCCGAGGAGCAACTGGGTGATTACGCGGGAGCCCTCAGCGATGCGTCGCAGGCGATCGCCAGAAATCCGAACCAAGCCAATGGCTATATCAGCCGTGGCCGGGCGAGAACCCTGTCGGGCGACCACCAGGGCGCCATCACTGATTTGAATCAGGCGATCCTGATAACTCCGAACGATGCCACCCCCTATGTCTTTCGCGGCATGGCCTACAACTCCCTGCAGAAGACCGACGCCGCCAATGGCGATTGGAGTAAAGCGCGCAGCCTGAGTTCCGACCTCACCGACACGCTGCTCAGGATGTATGCGAAGAAATAGTACGGACTATACGCTGAAAGATTAAAGGAGAAGATCAGGCGGAAGCTTTGGCGGACTTGCCGGCGAGGAGGTACTGATCCACCGCGGCGGCCATTTTGCGGCCCTCGGCGATGGCCCACACGATGAGGGACTGGCCGCGCCGCACGTCGCCGCCGGCGAACACGCCTTCCACGCTGGACATGTAATTCCCGTCCGCGGCGACGTTGCCGCGCGCGTCGTACTTCACGCCCAGACCGTCCAGGAGGCCGTTCTTCACCGGGCCGGTGAAGCCCATCGCCAGCAGGACGAGGTCCGCGTCCATTTCGAACTCGGTGCCCGGGACGGGCGTGAACTTGCCGTTCTCGAATGTGACCTGGTGCGCGTGCAGCTTGGTGACCTGGCCGTTGTGGCCGGTGAACTTCGTCGTCGAGACGCTCCACTGGCGGTCGCAGCCCTCCTCGTGCGCGTGCGAGCTGCGCAGCTGCATCGGCCAGAGCGGCCAGGGCGTGGAGCCAGCCCTGGTGGGCGGGGGCTCGGGGAGCAGCTCGAACTGGTGGACTTCGCTGCAGCCCTGCCGGTGCGTGGTGCCCAGGCAGTCCGAGCCGGTGTCGCCGCCGCCGATGATGACGACGCGCTTGCCTTTGGCGGTGATCGGCTCGTCGGTGATCGTGTCGCCCGTGTTGCGCTTGTTCTGCTGGGTGAGATAATCCATGGCGAAGTGGACGCCCTTCAGCTCGCGCCCCGGGATGGGCAGGTCCCGCGGCTGCTCGGCGCCCATGGCCAGGCAGACGGCGTCGTACCGGCGGCGCAGTTCCTCTCCGGTGATGTCCACGCCGACGTGGACGCCGGGTTTGAATTCCACGCCCTCGGCCTTCATCTGGTCCAGCCGCCGGTCGACGACCCACTTCTCCATCTTGAAGTCCGGGATGCCGTAGCGCAGGAGCCCGCCGATGCGGTCCGCCTTCTCGAGGACGGTGACGCGGTGCCCGGCGCGCGCCAGCTGCTGCGCGGCGGCCAGGCCGGCCGGCCCGGAGCCGATGACGGCCACCGTCTTGCCGGTGCGGCGGACGGGGAGGATGGGCTCGACCCAGCCTTCGTCGAAGCCCTTGTCGATGATGTTCCATTCAATGACGCGGATCGAGACCGGATCGCTGTTGATGCCCAGCACGCAGGCCGACTCGCAGGGGGCCGGGCAGAGACGCCCCGTGAACTCGGGGAAGTTGTTGGTCGTGTGCAGGGCCTTGAGGGCGTCCTTCCAGCGGCCCCGGTGCACGAGGTCGTTCCACTCGGGGATCAGATTCACCACCGGGCAGCCGTTGTGGCTCTGGCAGAACGGGACGCCGCAGTCCATGCAGCGCGCGCCCTGGGCCTTGAGCTTGTCTTCCGGGATCGGCTCGTAGAACTCCTTCCAGTCCCGGATGCGGATCTCCACCGGCCGGCGCTTGGGCCCCTCCCGGGCGTATTTCAGGAATCCCTTCGGATCAGCCATGACTCACCAGATCTTTTTCCTTCTTCGCGTGCTCTTTCGCGGCGGCCGCCTTCCGCTCCGCCAGGACCCGCTTGTAATCCACCGGCATGATCTTCACGAACTTCGGCAGCATCGTCTCCCAGGCGTCGAGCACCGTCTTCGCCTTGCGGCTGCCGGTGTGCGTGCGGTGCGCCTCGATCAGCTCGCGCAGGATTTTCTTGTCCTCGGCCGTGACGACTTTCTCCAGCTCCACCATGCCCATGTTGCAGCGCGACTCGAACCGGCCGTCCTCGTTGAGGATGAAGGCGACGCCGCCGGACATCCCGGCCGCGAAGTTCCGCCCGGTCCGGCCGAGGACGACGACCACGCCGCCGGTCATGTACTCGCACCCGTGGTCGCCGGTGCCTTCAATGACGGCCCGCGCGCCGCTGTTGCGGACGGCGAACCGTTCGCCCGCCGTCCCGTAGAAGAACGCCTCGCCCTGGGTCGCGCCATAGAGCGACGTGTTGCCGATGAGAATGGTCTCCTCGGGGACGAACGTGGCGCCCTTCGGGGGATAGACGATGATCCGCCCGCCGCAGAGGCCCTTGCCGAGGTAATCGTTGGACTCGCCTTCGAGCTCGAGCGTCACGCCCCGCGCCAGGAAGGCGCCGAACGACTGGCCCGCCGATCCGGTAAATTTGATGTGGATGGTGTCGGGCGGGAGGCCTTCGAGGCGGTACTTCTTGGCGATCGCGCTGGAGAGGATGGTGCCGACGGTCCGGTTCACGTTCCGGATGGGCAGGTCCAGCTTCACCGGCTGCTTCTGCTCGATGGCCGGCTTGCACAGCTCGATCAGCTTCCAATCGATGGCCCGGTCCAGCCCGTGGTCCTGCTTCGTGACGCAGAAGCGGGCGACCTCCGGCCCGACCTGCGGCCGGGCCAGGATTGCGGAAAGGTCCAGGCCCTTGGCCTTCCAGTGGTCGAGGGCCTTCCGGGCGCGGAGCTTGTCCGTGCGGCCGATCATGTCCTCGAACTTCCGGAAGCCCATCTGGGCCATCCACTCGCGGATTTCCTCGGCGACGAAGAAGAAGTAGTTGACGACGTGCTCCGGCTGGCCGGTGAACTTGGCGCGGAGCGCCGGGTCGTGGGTCGCGATGCCGACCGGGCAGGTGTTGAGGTGGCACTTGCGCATCATGATGCAGCCTTCGACGATCAAGGGGGCCGTGGAGAAGCCGAACTCTTCGGCGCCCAGCAGCGCGGCGATGACGACATCGCGGCCGGTCTTCATCTGCCCGTCGGTCTCCACCTTGATGCGGCCGCGCAGGTCGTTCAGGACGAGCGTCTGGTGCGTTTCGGCCAGGCCGAGCTCCCAGGGGATGCCGCCGTACTTGATGGAGGAGAGCGGCGAGGCGCCGGTCCCGCCGGAGTCCCCGCTGATCAGCACCTTGTCGGCCTTGGCCTTGGCGACCCCGGCGGCGACGGTCCCGACGCCCACTTCCGCGACCAGCTTCACCGAGATGGCCGCGTCGGGGTTGGAGTTCTTCAGGTCGTAGATCAATTGCGCCAGGTCCTCGATCGAGTAGATGTCGTGGTGCGGCGGCGGGGAGATGAGCTGGACCCCCGGCGTTGCATACCGCAGCCGGGCGATGGTCTCGTCCACCTTGTGGCCGGGCAACTGGCCGCCCTCGCCGGGCTTGGCGCCCTGGGCCATCTTGATCTGCAGCTCCCGCGCGTGGACCAGGTAGTCCGTGGTGACGCCGAACCGCGCCGACGCCACCTGCTTGATCGCGCTGTTCTTGGAGTCGCCGTTGGGCAGCGGGAGGAACCGCTCCGGGTCTTCCCCGCCCTCGCCGGTGTTGCTCTTGCCGCCCATGCGGTTCATGGCGACGGCCAGCGTCTCGTGCGCCTCCTTGCTGATCGCGCCGAAGGACATGGCGCCGGTGGTGAACCGCTTGACGATGTCTTTCGCCGGCTCGACCTCCTCCAGCGGGATGGGCGTCGGCAGGGTCTTGATCTCCAGGAGCCCCCGGATGTTCGACCGGCGCTTGCTCTCGTCGTTGACGAGCGCCGCGAACTCCTTATAGGTGGTGGCGCTGTTGGCCCGCGTGGCGTGCTGGAGCCGGTAGATGGTCTCGGGATTCCAGTTGTGGTGCTCGCCCTGGACGCGGTAGTGGATCTCGCCGCCGAAGTCGAGCTGGCGGATCGGCGCCGGGGTGTACGCCAGCGCGTGCCGTCGCAGCGTCTCGTCGCCGATCTCGCGCATGCCGATGCCCGAGATGCGGGAGGCGGTGCCGGTGAAGTAGCCGTCCACGAGCTCCTGGTTCAGGCCGATGGCCTCGAAGATCTGCGCGCCGCAGTAGGACTGGACGGTGGAGATGCCCATCTTGGAGAAGATCTTCAGGAGCCCCTTGTTGATTGCCTTGATGAACTTGGACTCGGCCGTCGCCGCGTCGAGGCCTTCCGGCAGGTAGCCGTCCCGCTCCATGTCCACGAGCGACTCGAAGAGGAGGTACGGGTTGATCGTGCCGGCGCCGTAGCCGATGAGGCAGGCGAAGTGGTGCACGTCGCGGGGCTCGCCGGTCTCCAGGATCAGGCCGACCTCGGTGCGGGTGCACTCGCGCACGAGGTGGTGGTGGATCGCCGAGATGCCCAGCAGGCTCGGGATCGGCGCCCACTCGTCGTTCACGCCCCGGTCGCTCAGGATCAGGAACTTGTACCCGTCCTTGATCGCCTGCGAGGCCTGCTGGCAGAGGTCGTCCACCGCCGCGCCCAGGCCCTCCGGCCCCTCCGCCGTGCGGAAGAGCATCCGCAGGGTTTTGCTCTTGAAGTGCGGGTCGGCGATCAGGCGGATCTTCTCCAGCTCCGCGTTGGTCAGGATGGGCTGCTGCACCTTGATGCGGCGGCAGGCTTCCGGGGTCTCGTCCATCACGTTGGGTTTCGGGCCGATGTTCGTGACCAGCGACATGACCAGCTGCTCGCGGATCGGGTCGATCGGCGGGTTCGTCACCTGCGCGAACAGCTGCTTGAAGTACTTGAAGAGGAGCTGCGGCCGCTCGGAGAGCACCGCCAGCGGCGTGTCGGTGCCCATGGACGAGACCGGCTCCTCGCCGTTCACGACCATCGGGGTGATGACCATCTTCAGCTCTTCCACCGTGTAGCCGAACGCCTGCTGGCGCTGGCGGATCGTCTGGTGGTCCGGCTGCGGGACGTTCAGCGGTTCCGGCAGCTCGTCCAGCGAGATGCGGTACTGGGTGACCCAGGCCCGGTACGGCTTCCGCCCCACGATGTCGGCCTTGATCTCCTCGTCGTCGATGATGCGGCCCTGCGTGGTGTCCACGAGGAACATGCGGCCGGGCTGCAGCCGGCCCTTCTGGCGGATGTCCTTCACGTCGTAGGGGAGCACGCCGGCTTCGGAGGCGAGCACCACGAGGTCGTCGGTGGTGACCTGGTAGCGGCAGGGGCGCAGGCCGTTCCGGTCGAGCGTCGCGCCGACCAGCCTGCCGTCGGTGAAGCACACGGCCGCCGGGCCGTCCCAGGGCTCCATCACGGCGGCGTGGTATTCGTAGAACCCGCGCCGGTCCAGGTCCATCTGCGGGTTGCCCACCCACGGCTCGGGAATCAGCATCATCATCGCGTGCGGCAGCGAGCGGCCGCCCAGCACCAGGAACTCCAGCGCGTTGTCGAGGCAGGCCGAGTCGCTCTGGTCCTCGCGCACGATGGGGAAGAGCTTGGGGATGTCCTGGCCGAACAGCTCGGACTGGAGCCGCCCCTGGCGCGCCCGCATCCAGTTCACGTTGCCCTTGAGCGTGTTGATCTCGCCGTTGTGGCAGACGTAGCGGTAGGGGTGCGCCAGCGGCCAGGTGGGAAACGTGTTCGTGCTGAAACGCGAGTGGATCACCGCGATCGAGCTGGTCACGCTGGAATCGGTCAGGTCCTGGTAGTACAGCGGCATCTGGTCCGGCAGGAGCAGGCCCTTGTACACGATGGTGTTGCCGGAGAGGCTCGGAATGTAGAAATACTCCCGTCCCTCGATGGCGGAGGCGCGGATGGCGTTCTCCGCGCGCCTGCGGATGACGTAGAGCTTGCGCTCGAACTGCGCCTCGTTGAGGATGTCGCGGGCGATGAAGACCTGGCGCATGGCCGGTTCCGTGCGGCGCGCCTGTTCGCCGATGGCGTCGCTCTTGACCGGCACGTCACGCCAGCCCAGGAGCCGCGTGCCCTCCTCCTCGATGACTTTCGCGAAGAGGGTCTCGCACTGTGTGCGCGCGGCGGCGTCGCGCGGCAGGAACACCATCCCGACGCCGTACTCGCCGGCGTTCGGCAGCTTCACGCGGACGTCGGCGCAGGCGCGCTTGAGGAAGTCATGCGGGACCTGGAGCAGGATGCCGGCGCCGTCGCCGGTGCAGGGGTCGCAGCCCTGGGCGCCCCGGTGGAACAAGTTGGCGAGGACCTGGAGCCCCTTGCGGACGATGTCGTGCGACTTGACGCCCTTGATGTTGGCGACGAAACCGATGCCGCAGCCGTCCTTCTCATGACGGGGATCGTAGAGGCCTTGTTTCGGAGGGAAACCGGGGATGCGCAATTCTTCGCTCATGGGCGGAATTCCTTTGCTCGACAAGCCGTTACGAATGATTGCATCCTACTTGAGGGGGCGCGGACGTGTCAAGCGAATCGTCGTCCCGGAAAGCCCGCAAACCCAGGCTGAATCAGGGGTTTCACGGGGTAGGTCCAATAAGCATGAGCCGGGACCGTTCGGACTAATGGCTGCGGGTCAGGGCCGCGGCGAGCGTCAGGATCACGATCCCCAGGAGCAGGTTGAACCGGCCGATCCAGGGCGCCAGCGCCACCATGAAGAGGTCGGCGCCGGTCGGAGGCAGCCCGTCGCGGGACAGCGCGCGCGCCGCGCGGGGACCGATCACGAAGTCGTGAACCAGGCCCATGATGACCAGGAAGACAACCAGCCCGAGCTTGATGTGCAGAACTTTCATGTAGGGGGAGCCGGCGGTGGTGTTTCCGTAATACAGCAGGTTCACGATCCCCGTCGGGACCAGGACGGCAAAGCAGAGCCAGACCAGCCGCCTGAACCGAAGGGCCATCGCCCGGAACAGATCCCGCCGGAGAAGCGGGGCGTCGACCCCGCGCAGGACGGGCACGGCGATCAGGGACAAAAAGAGCATGCCGCCGATCCAGATCACCGCGGCGAGGATGTGCAGCCACACGTTCAAGAACGGCCACATGGAGGCCGAGCGTAGCACCCAAGAGGGGCGCTTGACAAACCACCGGCGCTTACCTAGTATCCGCCCATGTCTGAACGCGTGAACACATGCGCCATCGCGGGTATGAGCGATGTCTGGGACTGCTATCGCGGGGAACTCGACGCCGTCGAGGACCAGATCCGCCAGAACCTGGACTCGAAGGTCGCGCTGGTCAACACCGTCTGCGCCCACATCCTCAACAGCGGGGGCAAGCGGATCCGCCCCCTCCTGCTGATCCTGAGCGCCCGCGCGGCCGGCTACACCGGCCGGGACGACGTGCTC
The DNA here is from genome assembly GCA_004298335.1 of Nitrospirota bacterium. Classification (GTDB taxonomy): domain Bacteria; phylum Nitrospirota; class Nitrospiria; order Nitrospirales; family NS-4; genus SCTG01. The sequence continues at coordinate 49,006 of SCTG01000155.1, forward strand.
CTGGCCGGCCTGATCGAGTACATCCACACAGCCACGCTGTTGCATGACGACGTCGTGGACCACGCCGATCTGCGGCGGGGGCGCAAGACCGCCGGCGGCCTGTGGGGCAACCAGGTGGCGATTCTCGTCGGCGACTATCTCTATTGCCAGGCGATCTGCCGCATCGTGGGGTTCCGCAGCCAGGATGTGAACGAATGCCTCTCGGAGGCCTGCCGGAAGATGGCCGAGGGCGAGCTGATGCAGCTCTCCTACAGGGACGACGCCGCGATCTCCGAGCGGGAATACCTGAAGATCGTCGAACACAAGACCGGGGCCCTGATCGCGGCGGCCTGCCGGATGGGCGCGGTGGTGGCGGACGCCGATCCCGCGCTGCGCGGCGCGGCGTTCCGGTTCGGCCAGGCGATCGGCGTGGCCTTCCAGGTGGCGGACGACACGCTCGATTACGCCGCGCCGCGGGAGTCGCTCGGCAAATCGCTCGGCAAGGACCTGGGGGAGGGCCAGGTGACGCTGCCCCTCCTGCACCTGCGCACGCACTGCACGGACCGGGAACGGGCGCGGCTTGCGGAGGTCATGGAGCAGAAGCCCAACATCAACGGCGAGCTGGCCTGGGTCGTGTCGCTGATGGAGCGCTACGGCTCGATCGACTATGCCATGACCGCGGCGCGCGGGTTCGTGCAGGCTGCGAAGGCGCATCTCGACCCCTTCGAGGATTCCGTGCACAAGCGGGCCCTGCACGTGGTCGCGGACTACATGGTGTCGCGCGATCACTAACATCTGATAGTCTGACGGCTCGATGGCCGGCGCCAGTCCCTCCCAGGTCCATCCCTTCGTGCAGCTCGCGATCGACGCCATGAACGCCTATGTCTGTGACTTTCGGTTTCTCGCTCCGCCCGAGGGCCTGCTCGAACGGTTTCCGGTCTTGCGCCGGCGCGCGGGCGTGTTCGTCTCGTTGAAGAAGCGGGGTGAATTGCGCGGCTGCATCGGCACGATCGAACCGCAGCGGGACACGCTCGCCGTGGAGATCGTGGAGAACGCCATCAGCGCGGCCTCGAAGGATCCGCGGTTCCGGCCCGTCGAGGAGGAGGAGCTCGCGGAGCTGACCGTGTCCGTGGACATCCTGGGCGAGCCGGAGCGCGTGGCCGGGCCCGGGGACCTGGACGTGCGGCGGTACGGGGTCATCGTCAAGGCCGGGGCCAGGCGTGGGCTGTTGTTGCCCGATATCGAAGGGATCGCCTCGGTGGACGAGCAGCTGTCGGTCGCGCGCAAGAAAGGGGGCATCGGCGAATCGGAGCCCGTCGAGCTCTATCGGTTTGTGGTCGAGCGGTATCATTGAGGAGAGATCATGGCTGAGATTCTTCCGTTTCGCGGCGTGTTGTACGATCCGGCCAAGGTGGGCGACGTCACGTCCGTGGTGGCCCCGCCGTATGATGTGATCGGCCCGGCTGAACAGGCGGCACTCTACGCCCGCCACCCCGGCAACATCATCCGTCTGGAGCTGGGCCAGGAGCACCCCGGCGACAGCCCCCAAGACAACCGGTATACCCGGGCCGATCGCTTTCTACGGGAGTGGCTGCGCGACGGGCTCCTCCGCCGGGACGACCGGCCGGCGATGTACCTGTACGCGGTCGAGTACCGGCTGCGCGGCGGGCAGACCCGGACCATGCGCGGGTTCCTCTCGCTGGTCAAGCTGGAAGAGTTCGGCACCGGCCGCATCTTTCCCCACGAGAACACCCGTGCCGCCGCGAAGGACGACCGCTACCAGCTGCTGGAGACCTGCCGCAGCAACTTCAGCCCCATCTTCTCGCTCTACTCCGATGCCGAGGGCGCCATCATCCGGACGCTGGATCGGACGGTCGAGAAGGGACAGCCGCGGTTCGCCGTCACGGACGCCGACGGTGTCCGGCACCTGCTCTGGACCGTCAGCGACCAGCAGGCGCTCGACCGGGTCGTGACGGCCATGAAGCCGCTCCCGCTGTTCATTGCGGACGGGCACCATCGGTACGAGTCGGCGCTGCGGTACCGGAACGCGCAGCAGCAGGCGTCGGGGAATAAGGGACCGCTTCCCTCCGACTGGGTGCTGATGTATTTCTCGAACCTCGACGATCCGGGCCTGACCATCCTCCCGACGCATCGCGTGCTCCCTCGTCCGCTGCCGTGCCCCTCGCCTGAATTCCGCCAGCGGCTGGCAGAGACGTTCACGGTGGACGCGATCCCGTTCACGGCCGGGACGGAGCCGGCGGCGCGGGCGAAATTTTTAAGCACGCTCCAGTCTGCGCGGGGGACCAACGCGCATGTCCTGGGGCTCATTGTGCGGGGGGAGGCCCGGTACGAGGTGCTGACCCTCAATGCGGAGGGCCTGGCCCGGCTGGGGACGTCGGCCCGCGAGCGGCTCGATGTCTCGATCCTCCAGCAGGTGGTGTTCCGCGACGCCATGCGCATGGAGCCGAAGGACGAGGAGCGCCTGATCTATATCAAGGATGAGGAGGAGGTGCTGGCCGCGATGGCCCGCGGCGACGGCGAGCTCGCGGTGCTGCTCAATCCCCCCAGGGTCACTGAGGTCAAGGATGTCGCCCGCGCCGGCGACCGGATGCCCCACAAGTCCACCTACTTCTATCCCAAGCCCCTCACCGGCCTGGTCATCAACGCGATGGACTAGGGCTCAGTGGTGCTGCACAAGGGCCGTGCGCTGCTCCATGGCCCGTTCCACGCACGCTACCAGCTGGTTCCGTTCCACCGGCTTCACGAGATAATCCACGACGCCCTGCCTGAGCAGATCCGTCGCCAGCTGGATGTCCGGGTATCCCGTCAGCACGATCACGGGGACGGACGGGTACTGCTGGCGGAAATAGACGATCGCCTCCAGCCCGTTGATCCTGGGCATGCGGATGTCGCAGATGACGACATCCACCATGAGCGGATTGTCGCCCGATCTGATCGTCTCGATGCCCTTCGCTCCATCGTCGGCTTCCACCACGTCGTAGCCGGCTTTCGTCAGGGTCAGGCGGAGCGCTTTTCTGATTGAGTCCTCGTCGTCCACGATCAGGATCCGGCCTTTGCCGGGTGTGTCCTTGGTATGCATTCCAAACGGCATGGTGTCCTCCGTAGATGGATTATTTGCGGCTGTCGGTGCCTCCGTGTGCGGGAGTGCCGTGCGCAGGCGCTCCCGCACGCTGTGGATCGGCTGTCTTACGCCGCCTTCGGCAGTTCCGGTTTTTCATGCGCTGAGCCCTCCAGCGTCGCGTTCGCGGAAGAGTGATGAGCAGTCCCTTCCGGCGTCGCGGCATCCATGATTGCCAGCCCCATCATCCCGAACAGTGTCAGGAACGTCATGAAGATTCCCCACGCCATTGTCCTCACCCCCTTTCCGTTTTTGCCTGTCGACCGATTCGCCGTGACTTGTACCAGGGCATGAGCAACCGCTGTGCCACGAAGAAA
>SCTG01000156.1 GCA_004298335.1 Nitrospirota bacterium
CCCGCCGTCTCGTGTCGGCGGGGGAGATCATTGGCATTCGGGTCTTGGACCACGTTATTATCGGAGACCGGCAGTATGTCAGCTTCGCCGACCAGGGGTGGCTGACACCATAAACCTTGCGTTTACCCAGTCAGGTGGGGGAAGGAGGACGCGCGACAATGCCTGCCAAGGGAAAGCAGCAAACTCCGCGGAAGGCAAAGGCCGCCAAGGCGGGCAAGCCTCTGCAAGCCCGGAACGATGCCGGCAGGGAGAAGGGGCCTGCACTGTCGGGAAAAACCGCGCAGAGTGGCGGCGGCGACCTGGCCGCTGAAGTCAAACGGCTGGCGCGTGAGTTGGAGACGGTCAGGCTGGAATTGAGCCGGCGTCCTTCCATCGGCGGGGAGGGGGGCGGCGGGCGCCGCGATCAGGACAAGGTCGTCGCGGACCGGCTGGCCCGTCTGGATGAGAAAGTGGATTCGGTGTGGAACCGCCTGGCCGACCTGGAGGAGCGTATTGAAGGCGAGGGGACCCGGCACGGGCATGACGCCGACGATTTCGACGAAGCGCCGGAGAAAGATTATTACGAGCGATGACGCCAATAGGTGAAATCAATTAATCCTGCCGCATTGACTCGCCGGTGAAGCTATGCTACCGTTTCTGCATGAACACCGGCGGATACACTCCTGATTTCAAAGAGTTTTGCGCGCTGGCCAGGCGGGGAAATCTGATTCCCGTCTTCCGGGAAGTCCTGGCCGACTTCGAAACGCCGGTCTCGGCTCTGGCCAAGATCGACCGGGGGTCGTGCGCCTACCTTTTGGAAAGCGTGGAGGGCGGGGAAAAGTGGGCGCGGTACTCGTTTCTGGGGAGCGGCTCGCCGACGTTGATTCACGGCAACGACCGGGAAGTGATCGTGTCGAACGGACGGCGCCGCCGGCGGATTCCGGTGAAGACGGATGTACTGGACTGTCTCCGCGAAATCATGTTGGAGTACCGTCCGGTCCCGGTTCCCGGGTTGCCCCGGTTCTGCGGCGGCGCGGTGGGCTATCTGAGCTATGACGTGGTCCGCCAGTTCGAGCGGCTCCCCGCGCTGCGCAGGGATGCGCTGGGGTTGCCGCAGGCCTGCTTCCTGCTCACGGATACGCTCCTCGTCTTCGACAATGTTGCCCAGACGATCAAGGTCGTGGCGAACGCCCATGTCGGCGAGCGCAATCATAAAGACGCCTACGCCGATGCCGTCCGCCGGATCGACCGGATGATCGCGCGGCTCCGCACGGGGCGCCGGCCGGCTTCACGACGTCCCCCGAGCCGCCGTCCGCTCGCCTTCACGTCCAATATGAGCAAAGCCGATTTCGAGAAGGTGGTGGTGCAGACGAAGGAGTACATCAAGGCCGGCGACATCTTCCAGGGCGTCCTGTCCCAGCGGTGGCAGGCGTCCATTCGGGCACGGCCGTTCGACATTTACCGCGCGCTGCGGGTCATCAACCCTTCGCCGTACATGTACTACCTGCGGTTTCCGGAGGTGGAGCTGGTGGGGGCGTCGCCGGAGGTGCTGGTCCGTTGCGAGGACGATCTCGTGCAACTGCGCCCGATCGCCGGCACCCGGCGCCGCGGGGCCACCGACGATGAGGACCGCGCGCTGCGGGAGGAACTCCTGGCCAACGAGAAGGAGCGTGCCGAACACGTGATGCTGGTGGACCTGGGCCGCAACGATGTCGGACGGGTGGCGCGTCCGGGAACCGTCCGCGTCAAGGACTTCATGGTGGTGGAGCAGTACTCGCACGTCATGCATCTCGTCTCCCAGGTGGAGGGCCGCCTGCAAAAGGGCAAGGACGCCTACGATGTCCTGCGGGCCTGCTTTCCGGCCGGGACGGTCTCCGGCGCCCCCAAGATCCGCGCCATGGAAATCATCGAGGAGCTCGAGCCGTCGAGGCGGGGCCCCTATGCGGGCGCGGTCGGGTACTTCGGCTTCTCGGGCAACATGGACACCTGCATCAACATCCGGACCGTCGTGGTGAAAGGCCGCCAGGCCTTCATCCAGGCCGGCGCCGGCATCGTGGCGGATTCGGACCCCGAAGCCGAGTATGTCGAAACCTGCAACAAGGCCAAGGCCATGATGCGGGCCGCGGAGATGGCCGAGCGCGGGCTGGACTGAAACGATGCTGCTGGTCATCGACAACTACGATTCCTTCACCTACAACCTCGTGCAGTACCTCGGGGAACTCGGGCAGGACGTGCGGGTCGTGCGCAACGACGCGGTCACGGTGGACGAGATCGCGGCGATGAAGCCGGAGCGGATCGTGATCTCCCCGGGGCCCTGCACGCCGAAGGAAGCGGGCGTGTCGGTCGAGACCATCAAACGGCTGGCCGGGAAGATTCCGATTTTGGGCGTGTGCCTGGGCCATCAGAGCATCGGCGAAGCCTTCGGCGGCGAGGTGGTCCGCGCCGGGCGGTTGATGCACGGGAAGACGTCCTGGATCAAGCATGACGGGAAGACGATCTTCCGCGAGGTGCCGAACCCCTTCGAGGCGACGCGGTACCACTCCCTGATCGTGCGGCGGGAGACGCTGCCGGCCTGCCTGGAGATCTCGGCCGAGACCGCCGAAGGGGAGATCATGGGATTGCGCCACCGGACCCTTCCGGTCGAAGGCGTGCAATTCCATCCCGAATCCATCCTGACGCGTCCTGGCAAGGACCTGCTGCGCAACTTTCTGGGTCGATAGCAGAGCCGGGCGGTTCCGATCATGATCAAGGACGCCATCGCCAAACTCATCGACCGGCAGCACCTGACGGAGGCCGAGGCCGAGACCGTCATGCTGGAGGTCATGGACGGCCAGGCGACGCCGGCGCAGATCGCCGCCTATCTCACCGCGCTTCGCATGAACGGCGAAACGGCCGACGAAATCACGGGATCCGCACGGGCCATGCGGGAGAAAGCCGTGCGCATCCGGCCGACCGATCCGCTGATCGTGGACACCTGCGGGACGGGGGGAGACGGGGGCGCGACCTTCAACGTTTCCACGGCGGTCGCCTTCGTGGTGGCCGGCGCGGGGATCACCGTTGCCAAGCACGGCAACCGGGCCGTGTCGTCGCGTTCCGGCAGCGCGGATGTCCTGAAGTGCCTCGGCGTGCAGATCGACCTCCCGCCCGAGCAGGTGGAAGCGTGCGTGAACGAGATCGGCATCGGGTTCCTCTTCGCGCCGGTGTTTCACGGCGCCATGAAGCATGCCGTCGGTCCGCGGCAGGAGATCGGCGTGCGCACGATCTTCAATCTCCTGGGCCCGCTGACGAACCCCGCCGGCGCGACCGTCCAGATCGTCGGGGTGTACGAGGAGAATCTGTGCGACCTGATGGCGAACGTCCTGATGCGGCTCGGCGTCCGGCATTGTTATGTGGTGCACGGCATGGACGGGCTGGATGAGATCACGCTCACGGACCGGACCCGCATCTGCGAAGGGAAGGCGGGCCGTCTCACCAGCTATGTCGTGGAGCCCCGCGATTTCGGGTTCTCTCGGGCGCGCCCCAAAGACCTGGCCGGCGGCGACGCCGAGGAGAACGCCCGCATCATCCGGGACGTCCTGTCCGGCCGGGAAGGGCCCCGCCAGCAGCTCGTCCAGCTCAACGCCGCGCCGGCGCTGGTCGCCTGCGGAAAGGCTGCGACGCTGCAGGACGGCGTGGCGCTGGCGCAGACCATCATCCGATCGGGGGCCGCGATGGATAAGCTGGAGCGCCTGATCAAGTGGACCAACCGGTGACGCCCTGCGCCCATGATCCTCGACAAAATCCTTGAGCACAAAAGGCGGGAGGTCAACGAGAAGAAGAACGCCCGCTATCTGACCGCTCTCAAGACCACGATCCGTGACCTGCCGGCGCCGATTGGCTTCTACCGGGCGCTGGCCGGGCATACGGCCCGGCCTTCCATCGGGCCGGCCGGCCCGGCGTCCATCCCCAGAGGCGAGACGCCCCGCCTGATCGGCGAGGTCAAGAAGGCGTCGCCGAGCAAGGGCGTTATCCGCGAGGACTTTGACCCGCTGGCCGTCGCCCGGACCTATCTCGAGCACGGCGCGTCTGCGCTTTCCGTGCTCACGGACCAGGAATTCTTCCAGGGCAGCCTCGACTGCCTTCGCACGATCCGGGAGGAGGTCCCGCTGCCGGCGCTGAACAAGGAGTTCATGGTGGACGAGCTCCAGTTCTACGAAGCGCGGGCGCATCTCGCGGACGCCGTGCTGCTGATCGTGGCGGCGCTCGACCGTCCGCAACTGATCGATTTCTACCACCTCGCCAGGCAGGAGTTCGGCCTCGACGTGCTGATCGAGGTGCATAACGAGCGCGAGCTGGATCTCGTACTCGAGCGGCTCCCCGAGTCCCGGCTCATCGGGATCAACAACCGCGACCTGGCGACGTTCGCGACGTCGCTCGACGTGACCGTCCGGCTGGCCAAGCGCATTCCGGGGGACAAGCTGATCGTCAGCGAAAGCGGGATTGCGACGAGGGACGATGTGAAGCGCGTGGCCGAGGCTGGCGCACGGGCCATCCTGGTCGGCGAGGCCCTCATGGCCGCCAAGGACATCGGGGCGAAGATCAGAGAACTGATTGGGCCACCTACCGCAGAATAGATGAGCGTGAGATACCCCATTCTTTTCCTTTTAGGATTGGGACTGCTGGTTAGCTCTGCGCAGGCTGACCTTTGGGTTTGCCCACAGGAGGATGGCACCGAGCTATACTCGAATCAAAAGATCGATGACAGGTGTCGACCAATGGCGCCCCCCCAGTCCTTACAAAGAACGCCTTCTGCCCCGAAGTCCACTGGAGAGAGCAAGGCGGGCAGTCAAACTCTTCAAATCCCTAAGCGTGAGGCTTTGCCAAAAAGCTCTGCTGCGTTTTCTGGGAGCATCATCCAAATTGTTCGGGCAGGTCAGCGGGCGCCCAATGGAAACGGAATATTTTCAAGATTTGATCTTCCATGGGAGCTTGGCACGCCGGGCAATCAACCACGAAGTCTAACCAAAGACGGCAAAGTCATTTTTGTGGCGCAACTTACCGGAGCGCCCTTTGGAAATAATCAAGCAATCTGTGCCGGTTCAGCGGATTCGGTTACTGAAATTGTTCGGCTAGGTCAACCCGCGCCTGACGGCAATGGCATGCTTGCATCATTTGATGGCACGTCCATCGATAATCAAGGAAGCGGATTGGTGGCGTTCATAAGTACCCTGCGCGACACTAACCGATCATTCAGAGATGACAAAGGAGTTTTCCTCGCGGGCGATGGTCGTCTAGTCCAAATAGCCCGCGGCAATAATCCCATTCCAGACGGTAACGGTGTGTTCTCAAGTTTCAACGGACTTTCATTGAACGGAAAAGGTGAAGTTGCGTTCGCCAG